>VGSS01000042.1 GCA_016874935.1 Deltaproteobacteria bacterium | reverse complement strand
TCTGGCTCGTGGACTCATGGCAATCCCCCTTTAAAGGGGAAATTGTCGAGTAACATGAATTATGAGTCAACGATACCTTTTCTCTAACTCATTGGGTAACATTTAATGTGAGGCAATTCGAAACAGGTAAAAAAATTTGACTTTATTGTAAAAAATCCTATAATTTAACGTTAAAAATAAAGGATGAAAGGAGGGGAAAGATGGATGCCAGACGTCAGGATTAAAGAGAACGAGTCCTTCGAAAATGCACTCCGGCGATTTAAAAAACAGGTTGAAAAAACAGGGGTCTTATCAGAAGTTCGGAAAAGAGAACATTATGAAAAACCCAGCATCAAACGGAAGAAAAAAGCGCTGACCGCCAAGAAGCGGGCAATGAAAAGGATGCGGAAATTCACCGATAGAGGATAAAGATGAGCTTGGAAGAGAAATTACTCGAAGAGATGAAGCAGGCGATGAAGACGAATGATAAGATCCGGCTCTCTACCATCCGGATGATTCGTTCATCTTCAAAGAATAAAGAGATCGAACTGAGAAGAAAGCTGGAGGACGAGGATATCATCAAGGTCATCCAGGGGATGGTGAGAAAGGGTGAGGAATCCATTGAACAGTTTCGGGCTGGAGGACGGAACGATCTGGTAGAGAAGGAGAAGATGGAGATAGAGATTCTGAAATCCTTTTTGCCTCAACCAATCAGCCAGGAAGAAATCATCAAGATCATCGATGAGACGATTCAGGAGACACAGGCCTCGTCCCTAAAGGATTTGGGAAAAGTGATGAAGGCCGTCATGCCCAGATTAGGGGGGAAAGCAGACGGCAAAGTGATCAATCAGCTGGTCAAAGAAAGGCTTTCCCCTTAACTTCCTCCCCGTCAATAAAGCGGTTTCCCTTTTTTTATGGATCATCGTTCCCTTAAGATTTTAGAGTATCACTCCCTTTTAGACATTTTAAAAGATTTCTCAATCTCACCTCTTGGTAAGAAGCGGTGCCTGGCCCTGAAGCCCACCCCGGATCGCTTCCTCATTGAATCAAGATTAACCGAAGTCATCGAACTGAAAGAAATTCTTGAAACCGTTGGGGACATCCCCCTCAGGGGACTGAAGGACATTGGGGACCTTCTGAAGAGATTGGAGGTAGAAGGATCGGTCCTCGAGGTCCAGGAGATCCTAAATATTCACCAATTGATGGCATTAGGGAAGGGGCTCAGGAAGTTCTTCCTTAAACCGGAGGTGAAGGCCCCCTCTATTCAGGAGAAGATTTCGAAGCTTTCCTCTCTCAAGGCCCTGGAAAAAGAGATCCTCCATGCCATCCATACCAAGGGCGAGATCCTCGATCGAGCCAGCCCGGGCCTTTCGGATATTCGCCATCGATTGGGAGCGGTCAGAGAGAAGGCAAAGGAATCGCTTGAGCGCCTCCTCCGCCGGGAAGACCTCCAGACGATCTTTCAGGAAGATTTTATCACTTTAAGAAACGGAAGGTATGTTCTCCTCATCAAATCCGATTTCAAACACCGGCTCGAGGGAATCATCCATGACCAGTCCCATAGCCGGATGAGCCTCTTCTTCGAACCCCTGCAGGCCGTCCCCTTCAACAATGAGATCAATATCCTCACATCAGAGGAGAAGGAGGAAGAATACCGGATTCTCGCAGACCTCTCTGAGAAGATAAGAGGAGAAGTCCAGTCTCTTCGAAACGACTTTGAAATCTTCGGGGAACTGGATCTCCTTTATGCCATGGCCAGAATGGCCCTCCTTTTAAAAGGGATCAGGCCCGAATTGAATGGGGATGGAAGGATCATGATGAGGGAGGCGAGAAGTCCTCTCCTCAGCCTCCAGAAAGAGGCTCAGGTTGTTCCGGTGGACCTCCGGATGGGAGAGTCCATCCGGACCCTTATCATCAGCGGAGCCAATGCAGGCGGGAAGACGGTTGCCCTTAAGACCCTGGGACTCTTGACGCTGATGGTCCAATCCGGTCTTCCCATCCCTGCTGCAGAGGGAAGTGAAGCGGCCGTCTTCGATGAGGTCTTTGCCGTGATCGGCGACGAGCAGAGCATAGAGGAAAACCTGAGCACTTTTTCTGCTCACTTGCTCCATGTGAATGAGATACTGGAAAAAGCAGGGCCTCGTTCTCTTATCCTTCTTGATGAATTGGGAGTGGGAACCAATAGCTCAGAGGGATCTGCCCTGGCCATGGGGTTTCTTGACCTGTTCAGGGAGAAAGGATCTTCGGTCGTGGTCACCACCCACTTCGATGGCCTCAAGGCTTATGGATACCTTCATACGGATGTGGAGAATGTGTCGGTCAAGTTTGATGAAAAAACTCTGGAACCCCTCTTTGTCCTATCCTATGGGGCATCGGGAGTGAGCAATGCCTTCCTGGTGGCTGAGAAATTAGGCGTCTCGGAAAAGGTCCTGGTGAGCGCTCGCCAGCATCGTAATGGGAGTGGGGAGGAAATGGCTCAAGCATTGGAGGGACTGGAGAGGCTGAAGGCGGATGCGGAGAGACAGAAGCTTCAGTGGATCAGGATGAGGGAAGAGGCGGATCAGGATCATCAGAGGCTGGAAGAGACACTTGAGCGGATCAAGAGAAGAAGGGAGGAGATCTTCTCGCGTGCCGAGGAGAAAGCGAGGAAGGCGGCCCAGAAGGTAGAAGAGGAATTGAAGGTATGGCTGAAACTGCAAAAGGAGAAGGTGCCTTCTCAGGTCCGCCGAAAAGAGATTCAGGAAATCAGAGAGACGATTTTCCCCCACATCCGGAGGAGGAGACCTCATACGATGGCGGGTGGATTAAAGGTGGGGGATCATGTTAGAATCGAAAGTCTTAAAAAAAACGGAATTCTCCTGAGGGTGGAGGAATTGCTCAACCGTGCTGAGGTGATGACGGAGAAGGCAAGAGTGATAGTTCCCCTCAACGACATCATCAGGCCGACCGATGGAGAAGGGGAGGAGAGCACAGGGAGGGAAGTTTTAGCTGGGCCAGCGACCCGGTTAGGTGAGAGGCCTGTTGAGGAAATTCCGGCAGAGTTGAATGTGATCGGCCTGACCGTGGATGAAGCCCTTCCGGCGGTGGATAAGTTTATCGATCAGGCTCTCTTGCACGGTCTGGAAAAGATTCAGATCATCCATGGCATCGGATCGGGAAGGTTGCGGGCGGCGATCGGTAAGTATTTAAAAACACACCGGGGGGTGAGACAGGTTGCTCCGGCTGAGGTTCGGAGAGGCGGCGCCGGCGTGACGGTGGTTGAGTTGGGGTAAGCTTAATTTTTTCCAGCACCCCCGCCCGGTTTCGACATGGGTTTTTCTAAACTGCTGAGGTAAGAGTCTTTGGCAAATGACTTTCTCTCAGAGGAGAAGATTTCAGAGATCAGGGACCGCGCCAGCATCCTGGAGGTCGTCTCAGACTATGTCAGTTTGAAGAAGACCGGAAGGAACTATAAAGGATTATGTCCATTCCATTCGGAAAAAACGCCCTCTTTTATGGTGAACGAGGAGAAGCAGATCTTTCACTGCTTCGGGTGTGGAGAGGGAGGAGATGTCTTCGCTTTTTTGATGAAGACAGGCCATTTCTCATTTCCGGAAGCTGCCAAAGAGCTGGCGAAGCGATACGGGATCAACCTTCCCCGACGGGAACCCTCGCCCCTTCAGAAGAAGGAGATGGCCAAGAAGGAAGTCCTTTTCCGGATTAATCAGATGGCATCGGAATATTTCAACGACCTCTTGACCCGGAAGGGAGAAGGCGAACCGGGAAGGAAATACCTCTCTCAGAGGAGCGTCAGCGAGCAGATGGTCAAGGAACACCGGTTGGGTTATTCCCCCGATCGGTGGGATGGACTGGTCCAGCACCTGACCGAGAAGAAGGTTCCCCTGGATCTGGCATGGGAACTGGGGTTAATCCTTCCAAAGAAGAAAGAAGGCTGGTATGACGCTTTTCGAAAGAGGATCATCTTTCCGATCTTCGATCTCCATCAGCGAGTCGTTGGGTTCGGAGGCAGATTGATCGGAGAGGGGCAGCCCAAATATATCAACTCTTCGGAATCGAGCCTCTATCACAAAGGGGAGGTTCTCTATGGCCTCCAGGCGGCGAAGCGTCATGCCTCGGAGAAGGATGGGGTGATCATCGTCGAAGGTTATTTCGATCTCCTGACCCTCCACCAGTATGGATGGAAGCACAGCGTCGCCACGCTTGGAACCGCCCTGACGACCCAGCATATCAGGACCCTGAGGCGATATACGAAAAATGTGATCACCGTCTTCGACCCTGACCCGGCAGGAATTCAAGCCACTCTTCGGACCCTGCCCCTCTTGTTAGAAGAGGAGGTGACAGGCAAAGCCGTCCTCCTTCCAAAAGGAGAAGACCCGGACACCTTTCTAAAAAAGGGGAATCTGAAGGGTTTTGAAGAAAGGTTGGCCAAAGCCATTCCGCTCATCGACTTTTTTTTCGAATGGTTGATGAAGACCCATGATCCGAAATCGGTCGACGGCAAAGTGAGCATTGCGAAGGAAGGAATAGCCATGATCCAGAGAATTCCGGAAAAGATCCGGAAGGATTTCTATGTGAGGGCTCTGGCTGAAAGACTGGATCTTAAGGAATCGGTCTTATACGAGATGATCAAATCCACTCCTGCGGAACGGACCAGACCCGGAGAAGGTCTTAAAAAGAGACCGCCCGAAGAGAGTTTACCAAAATCCGAGGAGATCGTGGTTCGCCTCATGGTCCACCACCCCGAACTGATTCCGACCATTTCAGGGGAGGGGATTCTGGATGAGTTTGAGAGCCCTTTCCTGAAGAGATTGGGCCGGGAACTGGAAGGGATTTTTCAGAAGAAGGGGAAATTGAACCTCACGGAGGCGCTGGGAGGAGTTGATGAGGGTCTAAAGGAAAGGCTCTGCGAATACGCTTTTCAGGAGAACGGCGTAGAAGGAGATCAACGGGAACGGATTTTAAAAGACTGTATTGAGAAGATTCGGAGGAGAAGATCGAAGAAGGATGAGAGCGATTTGCTCAGGAAGATTAAGGAAGCTGAGAGGCAGAAAAAAGGGGGGGGGCTCGAAGCCCTCTTGATGGAGCGGCAGGAAATGGCGAAGAGGGAGAAGGGGCTTTTGAAGGGCGGTTTCCGAAAGGACTGAGGAGAAACGGATGGGAAGAGAGACAAAGGCGAAAGAGATGGACGAGATGATTTCCCTGGGGGAAGAGAAGGAGTTCGTCAATTTCAATGAGGCGAACGAGATTCCTCCGAATGAGATCGTCTCTTCCGATCAGATCGACGATGTCCTCATGATGTTTGATGAGATGGACCTTGATGCGGAAGAGGATCTCCAGGGCCTGAAGGTTGAGGCCGAGAAGATACTGGACAAAGAAGAGGATGAGGAGGAGTTGGCGTTAGAAGGTTTCGGCAGGGCAACGGATCCTGTCCGGATGTATCTCCGTGAGATGGGATCGGTCTCTCTTCTGACCCGTGAGGGTGAAGTCGAGATTGCGAAGAGGATCGAGAACGGAAAGAGGGAAGTATTGAGCATCGTATTGACCTGTCCCATGGCCGTCAAAGAGATCCTCAATCTAGGCAACGCCATCAAAACCGGAAAGATCGATATCCGGGAAGTGACCCACGAGATGGACGAAGAGGAAACAAGCGTTGAAGAGGAGCAGATTCAGGAGAAAAGAATTCTGGATTTGATCGAACGGATCCGGCGCAATGAAGAGGGGATCCGACGGACTTTGAAAAAAAGGGGTGTTTCAAGGAAGAAGATTCAGGCTCAGGCAAAGAAAAAACAGGGGGAGATCATCGAATTTCTCAAACAGATCCATTTGAAAGATGCCCAGATCCACCGGATTGTTCAGAAGATGAAACAGTTGCTCCTCCGGATGGAGAAGGCGGAGAACGAGATCAAAAAAGTCAAAGATAATACAGGGGTCTCTGTACAGGAAGCACGAGTCCTTTTAAGGAAGATCAAGGGGGGGAAGTCCAAGGCGCAGATCTTCCTCCGGGATCAAGGTTTCAACAAGGCCGATCTCCAGGAGATCGACCGATTGGCAAAACAGAGCCAGAAGAAGATCAGCCGGGTGGAAACGGAGAGTGGGTTAACCGCTCAGAAGTTGAAGTCCGCTGTGAAGGCCGTTGTGGCCGGAGAGGCGAAAGCCATGGAGGCCAAGTGCGAACTGGTGAAGGCGAATCTGAGGCTGGTCGTTTCCATCGCCAAGAAATATACGAATCGCGGCCTTCAGTTTCTCGACTTGATCCAGGAGGGGAATATCGGTTTGATGAAGGCGGTGGATAAGTTCGAATACCAGCGGGGTTATAAGTTCAGCACCTATGCGACCTGGTGGATTCGCCAGGCCATCACCCGGTCCATTGCGGATCAGGCGCGAACGATCCGTATCCCTGTTCATATGATTGAGACGATCAATAAACTGCTCCGGACCTCAAGGGTTCTCGTTCAAGAGATCGGGCGAGAGCCCACACCGGAAGAGATTGCCGATAAGATGGAGATGCCCCTGGATAAGGTGAGGAAGGTGCTAAAGATTGCCAAGGAGCCCATCTCCCTGGAGACTCCCGTCGGAGAGGAGGAGGACAGCCATCTGGGAGATTTCATCGAAGACAAGGCCATTGTCTCTCCCATGGATGCGGTGATCAATACCAGTCTGGCGGAGCAAACCCGGAAGATCCTTTCGACTCTTACGGCCAGAGAGGAGAAGGTCCTGAGGATGAGATTCGGCATCGGAGAGAAGTACGACCGAACTCTCGAAGAGGTGGGGCAGGATTTCGAGGTCACGCGGGAAAGAATCCGACAGATTGAGGCCAAAGCGTTGCGGAAACTCCGACATCCCAGCCGGGCGAAGAAATTGAAGATTTTCCTTGAGGCCTGATATCCAATGTGCCTGCCTGCCGCAGGCAGGGATTTCGGAATTAGGAATGTGGAGTTAAAAATTAAAAATCGGCATTCCGAAATTGGGATGGGGTTGACACCCCGAGAGGATAGAATATAATGATCATAGGGCCCATAGCTCAGTTGGTAGAGCCACCGGCTCATAACCGGAAGGTCCCTGGTTCGAACCCAGGTGGGCCCATTGGGAAGAAGGAGGGTGATCTCCATCAGCTTCCCGGAGATAATAACATCCGGCATGCAGGACAGAGAAAGAGTGCACCCCCCGGTGCACTCTTTCTGTTTGCCCCGATAGAAAACCCCTTGCATGTTGAAACTTTTTAACGGGGGAAACATAAAATAATTGACAAGAGGGAGGGCCGCCATTGAGGGAACATCTGGAACTTCTTTGGGAACTTCAAAAGATCGACCTCGATCTGAAGAATATCGAGGAAGAGCGAGACCGTTATCCCAAAGAGATGAAGAAGTTGGATGAAAAACAGAACCTTGAGAAAGAGAGGATTCATAAGGAGAGGGAAAAACTTGAATCACTGGAGAAGGAGCGGAGACAGAAAGAGAAACATCTCATTGGAGAGCAGGACAAAATAAAGCGGTCAGAAGGAAAAATGTCGGAAGTGAAGACCAATAAGGAGTATCAGGCCCTTCTAACCGAGATCGAAACCTTCAAGGAAGCGGTGGGCCGGGTGGAAGAAGAGATCTTGCTCATCATGGACGAGGTCGAGGAGCTCAAGAAGCAGCTCTCCAAACGGGAGAAAGAGATCGCCATCACCCTGGAGAAGATCGAAGCGGAGAAGAGAGAGATCCAAGAGAAGATGGGCCAAGGCGAGGTTCTCTGGAAGGAGAAATTAGAACGGAAGGAGACCCTGACGAAACAGGTCGAATCTAAACTCTTCAAACTTTATAATATGCTGAGGGAGAAGCGACAGGGAATCGGGATGGTGAGCGCCAGGAACGAGACCTGTCAGGGCTGTTTTGTGAATGTCCCTCCTCAGATGTTCATCGAAGTTCAGAAGAACAACTCCCTCATCCGGTGTCCCAATTGCAATCGAATCCTCTACTGGGATGGAAACGGAGAAAAGAAGTGAACCCTGTTAGAAATTCGAGTCGTTCGACCCAGAGGCTCTCGACGGACGGGGCATTAAACCCGGCTCTCCGGGGCGGAACCCGGAAATATTCTAAAATCTAATCCCGCCATAAGCGGGACCGAAGAGCAGCGGGGCATTATTTCTATCGGGGTGAAGGAGGAGAAGAGGATGGGTTCTGGCGGGAAAAGTACCGAACTTTTCATCTTTATCGATGGTGCCTCAAGGGGAAATCCGGGAAGAGCAGGCGCCGGGGTTTATATCACCGATCGGGAGGGAAAGAGGATCGCAGAGAAGGGGCGATTTCTCGGGCATAAGACCAATAACGAAGCAGAATATGGAGCCCTTCTCTTAGGAATCCGGGAAGCCAGGAGACTTGGGGGAGAATCGGTCCGGATCTATACGGACTCGGAATTGGTTGAAAGGCAGGTCAAGGGCGTCTATCGTGTGAAGGAGCCTCACCTGAGAGTTCTCCACAGGAAGGTGATGGAGGATATCAAGGAATTTGACTCCTTTGAAATCGAATCCATCCCGAGGGAAGAGAATCGAGAGGCTGACCTTCTCGCCAATCTGGCCATTGAGAAAAGAATCACCAGAGAGAAAGGAGGGATTTGAAGGGGGAGAGATGGCCGCTCCTCGTCACCGCCCGTCGGGGGAGATGATCGGGGGGAGGAAAGTCCGAGCTCCGCAGGGCAGGGTGGTCCGTAACGCGGACGGCCCCATTTCCAAAGAAATGGGGTAAGGAAAGTGCCACAGAAAAAATACCGTCCCGTGAAATATTATTTCACAGGATAAGGGTGAAAAGGCGAGGTAAGAGCTCACCAGCGCATTGAGTGATCAGAGCGGCTTGGTAAACCCCACCCGGAGCAAGACCCAATAGGTCCCGTTTCTCCCCATATGAGGCTGTGTCGCAATTACTATTTTGTCACCCTGAATTTATTTCAGGGTCTCGCAATTGGTTGAATTAATTAGATCCTGAAACAAGTTCAGGATGACATTTTTATCAATTCCCTTATTGCGACACAGCCTCATATGGGGAGATAAGAAGAGCCCATTCAAATTTATTCCTTCAACGGAGTAAAGGCGGGACGGGTAAGGTCGCTTGAGGTCCTGAGCAATCAGGATCCCAGATAAATGGCCATCATTTCGGCCCCGCCGACAGGCGGGATCGAAATACAGAACTCGGCTTACGGTCCCCTTCAATTTCCCCCTCTTTTATATAGGTAAGAGCAATAAAATTCTAACGGTAAGGGTGACCCTGCCTACCGCAGGCAGGGAGGCCCGACCTGTACCATATTAGGTTCAGGGCCCGTATCGTTAAATTGAAAATGACGTTTGCCGTTGTCGAAGCTCGTATCGAGACTCGTGAATAGAATCTGGATGCGCGAGCTTCTAATTTCAAGTCTCTTGCTTCGATACGAGCGTCGTCACCTATAACCGTTTGACTATCAATCCAAACGCCTGCCTGCCGGTAGGCAGGGGCTTCGTAGCCGTAACCTTAACCCGCACCCCAGACATTATGAAAAAGGAACTTTCTCCAGACCAGAGAAGACGACGAAACGAGTTGATCATCATCGGCGTCATCTCCATCGTGATTGTGGCCCTCACCACCCTTGAGATGAAGATTCCCCGGGTGGCAGAGCAGATTCCGATCGCCAACAATATCATCGTCTTCAGTCTCATCAACATCAACATCATCCTGATCCTCCTTCTGATCTTTCTGGTGATTCGAAACCTGGTCAAACTGGTCTTTGAACGAAGGCGGGAAGTCCTCGGAGCAAAACTGAGGACCAAACTGGTGGTGGCCTTTATCACCCTCACCCTTGTCCCCACCTTTCTCCTCTTCTTCGTGGCAGTCGGATTTATCACCAACAGTGTTGAGCACTGGTTCAAGGCTCAGGTCGAACAGTCTCTGCAGGGGTCTCTGGAGGTGGCGCAGACCTATTACCGTGATTTCTCAAACAACACCGTCTCTTCAGCCAAGCAGATTGGCCTCCATCTCTCGAGGCAGGGTATTTTAAAGAAAGAGCCCGGGCTGGCATCCCTGAAGGAGGCTCTTGAGTCGAAGCGGCAGGAGTATCACTTGAGCGCCGTTGGATTATTCTTTAAGGAAGGGGAAGGCTTCGTCAGGGCGGAAGAACCCGGGCTAAAAGCCATTTCCCTCTCTCCGCCGAAAGACTTATTGGAGGTGGGATTTTCAGGCAAGGAGATATCGAGGACCCTGCCGGTCGGAGAGGGAGAAATGATCACAGGAGTTGCTCCGGTCTTCCATCCATCAAATCGAGGAGAAGTGGTCGGCGTGGTGGCGGCTTCTCACTTCATGCCGAAGAGCCTTTCGGGAAAGATGCGCGAGATCTCCCAGGCCTCTGTCGATTACAAGCAGTTGAAGGCTCTGAAAAAGCCGATCAAGTTCAGTTATATGATGGCCCTTCTGATGGTTACCCTGCTCATCGTCTTTTCGGCCATCTGGTTCGGCATTCGTATGGCCAGGGATATCACTGTTCCGATTAAGGAGCTGGCAGAGGCGACCCACCGGATCGCCGAAGGAGATCTCAACTTCCGCATCGAGATGAAGGCCGGCGATGAGATCGGGAGGCTCGTGCAGTCCTTCAACCAGATGACCGGGGACCTTCAGGTGAGCCGTGTCGAGTTGGAACAGCGGAAGAAATATATGGAGATTGTCCTGAAGAATGTGGCCGCGGGGGTCATCTCCATCGACGATCGGGGAGTGATCACCACGATCAACACGTCTGCCGAACAGATGTTGAAGATGAAGGGAGAGGCTGTTCTTGGGAGAAGGCTTTCAGAGGCGCTCGAAAAGGAATATGTGGAGAGAATCGAAGAGTTGTTAAACGAACTGAAATCGTCCCAGAGAGATTCAATTGAAAAACAGATGACCGTGCAGGTCGGAGGCAAATCGCTCTCCTTGCTGATTAATCTGGCGACCCTGAAGGATGAAGAGGGAAGGCCGCTCGGTTTTGTGGCGGTCTTCGATGATCTCACTCAACTGATGAAAGCCCAGAGGGTAGCGGCGTGGCGGGAAGTGGCCCGGAGGATTGCGCATGAGATCAAAAATCCATTAACCCCGATTCAGCTCTCTGCGCAGCGGTTGCGTAAACGGTACCTAGAGAAGCTCGAACAAGATGGGACCGTCTTCGATGAATGCACGCGGACGATTGTGAAGCAGGTTGAAGAGTTGAAGGGGATGGTGAATGAATTCTCCAGCTTTGCCCGGATGCCGGCTTCGAATCCCACCCCGAATCGTCTCAACGAAATTGTTCAGGAGACCCTGGTCCTCTTTAAGGAAGCCCATAAGGATGTCCGGTTCCAATTTATCCCAAACGACCTTCCCATCCTTAACCTCGACCGGGATCAGATGAAACGGGTGATGATCAATCTCATCAAAAATAGCCTTGCGGCCATTGATCAGGGCGGAAAGATCAATATCCGGACGAATTATGACGAAAAACTCCAGATGGTTCGTCTTGAAGTGAGTGACGATGGGTGCGGGATTTCCGACGAAGACAAGGGAAAGCTCTTCGAACCTTACTATTCCACCAAAAAAAGCGGAACAGGACTGGGATTGACCATCGTCAATGCCATCATCGCCGACCACAACGGATATATCCGTGTCCGCGACAACCAGCCCAGGGGCACCACCTTCCTCATCGAACTTCCGGTTCGCATTTAGTTTCTTCTGAAATGAATAAACCTTAACGTTGCAATGAAAAGGGAGGTGGGCATGCTTCCAATCCTTTACAATTGCGGATCATTTATATGTTTTATGGGAAACCGTCGATGTCACCTGATGTGACCTTGGACGTACGCTTGAAACCTGAGCAGCAAAACGATAAAAGGTGCCGCTGTAAAGGCTTTCCAGCATACCCACCTCCCTTTTCGTATGATATTTACGCAACTGCAAGGTAAAGACTCAGGACAAAAGGGTTTGTCAATCCGCGTTCGATTCGCTATGCTATTTGACACCGGGCAGCCAGATTGCAATCTGAGGGAAGAGAATCAATATTGCGACAGCGACCAGCTGAATAATCATAAAGGGAATGACCCCGCGAAAGATGTGAGTCATCGTCACGCCGGGTGGCGACACGCCCCTTAAAAAGAAGAGACTCGCCCCAACCGGCGGGCTCAGAAAGGCGGTCTGCAGGTTCATGGCGATGAGCACCGCATACCACAACAAATCGACGCCTACCTGTTGAGCCGCCGGAACGAGAAGAGGGACAGCGATCAGGCTGATTTCAAGAAATTCGAAGAAGATCCCGAGAAGGAAGATCAGAATCATGCTGGTCACAATGAATCCCGCCTTTTCTCCAGGTAGATTGAGAAGCCAGCCTTTGACCATCTCCTGGCCGCCCAGACCGATGAAGACCATCCCGAAAGCGCTTGCTCCGATGACCACCATAAATACCATGCACGTGAGCAACATGGTTCCTTTCATCACCTCATAGAGCATCTTGAGGCTGAGGCGACGGTGGAGTGCACAGAGGATGAGGGATCCGAGGACTCCGATGGAGGCTGATTCCGTAGGGGTGGCAATCCCGAGAAAGATAGAGCCCAGAACAGCAATGATGAGTGCAGCCGGAGGAAGAACCGACTTTAAAACATTGAGAAAGAGCTTTCCGCGGGTGAGATGTGATGCAGTAGGAGGCGGGGAGAGCTCCGGTTTCAGATGAGCGACGATGGCAATGTAGATAATATAGAGGATGACCAGAAGGATCCCCGGCAGAAAGGATGCGGCGAAGAGATCGCTCACCGAGATCCCCATCACGTCTCCCAGGACGATGAGCACAATGCTCGGAGGGATGATCTGACCAAGGGTGCCGGCGGCACAGATCGTTCCGGTCGCAAACTCCGGAGAGTAACGGTGGCGAAGCATGGTCGGAAGGGCGAGAAGCCCCATGGTCACGATGATCCCTCCCACAATTCCAGTTGAGGCGGCCAGAAGAGCTCCCACAATGATCACAGAGATGGCCAGTCCTCCCCGGAGGGGGCCAAACATGACTGTCATCATCTCAAGCAGCTCATCGGCAATGCCAGAACGTTCGAGAATGAGACCCATCAGAACAAAGAGGGGGACGGCAATCAGGGTCATGTTGGTCATCAATCCCCAGACCCTCAGGGGAAGAAGTGAGAAGAGGTCGAGTCCAAAACCGAGCAGGCCGAAGAAGATGGCGGTCGATCCGATGGCGAAGGCAACGTGAGCACCCAACAGAAGGAGGATGGTTAATGAAATGAGCATCAGGATGCTTAAATATTCCATCAGGCCGCCCCCTTCTCCCCAACATCCTTCTGAGGCGTAGGGGTGATTTTTTTGTCCTGAAACAAGACGAATAGGTTTTTTAAGATTTCAGAAATTCCCTGCAACAGAAGAAGGCTGAAGCCGGCGGGAATGGCCGCTTTAAGGATCCAGCGTGCGGAAAGCCCTCCGGGGTCTCCGGAGCGTTCACCAATCTGATAGGCAGTGAGCATGAATTTCCATGAAAAGCCGATCATCAGGAGACAGAAGGGGAGGATGAGGACGAGAATCGCGAAGAGATCAACCCCTGCCTTTTGACGGTCGGACATCCGGTCATAAAAAATATCGACCCTGACATGGCGGTCGTGCTTCAAGGTGTAAGCCATCCCGAGAAGAAAGAGAAGGGAATACAGATGCCAGGTCGATTCCTGGAGAGCCACAGAGGTCATACGGAAAAGGTACCTTTGCATGGTCTCATAAGCGGTGGTCGCAAAAAGAATCAGGGCGAGCCACATGACGGCCCGCCCTGACCACTCGTTGATGAGGTCAATGATACGAATGAGATATTTCATCAGGGGTGTCCCGACGTATTTATTTTAATTCCTCAGCCTTGAAATAGGCCCGCGAAGCAATTTCTCCCCACGGGTCAACATCCTTCCGAAACTTGAGATAGGCCTCATACACTTTCTTGAAGGCCCCTGTCTTGTCAGCTGCGGCTTCTTCGATCAGAATATCGTTGGTTATTTTTCGGAAGGCTTTGAGCACATCGACCGGGAATTTGACGAATTTCACATCAGGGAATTGCCTTTTGATTTCGGCCATGCCTTTGGCATTCTCCACTTCAAACTGCGCATAGGACCAGTTATTGATTTCATAAGCGGCTGCCCGGACCATGGCCTGGAGATCTTTGGGAAGCTCGTCCCACTTCTTTTTGTTGATCATCAGTTCACACTGTGAGCCCGGCTCGTGCCATCCCGGATAGTAGTAAAATTTGGCAACCTTGGGGAATCCGAGCCTAAGATCGTGGGAGGGTCCAACCCACTCAGCGGCGTCAACGACTCCCTTCTCGAGGGCAGGGACTCGTTCTCCTCCTGGGAGGAGGACGACGGATACGCCAGCCTTTGCCATAACCTTGCCGCCCAATCCGGGGATGCACATCTTTAAACCCTTCAAATCATCAAGGGTTTTGATCTCCTTTCGGAACCAGCCGCCCATCTGAACGCCTGTGTTTAACATGGGAATGGCGAACAGGTTAAAGGGAGCGTAAATCTCATTCCAGAGATCCAGCCCGCCGCCTCCATTGAGCCAGGCGGTCATTTCATCAAAGGTGAACCCATAAGGCACAGCGGTGAAAAACTGAGCGGCGGGCACCTTGCCAGGCCAGTAGTAAGATGCGCTGCTTCCCATCTCCACAGTCCCGGCCGAGATCGCATCGAAGCCACCCAGAGCTGGGATGAGCGTTCCCGCAGCGAAGACATCAATCTTCATCCGACCTCCACTCATCTCTTCAACCCTTTTCGCGAACAGTTCAGCCCCGTCCTGAAGAATAGGAAACTTTGGTGGCCAAGAAGTCACCATCTTCCATCTCACCAGTGCCTGGGATACTTTTACCGAGGATAGAGTGGTAAGGGCAGCTGCTCCGCCTATTCCCGCATACTTCAAAAACTCCCTACGTTTGAACATTTAAATCCCTCCTTTCATTGTTGTTATAAAAACTAAATTACAACCTACTTCCATATCTTGTCAAGGTTTCTGAAGATTTTTTAAATTTGATTTTATGGGTTGACAAGCCTGTTGAAATTTGTAAAGATAACCACCTTAAAAGAAGTGGTGGGGAATATCTTTGCTATCCATTTTTAAATAACTGAAAGGAGGGGTTTTTATGAAGAAGAAGATGAATCGTCGGACATTTCTGAAGTATTCGGCAGCCGTTGGAGCCACCACGGCAATCGCCGGAGTGCCAACCCTATTGCGCGCCCAGGCCCCGGAGATTAAGATTGCCTCAATCCAGCCCGTCACAGGTGTCCTCTCCGATATCGGAATTTCCATGAGAAGAGGCAACCAGATGGCAGTGGATGACATCAATGCCAAGGGCGGCATCAAGTCAATGGGGGGAGCAAAGCTGAGACTTCTTCTGGGCGATTCCGAAGCCAAAGAGGATGTGGCCCGGTCCGAAGCCGAAAGAGTGATCAAGGATGGAGCGACATGCCTGGTCGGTCCGTTTCTCAGCGGAAATGCGATGACCATTGCCACTCTGTGTGAGCAGAGAGGGGTTCCCTTTGTGATGGATGTGGCAGCTGCAGACGACATCACACGAAAGGGGTTTAAATACACCTTTAGGGTCTTCGCCACGACGAGTAAATTTGCCGACTCCATGCTCTTCTATATGGACAAGATCATGAAGGAGAAGAACATCAGCAAGATCAGGGGAGTGGTGACCAATACCGGAGACCTGTTCGGCCGGGTTCAGGGAGCCACGTTCATCAAAGCCTTAAAGGATAAGAAATTTCCCATCGAGGTGCTGGGCCACATCGAATATCCTCTCGGCATTCAGGATTTATCCGCAGAGATTTCAAAGATCAAAGCGCTGAAGCCGGATGTTCTCTTTCCCGTGGCCAGGCCGGGCGATGCGAAATTGATGATTCGCGAACTCTACAAACAGAGGGTGGAACTTCAGGGAATCATCAGCCCGGGAAGCCCGGGGTGGTATGAACCGGAATTCATCCGGGATATGAAGGCCCTTGCCGACTTTGTCATGGACAATGTGCCCTGGTATAATCCCGTCGGGAAGATGTATAAGGAAGTCAATTCGGCCTTCTCGAAAAAATTCCCCGGAAAATATATCGATACGAACTCTGGATACGCCTATCTGGGTGTGCTCGTGATTGCAGATGCTCTGGAAAGGGCGAAATCAACAAAGCCGGACGACATCGTTGCCGCCTTGAAGAAGACTTATTTCAAACAGGATCTGATGGTCGGGCTGGCCGTTTCCTTTGACGAAAGAGGAGATAACGTCAATGCCGATACCGCCATGATTCAGATCATCGGACAATCGATCAAGGTGGTGCTTCCTGAAAAGGCGGCTGAGGCGAAATATATCCATCCGATGCCAAAACAGATCTGGGATAGGGGAGTTTAAAGGGAGGAAATGGATCTCAACCTCATCCTGCAATTAACCACCAGTGGATTTCTTCTGGGGGGGGTCTATAGCCTGATCGCTCTGGGCCTCTCCCTCATTTTTGGCGTGATGAAGGTCATCAATTTCGCGCACGGGGCCATGCTCGTCTGGGGGATGTATATTGCCTTCACCCTGATGAACTGGACAGGCATCGATCCCTTCTTCTCCTTTGCGGTGAGTGCGGCGTGCCTGTTTGTCTTAGGGTATATTGTCCAGCGAACCGTGGTCAACCGCATCATGACCTTTCATGAGTCGATGCAGGTCATCGCCATGGTGGGGGTGATGATGGTTCTCGAAAATATGGCCCAGCTCATCTGGGGGCCTGATCCCCACAGTCCCCATACGAAATATTCGCTGAGCACGGTATGGCTGGGCAGCGTCATGATCGACATTCCAAGACTGCTTGCGTTTATATTGGCCATCCTGATTGCGGCCGCCGTCTTTGTCTTTTTGAAATATACAGATATCGGAAAGTCGATCCGGGCCTCTGCGGATAACCGCATCGGAGCTTTGATCGTGGGGGCCAATGTCAATAAGGTCTATGCGGTGTGTTTTGGCGTAGGAGCCGCATGCGTCGGCGCGGCAGGCTCTTTGCTCGTCCCGCTCATGCCTGTTTCACCCCATACCGGCTTTCCTTTCAAATTAACCTCCTTTGCCATTGTCATCCTTGGGGGGATGGGAAGCCTTCCCGGAGCCATGATCGGTGGTCTCATGATAGGGGTTGCAGAATCATTGGGCACGGTCTTTATTCCGAGTTCACTCAAGCAGGTAATCAGCTTCGGCATTATGGTGTTGATCCTTCTTCTGCGACCTAAGGGTCTCTTCGGAGGTAAGGGTTAGTGAAGATCATTTATTCCTTCCTATCTATCCTATTACTGATCCTTCTCCTTCTTCCCAATTTTGTGAGCGATTACATCCTCGGGATCTTCGTCCTGATCTTCTTCTATGCCTATATGGGGCAATCCTGGAATGTCCTGACCGGATATGCAGGGCCCATTTCGCTCGGGCACTCCCTCTATCTGGGTATTGGCGCCTATATCTCCACCAAGCTGGCCATGTCATTTGGTGTGACGCCATGGATCGGCATGTGGGTCGGAGGCCTTGGAGCCGCCCTCGTTGGATTGGCCATAGGGTTTTTGGGGTTTCGGTTTGGATTAAAAGGGGTCTATTTCGTTCTTCTGACCATTGCTTTCGGGGAAATTGGAAGGCTCACGGTTTTGCACCTCAAACCCCTGGGTCACATGATGGGACTCTTCGTCGATTTCAAACCGGGATTTGTGAACTTCCATTTCCGGGGAAATCTTCCTTACTACTATATCGCCCTGGGCTTTGTGGTTTTTTCTCTGATCGTTGTGAGGGCTCTGGAGGTTTCGAAATGGGGACGCTACTTTGTCGCCCTTCGTGAAGATGAGGATGCGGCTGAAAGTCTCGGGGTCAATGTCTTCAAGTATAAGATGATTGCTATCGGGATCAGTTCTTTTATGACCGCACTGGGCGGAACCTTTTATGCTAATTACATCTTTTATCTTCACCCCACCAGCGTCATGTCCATGTGGGTCTCCATTGAAATTATCATGCGACCCATCATCGGAGGACTCGGGACGCCGTTTGGTCCTCTTATCGGCTCTTTTTTGCTCACGCCGCTTTCGGAGATTGCGCGATCCTATTTCACAAAGGCAGGGCTGGAAGGGATCCATATTGTTATCTATGGACTCCTTCTGATCGCCGCCGTTCTTTTCTTTCCGGGCGGAATTTTTGCATTTATTAAGAAGATCGTGAAGCCCATACTGGGAGAATCAAAGGAAATTTAGGGATTTCCCTTTTACCCTCATCCCATCAAGGGAGAGATTTTTTTGGTTTTTATATTTGTTGATGGTTTCGTAAAAAGTCGTCACTCCGGTCCTGCGGCAGGAACCGGAGTCCAGAGAACTTATAATTACTTGAAAAGACTGGATTCCGGCTTTCGCCGGAATGACAAAAAGGCGTATTTTTTGGCTTTTTACGAATGCATCATTTGTTGAGTATTTGGAGGTTTGAAGTTGCCTCTCTTAGAACTGAAAGGAGTGAATAAGAGCTTTGGCGGCCTAAAGGCTGTTTCCCAGGTCTCTTTTGAACTAAACGGGGGGGAGATCCTGGGGATCATCGGGCCGAATGGAGCCGGCAAAACCACCCTCTTTAATGTCATCACGGGTTTTTTAAAGGTGGATTCGGGAGAGGTATGGTTCAATGGAGAGAATATCGTTGGATTTAAACCCCATCAGGTTTGCCAGAAGGGGATGGTGCGAACCTTTCAATTAGTCAAGCCGTTTGTTGAACTTACGGTCTTTGAGAATGTGGTGGTGGCTGCCCTGAACCGGGCGAAGACGATCAAAGAGGCGCGGGAAAAGACAATCCGGACGATCGATCTGGTAGGCTTAAAGGAGAAAACGAACACCCTATCTTCCGGCCTCACCCTTGGCCACCGAAAACGGCTCGAACTGGCACGAGCATTGGCCACCGAACCCAAGCTCCTCCTTCTGGACGAGGTCATGGCGGGGCTGACGCCGACTGAAGTGGACGAATTGATCAGGCTGTTAAGGGAAGTCAATCACAGAGGGGTCACCATCCTCCTGATAGAACATGTGATGCGGGGGCTGATGGCTCTTTCAAAGCGGGTGGTCGTCTTAAACTATGGACAGAAGATTGCAGAAGGGGTTCCTGGAGAGGTCGTAAAAGATCGACAGGTGATCGAGGCTTATCTGGGAGAGGAGTTTGCCAGTGATCAAAGTTAACGGGATCGATGTCTTTTACGGGGATCTTCAGTCGTTGAGAAGTGTCTCCTTCGAGGTTCAATCCAAAGAAATCATCTCGATGGTAGGTTCCAATGGGGCAGGCAAGTCCACTACCCTGATGACCCTTTCCGGTATTTTAAAATTGAAGGGCGGAGAGATTTTTTTTGAAAATCATCCGATTCACCTCTGTTCCTCTTCACAGATTGTTGAGATGGGGATTGTTCAGGTGCCGGAAGGGCGGCAGCTTTTTCCTTCTTTGACCGTCATCGAAAATCTGGAGATGGGCGCCCGATTTCCCAAGGCGAAGAAGAGAAAGAAGGAAACGATGGATTGGGTTTACAACCTTTTTCCAAGGCTGGAAGAACGAAAGCGTCAATTGGCTGGGACGCTGAGCGGCGGAGAACAGCAGATGCTTGCCATCGGCAGAGGATTGATGGCCTGCCCCACCCTTCTCATGCTCGATGAACCCTCCCTGGGGCTTTCACCCATTCTGGTCAAGACCATCTTTGACATCATCAAAGAGATCAATGGACAGGGCACGACCATCCTTCTGGTGGAACAGAATGTGTTTCACTCCCTCAATCTCTCCCACCGGGGATATGTCTTGGAAAACGGATCCATCGCCATGAGCGGAACAGGCCAGGACCTCCTGAAGAATCAGCACATCCGCCAGAGCTACCTCGGACTTTAAATAATAATTGACAGAGTCATCCCCTTGGTATACAATAAATAAAAAGCGTATACATTGAGCGATATGCATAAATTATTGATTATGGATGCTTCTTCACTCATTTTACTCGGAAGATGTGGTCTTATTGAAGTTCTTTCACAAGTTTTTAGTGTTATCATTCCACGGGGCGTATTGAACGAAGTAGTAAATGAAGGAACATTAAAACAGTATCCGGATGCAAATATTATTTCTGAACTTGTTAAAAACAGGGAAATTGAAGTGTTTTCAATCGAAAAGCAGAAGTTTCAATTTCCTATTACCCTTGGAGAAGGGGAAATGGAAGCCATCATTTTAACCCGACAAATGGAAAATGCGATTTTAGTTACGGATGATGGCAAAGCCATAAAGGCATGCAGGTACTTAAAGATTCCGTTCATTATCTCACCCAAGGTGATCACCGCCCTTTATCAGTTAGGGAAGATAGATTTTATGGATGCTAAGACTTCGATCGATAAGCTCAGGATCATAGGGAGATACTCCCCTGAGATTATTGCAGAAGCATTATTAAGATTAGAGGAGATAAAAAATGTTAAGACCAACAACCGTCAGGGTTCCTGATGATTTTTTAAAGGAGCTTTCGAAGTTTATCAAAGAAATGAATCTCGATAAATCCGCTTATCTTAGAGAAATCATGAAGAGGGGATTTGCGGAAGATAAACAGGAAAGGGTAATACAAATATACCAATCGGGAAAACTTTCCCTTCTCGAGACGTGTAAAAAACTTAATATAACAACTTGGGATTTCTTTGACCTCCTTAAAAAGAGAGGCATGAACTTAAATGTATCACTGGAGGATTGGCTGGACTCAGAGGAACTTTAAAAATTCGAATTGGCATGAAATAAAACTTCCTTGGGATAGGAAAGAATGAAGGTTAAAGTCCCTCAAGTTCTCTGGTATGGGAATACCGAGATGGAGATCGATTTCCCGAACTCCTGGCCCATCTTCTTCTGTCCGATGAAGGGTGGGGAAAAGAAGAGGCTTGGATTGAAGGAGATGGAGAGAGCCTTTTCCCATCCCATCGGTTCTCCTCCCATTCATGAATTGGCCATAGGGAAGAAAGAAGTCGCCATTCTTTTTGACGATATGGCCAGGCCCACGCCGGTTTCCCAGATCGTCCCGTTTGTATTAAAAGAGCTTGGCCAAGCCGGGATCAAAGATGACCAGGTCCGTTTTATTGCTGCCCTGGGGGCCCATGGCGCACACACCGCGGTTGACTTCAAAAAGAAACTTGGCGGGGAGGTGCTCGACCGTTTTCCGGTTTACAACCATCACCCCTTTGACTTCTGTACCTATCTGGGCAAAACGAGCCAAGGGACCCCTGTTTCGATCAATAGAAAGGTGATGGCCTGCGACCTTAAGATCGGAATCGGATGTATTGTGCCCCATTCCTTCTCAGGATTTGGAGGCGGAGGAAAGATCATCCTTCCGGGCGTGGCCCATATGGATTCAATCGCTTACAATCACGGCCTGATCAAGACCCATCCGGACTGTGTGGGTCTGGGAAAAATCGATGGCAACATTCCCCGCCTCGACATCGAAGAGGCAACACGAATGGCCGGACTCGATGTGAAGATTGATGCGATCCTCAACCTCCGGGGAGAAATCACAAGCCTCTTTGTCGGAGATCCCATCCTTGAACATCATGAAGGGATAAAATTGGCAAAAGAGGTCTATGCAACGATCCCTGCCCGGGACATGGATGTGGTTGTGGTCAATGCTTACTCCAAGGCAAATGAATGCGCGGTTGCCCCATTCATCGGGGTTCCTTCTTTAAAAGAGGAGGGGGGCGACCTGGTGGTGATTGCCAACGAGCCGGCAGGCCAGATGGTTCACTATATTTTTGGAGAATTCGGGAGATGTGGGGAGGGAGGGTTAAGGCTCCCTCAGCCCCTGTCGACCAAAGTGAAAAGGTTGATCGTCCTTGCCCCATTTAAGGATCATGCAGGAGCCTGTTTCTTCGGCAAAGTGCCTTCGATCCTCTGGGCAAAAACATGGGAGGAGGTTCTGGAGCTTCTACGGGAGGAGTGGAAAGAGGGTGCGAAAGTAGCTGTCTATCCGGACGGGACAGTACAATATTTCCCCCCCACCCAACCCCTCCCCCTCGAGGGGGGAGGGTGAGGGAGAGGGTGACAGGGTGATGAGGAGATGGGGGGATAAGATTATCGAAGAGAAATCAATAGAAAATAGAGACAATGAACGATGAACTATAAACTATAAAAAGGACAAAGAACAAAAAATCTGGGGAGAAGACATGGCAACCTTATTTGAAAATGGAAAAGTGATCATTGGAAATGGAAAGGTCATTGAGAAGGGAACGGTTGTTGTCGATGGGAATTCATTCAAGTTCGTTGGCCCTGGCAAGAAATCCCCGCCTTCGAAAAAAGATACAGTATTTAATATTTCAGGAAAGGCCATCCTTCCTGGTTTGATCGATGCCCATGTCCATCTCTGCGTGGATGGGAGTCCGGACCCAATTACTTCTCTTTTAAAAGATTCACTCCCCATGCTTACCTTGAAAGCTGCTGACCATGCCCGCCGGACATTGGAAGCCGGAGTGACAACCGTCAGGGATATGGGAGGGAAAGACTACATTGATATAGCCATACGAGATAGCATTGAATCAGGTATTCTTCAGGGTCCGAGAATGCTTTGCAGTGGCAAGCTGGTCTGCATGACAGGTGGCCATGGGTGGCAGTTCGGCCGCGAGGCCAATGGGGTCAATGAAGTGCGAGCCGCGGTGAGAGAACAACTGAAGGCTGGAGCGGACCTGATCAAATTGATGGCGACCGGAGGAATCATGACCAAAGGTGTGGAACCCGGTTCCACCCAGTTCACCCTCGAAGAGTTGATTGCCGGTGTGGAAGAGGCCAGAAAGGCCGGGAGGAGAACAGCCACACACGCTCAGGGAACGGAGGGGATTAAAAATGCTCTCTGGGCCGGGATTAATTCTATTGAACACAGTTTCTTCTTGGATGATGAAGCGATAGAATTATTATTGGAGATGAAAGCCTTTGTCGTTCCTACGTTATGTGCTCCTTATCATATCCTCAAAGCAGGAGTTCGAAAGGGAGTGCCTGCCTATGCTGTAGAAAAATCCGAGAAGGTGATCAAGAGCCATTGGGAAAGCGTCAAAAAAGCCCATAGGGCAGGAGTTCCTATTGCTATGGGCACGGACGCAGGAACCCCTTTTAATCGCCATGGTGAAAATTTGAAAGAGATGGAATTACTTGTTAAAGTAGGATTTACTCCGATGCAAGCCATTGTGGCAACAACAAAAACGGCATCGGAGGTTCTGGGTCTGGAAAAAAAGATCGGGACTCTTGAAAAGGAAAAACTGGCAGATCTCGTTATCATCAATGGGGACCCTCTTGAGAATATCGGCGTATTGCAACATAAAG
>VGSS01000041.1 GCA_016874935.1 Deltaproteobacteria bacterium | reverse complement strand
GGCTTCCACTTGGGGGAAGATTATAGAAAAGGGGGATTTCCGGATTTGACCCGATTTTTTACACAGACCCAATTTAACAGGATCCTGTTTATCTGGGTCTTTGCAACCGGGGTCGCCAGTTTCTTCGTTCCATGGTTTGGGATCTTAAAATCGCCAATGATCATTGGAGGCTTGTTTGGCATCGGAGGGTGGTTATTGTGGAAAGCGTTGAAGCTTCTGAAAGCCGGATATCAAAATCCTTATGGACCATCTCTCTTCAGGTCACTCAACATCTACATCTTGCTGGTGATGATCTGTTTTTCGCTTGACAGCCTGACACCTGTTCAAATACATTCTGTATTATTTTAAATCTGTTATGAAAAAAGCGATACTCTCTTTGATTGTTCTTGTGATCATTTCCTTGTTTGCCCTCGTGGCCTACCACCGATTTCCCGTTCGTACCAAAACCGCCTTCTTTTCCGTTTTCCCGATTTTCACATGGGTTTCGATAGATCAACCCGTTCTGTTCAACCATATCCTCCATACACAGAACCTCAATCTTAACTGCAATTTCTGCCACCGATACGCCGGACAATATCGCTCTGCAGGCCTCCCCAACATTGAAATCTGCAAGGCCTGCCATGCCACAGACGCCATGAGCAAGAGGCCGGAAGCGCTTAAAGTCGTCCGTTACGTACAGAAAGGAAAAGAAATCCCTTGGGAAAAGATGTATGATCTTCCGAAGTTTGTCGTCTTTCCTCACTCGATTCATGTCCAGAACAATATCGACTGCTCGGTCTGTCACGGCCTCACACCGAAAAAAGAGAGACCGGTTAAAATGGTGGATAGAAATTACATGGCCTGGTGTATGGATTGTCATCAAAAGCGGGGGGCAAGCAACGATTGCTATGCATGCCACTCCAGCTAATTCATTGCGGAACGCGGAATTCGGAATGCGGATTCGAAATTTTAAATATTTTATTCCGCAATCCGCAATCCGAAATCCGAAATAAAAACGATGAAGATCTCTCGAAGAAACCTGTTGAAAATGATCGGTGCTGCCACATTAGGGATGGCTCTTCCCGATGAGCTTCTCCACGCCCTTCCAAAGGAAGGCGAGTGGATTCCCTACGAGGAGCACTGGTCCTCTGGCGTCTGCCTCCAATGCCCGAGCGGTTGCGGTCTCCGGATCCGCTCTGTCAATCGCTGGCCGGTCAAACTCGAAGGGATCAAGGACTATCCGGTCAATAAAGGCCGGCTCTGCCCGAAAGGTCAGGCCGGCCTCCAGGTGCTCTACGACCCGGATCGGATAAGGTATCCATTAAGAAGAAAAGGGGACCGGGGAAAGGAAGAATGGGAAAAGATCTCCTGGGATGAAGCCATTGACCAGGTGACCCAAAGACTTAATAAGCTCCGTCAGGACGGGAAATCCCATCAGCTTCTCGTTTTAGGCGGCCGCTATCGTGGCCACATGCACGATCTGATGTCAAGATTCATGGAAGCCTATGGCTCTCCTAATCACCTGGGAAATCCGGCCAGAGGTTCGGAAGGGATTCTGAAAGGCCATCTCTTTACCATGGGGATCAAAGAATTTCTCTCGATTCACTGGGAAGGGGTAAACTATCTTCTCTCCTTTGGAGCCAGCCTGCTGGAGGCATCGCGGTCCACGATGGTTAACCTCCGTGGATATGGCCTTTTAAGAAGGGGAAGGCCTGGCATCAGAGGAAAGCTGGTTCAGGTAGAACCCCGATTCTCCCTCACCGCCTCAAAAGCCGATCAATGGATACCCATTCAACCCGGAACCGATGGCGCCCTCGCCCTTGGCATCGCTCACTGGATCATTAAAGAGAAGCCATACGATCAGGATTTCATCTCCCGCCATACCTTCGGTTTCGATGACTGGAAAGACTCAAACGGTAACCCACGAATGGGTTTTAAAAACCTGGTATTGAAGGAGTACTCCCCCGGTCAGGTTTCCTTCCTCACAGGAATACCGGAAGAGAAGATCATCCAGCTTGCAAAGGAATTTTCCTCCCACAAGCCTTCGGTTGCCATATCTGGAAGGGGGGTGGGGATGCAGACCAATGGCGCCTATAGCCAGATGGCCATTGACAGCCTAAACGCGCTGGTGGGATCAATCGACCGGCAAGGCGGGCTTCTCCTGCAGAGAAAGGCCCCCTTTCAAACATGGCTGCCTCCCCTGAAAGATTCGATTGCGGAAAAGGGCCTCTCCCGACCCCGCATCGATGGGGCAGGAAAACTTCCCTTCCCGTTTGCTCAAGAGGTCCCATATATTCTTCCGGAGAGAATCGCCAGAGGAGAACCCTATCCAATCGATACCCTCTTTCTCTATTACACCAACCCTCTTTTCAGTATTCCGGAATCAGAAAAACTCAAGACCGCTCTGGAGAAAATTCCTTTTATCGTCAGCTTCTCGCCGTTTATGGACGAAACCACGACATTCGCTGATCTTGTGCTTCCGGATGGAACCTATTTCGAGCGGTGGCAGGATGACACTCCTGAGCCCGGGCCTGGCTTATCGATGTTCGGATTGAGAAGTCCTGTGCTGGAGAACCCTCTGTATGATGTCCGGGAAACCGGAAATGTCCTGATCGAAATTGCAAAGGGATTAGGGGGAAATGTTGCAAAATCTTTTCCATGGAAAGATATGACAGAAGTACTCAGGGAATCCATCCGCGGGGTCTTCAAGTCAAAGCGCGGTTCTATTCGTACCAAAGACTTTGATGAATTCTGGAAGGCATTGATTGAGGGTGGAGGATGGTGGGATGGTGCGTACCCCTATGGAGAGTGGAGGAAAAAGTTCGACACCCCTTCGGGGAGATTTGAATTCTATTCTCAAATCATGGAGCATGGGCTTCGTCAGTTGTCAAAGGATGGCTCAAAAAACCTGGAGGCCATTCTAAAGGAATTGAAGATCGAGGCAAAGGGGGATAAGGCTTTTCTCCCACACTTTGAGAAGCCGCGTCTGATCGGGGAAGAAAAAGATTATCCCTTCCAACTCATCCACTACAAATGGATGGCCACGGCAGAAGGCAGAGGGGCCAATCAACCTTATCTTCAAGAAACCGCTGCTCCTCATCTGCAGGAGAGATGGAACTCATGGATCGAGATCCACCCCGACACGGCCCAAACTCTGGGAATCAAGGATGGTGATTCGGTCTGGATTGAATCGAAAGTCGGAAAGGTGAAAACAAAGGCAAGGCTCTTCCCGGGCGCCCATCCGAAATGCATCCATATCCCCTACGGCCAGGGTCATCGCGCCTATGGACGTTGGGCAAAAGGAAGGGGAATCAATCCAAACGATTTGCTTGTGAGTGATTACGATTACCTGGGAGGTTTTCTTTCTCACTTCTCAACAAGAGTGAAGGTGTATAAGGCATAATTCAGGACATCAGGGAATCAGAAGATCAGGTTGCAGATTATCAGGAAATCAGGATACCAGGAATTAGCTAAAGGGAAGGAAGTGGTTTTTTTTCCTCATTGCCTGATACCCTGATGCCCTGATAGTCTGGTAGCCTTTTCGGGGTAACACATGTACCGCTGGGGCATGGTGATTGATCTCGACAGATGCACAGGGTGTCAGGCCTGCGTGGTGGCCTGCCGTCAGGAGAATAATGTCCTCTTTGCCGGCGAAGATGAGGCAAAACTCGGACGCGCAAAGTTCTGGATGAATTTCATCTCAGAGGTGAAAGGCTCCTACCCTGACGTGAGGATGCATTTCTTTCCCATTCCCTGCATGCAGTGCGATCACCCTCCCTGCACCAAGGTCTGCCCGGTGGAGGCAACCTATAAAAATCCAGAAGGCATCGTGGCCCACATCTATCCCCGGTGCATCGGCGTGCGTATGTGTATCTCCAACTGCCCTTATACGGTCCGTTACTTCAACTGGCATGCCCCCTCCTGGCCGGATGAATATAAGAGGGGCCGGAACCCTGATGTCTATAAGAGAAGGAAAGGGGTCACGGAAAAATGTAATTTCTGCATCCAGAGAATAAGGAAAGCAAAGTGGAACGCAAAGAGAGAGAAGCGTAAGCTCCATGACGGAGAGGTCATACCGGCCTGCGCACAGACCTGCCCATCCGAGGCGATCACGTTCGGGGACCTCAACGATCCGAAGAGCCGGGTCTTGAAGCTCTCAAAGAGCCGCCGAGCCTTTCGCCTGTTAGATGACCTCGGCACGGAACCCAAAGTCTACTACCTCAAGGAAGGGGAATGGGATGATGGATAGTGAGGCCATCGCCCGAAAACACGAGAAAATACTTGCCCCGATGACCCGGGCCGGCCGGATGTTCTGGGCTACGGTGATCCCTCTTGCGGCCATCTTTCTCTGGTCGGTCTTCGCCTTTGGCTGGCAATACCGCTCGGGCCTTGGTGAAACGGGAATGGGCCATCCTGTATCATGGGCTTTTTATCTGGTTAATTTCGTCTTCTTCATCGGAATAAGCCATGCGGGCGCACTCGTCTCTGCAGTGCTTCGGATCACCCGTGCAGGATGGGGAACGCCCTTTGGCCGGGCTTTCGACTTGGGCCGCTCTTCACGGTTCTACTGGGTCGCGCTCCATGCCCAGTTCAAGTCACCCCTGCTCTGGGACTTCACCTGCATCATGACCTACTTCACCGTCAGCGTGATCTTTCTCTATGTTCTCATGGTACCCGATATCGGGCTCCTCAGGGAACGTTTTCCAAACAGGCGCTGGCTCTACCGGCCTCTCTCTCTTGGCTGGACCGGAACGGAAAAAGAATGGTCAACCATAGGAAAGGCCATCGGAATTCTCTGCGTTGCCGTCATCCCCATTGCTGTCAGCGTCCACACGGTCGTCTCCTGGGTCTTCGGAATGCAAACCCAACCCATGTGGCACAGCACTATCTTCGCTCCTTACTTCGTCGTGGGAGCGATCTATTCTGGAATCGCTGCGATCATCGTTGTCACCCTTGCCCTCAGAAAAGTTTATCATTTGGAGGACTACCTCAAGCCCTACCATTTCAATAATATGGGATTGCTCCTGTTGACCTTCACCCTTCTCTGGGCTTACTTCACATTCGCCGAGCATCTGACCGTGGGCTATTCAGGAGGATCGGCAGAACAGGCCGTTCTGTGGAGCAAACTGACCGGAAAGTATGCCCTGCTCTTCTGGATTATGGCGGTCCTCTGTTTCGTCATCCCTTTCCCCATTCTAATCTTCTGGCGAACCCTGCCCGGGCTGCTGATCTCCTCCATCTGCATCATCGTGGGAATGTGGATTGAACGATACACCATCATCATTCCCTCTTTCATTGAGCCCCGGCTTTCCTATGTGCGCGGCGATTACATGCCTTCGTGGGTGGAATGGTCGATGACCGCAGGTCTTGCAGCAGGATTCACACTCGCCTTTGTTATCTTTTCCAAACTCTTCCCCGTCATCTCCATCTGGGAAACGGAGAAAGAGGAAAGGGAGAAGGAGAGTAACCCCCGTTAGAAAGTTTTCAACTTTTTAACGGGGTAAAGGAGATTGATATGAAAAGATGGCTGTCCATGATCGTGGTGGTAGGACTTATTCTCTACTCTTCCGGCTTCGTTTTCGCTCAGGCTTCAAAGCCTCCTCCAAAAACCCCTGAGCTTCTGAACCTCGGCAAAAAAGTTTATGAGCAGAGCTGTGCCTCCTGCCATGGACCTGCGGGCGACGGGAAAACCCCGCTGGGTTCGGCCCTCAAACCACCTCCCAGGGATTTTAACATCCCCTTTAATCAATGGCCCCATGCGAAGGGAGACATTAAAAAAGTGTTTGATGTCACGACCAGGGGAATACCGAACACGGCCATGGTCAAGTGGGACCAGCTTTCCGAAAGGGAGCGCTGGGCTTTGACCTATTATGTGGTTGGATTCTCAACTCCAACACCCCCTCCAAAAAAGAAAAAGTGAGGTGTGAGAAAAAAATGAAAGAATTCACATCCGAAGAACTCCTCTCCTGTGATGGAAAAGAGGGAAAACCGGTCTATATCGCTTTCGAAGGAAAGGTCTATGATGTTTCAAAAAGTCCCCTCTGGTCTAAAGGGGTTCATATGAACCGGCATCCTTCAGGAAAGGACCTGAGCGGGGAAATATCCGCCGCCCCCCATGGCCCTGAAGTCTTTGAACGCTATCCGCAAATCGGAATTCTGAAAAAAAGTCCTCCTGAAGAATTAAAACACCTCCCGAAATTTCTTCAGGGGCTTCTTCAAACGTTTCCCATGGCAAAACGCCATCCCCATCCGATGGTGGTCCACTTTCCTATCGCTTTTCTCATGGCGTCCTCCCTCTTTTATCTCCTATTCTTCATATGGATGCTCCCTTCTCTGGGCACGACCAGCGCCCATCTTCTCGCCCTCGGAATCATCTCAACTCCTTTTGCCATTGCGACAGGATTCCTGACCTGGTGGATCAATTACAGATCAAAATTAACACGTTTCATAAAGAGAAAGATTCAGCTTTCGATCCTCCTCCTGGCCCTTGAAGTCACCTTCATTCTATTTTGGATCGGTGAGATACAAATATCCTACTATCTCTACCTGATGTTAATGATCCTCTTTGCCCCCATTGTTCTCCTCCTGGGTTATTACGGAGGCCAGATGACCTTTCCCGCTGAAAAGTAATCGGGGATTGATGGAATAGGGAAATGGGGAAATATAAAGAGTGCGTAATGCTTTTGCCGTTTGAAGCGGTTATCAGAAGATCGGGTAATCAGGAAGCAGACATCAGGATATTAGGATACCAGGTCAAATCAAACAAGCCGTTATTCATTATCTGAGGCCCTGATACCCTGATATTCTGCATCCTGATATTCTGGTCGCCTGATGTCCGAATTATCCCGCACAAAAGTAATTGGCCAGATTCAGAGCGCTAAACGGGTACAAGAGTACTATTTTGCTACCCCTGTGGCTTTTGAGATTTTTTCCACATTAAAACCCAATTTCTCGGCGAGGGGAATCAGATTTGAAGGAAAGGGTTTCTGAACGCCCTCCCCCCACCACGACTCCTCAAGCGACTTTAAACTCTCATGCAATATCCCGTCCATCATATCCTGGGCTTCCCGTTGATCGAGATCAAAATTCCATTCCTTCGACAAATCGAGGAGGGTGATAATCTCCTGAATCAACCCTTCCTGAGCCGGAAGATCGGAACATTTCGTTCCCCTGAGGGATTCCATTTTCTCTCTTAATACCTCGTTCAAAGCAAACAGGGATTCCTCTTTTCTCAATCGACACCCGTATCTTGTTGATTCTTCAACGATTCGATCGATCGCCCCTTTTGCGATGGCCGATCCGAAATCTCTCCTGAGTTCCTTGACCTCCTGGAACAACCGATGGCTCAGTGTTACCTCTGCGGCGACCAGGATCTCATAGGGAATCTCCATTTCCTCCCTTGTTAAAATCTCAATGGCCGGCTTTGTCCTGTCAAAAATTTCCTCATAAATCCGTGAGGGTTCCCCAATCTCCTTCTGCATGAACTTTCGAAAGATTTCCTCCCTCTCTTCTTTTATAACATCCCGAATCGTAAATATCCGATCTCCGAGTAGTGAGGTCAGGGTCTCTTTTAACCTCTCCTCCCCATGCTGAAATTCATCTGTTCCACTCTGCCTTAAACTATTAAAATCAAGCGTTCCTCTGTCTTCAGAAATCCAGTTCTGGAAAAGGCCTCCCTTAGAAGAGATCAACCCGAAAAAGAATGTCTTTGGCTCCTGAATCACATCGGAAACCACCTTCGCTTTTCCCAGGACAAGCAGTCGGTCATCTTTTTCTATTCGCTCCTGGTCTATTTTCTCCACACAAAAGGAGAAGATCCTCTTCTCCTTCTCCCCACCGTTAAAAAGAGAGGAGATGGCATAGTGGTTCACCACCTGCTCAGGGGTGACCTGTTTTGGCTTCACAAGACGCTGATAGATCCGGAGCCCGTCTCCCATTTCTGGAGGGTTGCTTCGCCCCTCAGCCAGAACCTTGAGAAATCTCTTTTCAATCTCCTTATTTGAACATTCCTCTGCATACTGGATCGCCCTCGCCGCATGTTCGAGAATGAGGATCGTCTCTAGGCCTGCCAGGTCGGCAAAAAACCATCCGCAGCTTGTAAACATCCTGAGGCCATGCCTCTCCATCTCCATCAATTTGAGCCCTTTTATCCTTTCTTTCTCATCAAGACCCTGACAGCCATGCTGTTCGAAGAACTTGCCAACGCTTTCGGAAGACCGATCCATGATCACATCGATATAACCATTTCTCGCCTCCCAGGGATCATGAAAGATCTTCTCTCCTTCTTTCTCGAACAGAATGCCGAGCTCATCCCTCAGAAGATTGAGGGCTTCTCTTAATGGTTTTCTCCATTTCTGATTCCATCCGGGCTTTCCGCCGGTGCTGCAACCGCAATCCTCTTTCCATCTTCCAACGCCATGACTGCAGCTCCATGCGCTTCCTTCTCCCCTGGGCCCTTCATCGATCTCCACCTCATCCACGGGAGGAAACTTCTTCAGGAAGGCCCCATAATTGAGAACCTCAAACCCCTGGCCTGAGAGCCCTTTGCTTAAGGCATAGGCGAGAGCCATCTCGCCGAACTTTTTATGATGTCCATAGGTTTCCCCATCCGTTGAGACATGGATGAGCTGAGGCCCTTTTTTCGAGCGTCCATAGGCCTGGGCAAAACGCTGACAGAGCCGATTTCCGTCATTGAAAAGATCTCCAAAGGCAATCTCTTTGGAGATCACCCCGTCATAGAAAAAGATGTCCATAGACTGATCCTCCAGCCTTTTGCCGGATCTGTCCTTGAGAAAACAGCGATAGGCCCGTGTCGTATCAATCTTTCCCTGGGAGACATCCAGCCATTTTTTGCTCCCAAGAGGTCTCACCCTCAGTGCCTGAAAAGGGCTCAGGATGAGGTAGCGCATACCACATTGGATTAACGTCTTCAGCGTGGGATAATTGACCGCTGTCTCTGGAAGCCACATCGCCTCGGGTTTGCGATGAAAATGCCTTTCAAAGTCGGCAATCCCCCACCGGACCGCTGTCTCCTGATCCCTCTCATTGGCCAGGGGCATGATCAAATGATCATAGGCCTGGGCAATCGCATTCCCATGGCCCAATCGCCTTAAACTCTCCCTGTCCGCTTCAAGAATCTTCTGGTAAACGAATGGCCTCTCCCTCTCAATCCAGGAAAGGAGTGTAGGCCCATAATTGAAACTGAGATAGGAGTAGTTGTTGAGGATATCGAGGATCTTTCCCTGGCCATCAACGATCCGCGCATAGCCGTTGGCCCGGTAACATTCAAAGGCAATCCGTTCATTCCAGTCATGGAAAGGATGAGCGCTCTCCTCGCGCTCAATGACTTCCAGCCACGGATTCTCTCTCGGAGGCTGATAGAAATGGCCATGAACGACTACGAAGGCATCTTTCATTTTTTTCCCCCCATCTCCTTATTTCCTCATCACCTTACCCTTCATGTTTCGCCTCATAAATCCGTTTCTTGATCTGGCCGATTGCTCTTGTGACGGGAATTTCTTTCGGACAGACCTCAGTGCATTTCCAAAGGGTCTGACAACCCCATGCCCCATCTTTATGATCCAGCAAACCCATCCTCTCTTCTGATGCCTCGTCTCTTGAATCGAAAAGATAACGGAACGCCCGCACCAGAACCGCAGGCCCGACATAATTCTCTGTCTCCCTATTCTGGTTAACCGGGCAGGAGGCTGTACAACAGGCGCAGAGGATACAGCGAATCGCCTCTTCAAACCGTTCGTGTTCCTCAGGAGACTGTTTTCGTTCAGTATCGGATGGAGGCGTCTTAGTAATCAAGTAAGGTTTGATGGAGTGATATTTTTGAAAAAAAGGACTGAGGTCCACCACCAGATCTTTCACCACTTTAAAAACAGGAAGGGGTTCGATCAGGACCTCCTCATTAAAACTCCGGACCAGCTTCTGACAGGCCAGGCCGCAGATGCCATTGATCCTCATCCCATCCGATCCGCAAACCCCATGGCCGCAGGACATCCGGAAGGACAGGGTTGGATCCTGCTCCCAGCGGATCCGGTTGAGGCAATCGAGAAGCCGATCCATGGGGTCAGCCTCCACCTCATAGGTTTGATAATACGGCTTCTCATCCTTCTCCGGTTCAAAACGGAAGATCTTTAGCTTAAGGAGCATCCCCCACCTCTTATTGAGATGGCCTCTAATTTTCAATCCGAAATCTACAATCCGAAATCCGCAATTTCCTCAGTACACTCTTGCTTCAGGTTGAAACTTGGTGATCTTTACAGGCTTATACCTGACCTCCGGACCCTTAACGGTCAAAAGGACGAGAGAATGCTTCAGATAGTACCGGTCCGCTCTATGGGGAAAGTCTTCCCGCCAATGAGCCCCCCTGCTCTCCCTGCGATGGAGGGCGCTCAGGAGAATCGCCTCTGAAAGATCGAGCTCATGTTCCAGTTCGATGACCTCCATCAACTCATAATTGAAAGCCTTCTTCTGATTGGAAACCCCGACCTCCTGATACCGTTCTTTCAGGGTCCGGATCTCCTCGATCCCCTTTTTTAAGCCTTCCTCGTTTCGGAAGACTGACCCGGATTCCATCATCATCGATTGCATCTTTTGACGGAGAGAATCGACCTTCTCCTTGCCTTTGGGGACGAGCAAGTCTTTGATTCTCGATTCCATCCTTTTCAACGGTTCTGCAGAGATCGAACCATGTCCATACCGAAGCACATCATTTTTCATCGCCAACCCGCTTCTTCTCCCAAAGACGAGCAAATCGAGCAGGGAGTTGCAGCCCAATCGGTTAGCGCCATGGACCGAGACACAGGCACATTCTCCGGCAGCATAAAGTCCCGGAGCAACCGATCCCTTTTCATCTTTCAAGACCCTCCCATCGACATCTGTCGGAATACCTCCCATGATGTAATGGCAGGTGGGCTGCACTGGAATGGGTTCGTAAACGGGATCGATGCCCAGATAAATTCTCACAAAGGAGGTGATCTCCCAGAGCCGTTCTTCGATCTTCTCTTTCCCCAGATGGATGAGGTCAAGATGGACATAATCCTTTCCATCAATGCCTCTCTTCTCCCGGATTTCAGTCAGAATGGCCCTTGAAACGACATCCCTCGCGGCCAGGTCTTTCACGGTAGGAGCATATCGCTCCATAAATCGTTCGCCGAATCGGTTCCTTAATAGACCTCCTTCACCCCTGGCCGCCTCGCTCACCAGAATTCCCAACGGATAAAGTCCTGTGGGATGAAACTGGATGAATTCCATATCCTCAAGAGGAATGCCTGACCGATAGGCAAGGCTCATGCCATCTCCCGTGGAGGCAAAACCATTCGAAGTCGTCCTGTAGATCTTCCCGCATCCTCCGGTCGCTAGCAGAACCGCTTTCGCCTGAAGCGAAAGAAGTTCCCCGGTGGCCAGGTCATAGGCCACCACACCCGTGCATCTTTCCCTGTCAAAGGAGAAAGAGAGGACGTAATGCTCCGGATAGAATTTTACATCGTGGCGAAGACATTGATCGTAGAGCGTATCGAGGACAACCCTGCCCGTGCGGTCTGCCGCATAGCAGGCTCTTTTAACAGGCCTTTGCCCATAGTCACGGGTGTGTCCTCCGAAGTTTCTCTGACCAATCTTTCCTTCGGGCGTGCGGCTGAAAGGAACACCCATATGTTCAAGCTCATAGATAACTCGTGGGGCATCCCTGACCATGATCTCGATGGCATCCTGATCACCGAGGTAATCACTCCCTTTGACCGTATCGAAATGATGCCATTCCCAGCGGTCCTCCTCCTCATTGCCAAGGGCCGCTGTAATTCCTCCCTGGGCTGCACCCGAATGAGATCGTGTTGGAAGAACCTTGCTGACCACTGCAACATCGGCCTGCCCCACACACTCCACCGCGGCCCGAAGTCCTGCCAGGCCTGCTCCGACAATGATGATGTCATGGGTGAAATTCATGGTGGACCTGAAAGAATTAACTCCCCCTGTCCCCCTCTTAACTTAAGAGGGGAAATCCCTCCCCTTAAATAAGGGGAGGATAGGTAGGGTTATGAATGGACTACTTCGAGGCTGTTAATAACCAAAATCAAATTAACTTTAGGCACTTCTACGAGTATAATTTAATAACCCTCCCGCAAGAAGGATATCGATTTCTCTCTGGTTTAGCCCGTGTTGAACTTCGAAGACCCATCCCTGTGTCACGTTTCGGATGCTCAAATATCCGTTCACTCGCAGGCAATCACGAATGCCTTCGATCCTGAGTTGGTCTCCCTGCCCAATCCTCTCATAATCTTTTTCATCCTTGAACGTCAGGGGAAGGATGCCAAAGTTGATCAGATTGCTCCGGTGAATCCGTGCATACGACTTGACCATAATGGCTCGGATACCAACAAACATGGGAGCAATTGCTGCATGTTCCCGGCTCGACCCCTGACCATAATTCTCTCCGCCTATGATAAACCCACCTTCCCGTTCTATCGCTTTCTTAAAAAAATCATGATCCAGTCTCTCAAAGAGGTGTTTTGAAATGGCAGGGATATTCGACCGCAGGGGAAGCACCCTTGCTCCCGCAGGTAGGATGTGGTCAGTTGTAATATCATCACCTACTTTTAGAAGCACCGATCCTTCCATCACATCCTCCAGGGGGCCCCGTGTGGGAAGGGGTTTGATGTTTGGCCCCCTCTCGATGACGACACCTTTGGGATTCTTGGATGGAGCAAGGATCATACTGTCATCAATGAAAAATTTCTTGGGCATAGGAATCCGGGGAAACTCCTGCCTCAATTTTCTTGGATCGGTAATAATCCCTCTCAATGCACAGGCCGATGCCACATAGGGGCTTGCTAAATAGACCTGATCATCAGGGGTCCCGCTACGCCCTGAAAAATTTCGGTTCATCGTCCGAATGGAGACCGCATCGGAAGGAGGTGCTTGCCCCATTCCAATGCAGGGACCACAGGCCGACTCCAAAATACGAGCGCCTGCGCTGATGAGATCGGCCAAGGCTCCGCTTCTTGCGATCATCTCAAAGACCTGTTTCGAGCCAGGAGTAATCGTCAGGTTGACATTTGGATGGATCTTCTTCCCCTTGAGGATTTTCGCCACACTCATCAGATCCATATAGGAAGAGTTATTGCAACTTCCGATACAGATCTGTTTGACTTCACTCCCAGCAACTTCCCTTACTGGAACCACCCTGTCCGGACTGGAGGGCTGAGCGATCAGGGGCTCCAGTTTTCTGAGATCAATATCGATTACCTGTTGATAATTAGCATCCGGATCGGGTTCGAGGGGAATCCAGTCTTTCTCCCTTCCCTGGGCTTTTAAAAATTCAAGGGTGCGCTCATCGCTTGGAAAAACCGTAGTGGTTGCTCCAAGCTCTGCCCCCAGGTTGGCTATCGTTGCTCTTTCCGGGATGGAGAGCGTCTTCAGGCCAGGCCCCCCGAATTCGAAGATCTTCCCAACCCCTCCTTTGACAGTCAACCGCCTGAGAATTTCAAGAATGATATCTTTGGAAGCAACCCAGGGACGAAGCCGCCCTTTCAATCTTATCAGGACGACCTCGGGCATCTTGAGATAGTAAGGCCCTCCTGCCATGGCTATGGCCACATCGAGGCCACCAGCGCCAATGGCAATCATGCCCATCGCACCTGCATTGGGTGTGTGGCTATCAGAGCCTAAAAGCGTGGCTCCGGGTTTGGCAAAACGCTCTAGGTGGACCTGGTGGCAGATGCCGTTTCCCGGCTTGGAAAAGAAGATACCGTACTTTGCCGCAAAGGTCTGAAGAAATTGGTGGTCATCCGCATTCTCAAAACCTGTTTGAAGGGTATTGTGATCTACATAGCTGACAGAAAGTATGGTTCTGACTCGTGGGATGCCAAGAGTTTCGAATTGAAGATAGGCCATCGTCCCCGTGGCATCCTGTGTGAGGGTCTGGTCGATGGAGATGGCAATGTCCCCGTTGGCTTCAAGGGTTCCGCTCACCAGGTGAGACTCAAAGATTTTTTGAACGACATTCTTTCCCATAGATCACCTTTCGCATATCTGCCTTATTGTATCAACTTGGTCTTTTCTCCTTCCTTTGGCAAACCTGTCCTGAGTTTGCCGAAGGAGGGTGGCCGGGTGGGATTTTACATTTAAATTTCCAAGCATCCAAATTGATACATACAATTGAAAGTTTCGGATTTTCCCTGAAATTTCAAAAATGATAATGGATGGCTCTTGGCTTTGTCAATCAAATCTCCATTCTATAAACTATCTTTAATCTGCTTTACCGATGAAGCGGGTCGTCCCGGTGAAAATGACGATTCCACCGATGAGCAAGACCAACATGTTCAGGGCGATCCATAAAACAATTGCTCGACTCGATGAGAACTGATTTTGAATGGACTGCCTGTAAAAAAGCAGATCCACCAGATGGGCGGCTGGGCGGGAACAGATGAACAACCCGAACACCACACCGATGATGCCATCTAAATCGTTTATACCGGTGAGCGTCCGCTGGGAAGAGATCAAAATGCTGTAAATGACCCCGAGCATGGCTAACATCAGTAATACGACGATTCTGAGTTGGATTTGTTGATTATCCATCTTGGTTGGTTACCCTTAGAATACACAAAGGGAAAGCCGAGGTCAAATTTAACGGTTTTACCTCTCCCACCGGATAAGAATCCCATGACTTTGAGAAAAAGATTGAATATGAATCAAAATGTGGTAACCTGTGATATAAGAGTAGAGAGGGATTGAAGTAGCCTGGAGATTGAATGAAAGATGGAAAAAAACTTATTACGACAGTACAGGTCTTTCTTAAAAGATAGCATCCGAAAACGAGTAGACTTTTCTCTGACCGACCAGAACAGAGGAATTGACCCCCCTCCTATCGAAAAGCCCTACCCTACCGATGCATTGCGAATTGACCTGGCGAAGCCAGTCGAGTGGAAACAAATTCCAAAAATAGATCTTGCCTCAGCTATAAGGAACCGTCAGAGTCGCCGAATGTATAAAAAAGAACCCTTTACACTGGAGGAGGTCTCTTTTCTCCTCTGGGCAACCCAGGGAACCCGGGGAGAGGTCGAATGGGGACATGCCTATCGCACCGTACCATCCGCAGGGTGTCGTCATGCCCTTGAAACCTATCTGACAGTGTTCCATGTGGAAGGACTCGATACAGGGATTTATCGTTATCTTCCTTTGTCACATCAGCTTCTCTTTGAGTTTTCTGAGAAAAACCTCGCGGGGAAGATCGTCTCTGCAACATTTGGCCAACCCTACGCAGGAAATAGTTCACTGACATTCATCTGGACGGCTATTCCTTACCGGATGGAGTGGCGTTACGGGCTGGCTGCTCACAGGGTCATTGCCATGGATGCAGGCCATGTCTGTCAGAACCTCTACCTTGCCTGTGAAGCCATTGGTGCAGGGACCTGTGCCATTGGAGCCTATGACCAGGAAGCATTGGACCGGCTACTCCGCATTGATGGGGAAGAAGAGTTTGCTATTTATATGGCCCCCGTAGGGAAAGTCTGAAATGGAGTGTAAAAATCTCTCAACAAGGACCTCATGAAGGAGAAAAAATATGTTACGGTCAGACCCAATATACAGGATTGAAAAAGATTCGATGGGGTTGGTGAAGGTTCCGAAGGAAGCTTACTATGGCGCAAACACCCAGAGGGCGTTTGAAAACTTTCCGGTGAGCGGATACCGGTTCCGAAGAGAATTGATCTATGCTCTTGGCCTCATCAAGTTTGCATCGGCCAAGGCGAACTCTGAGTTAGGCCTTCTTGATAAAAGGATGGCTCGTGTCATTGAGCGAGCCTCGTATGAAGTGATGCAGGGGAGATGGGATGAACAATTTGTGATCGATGTTTTTCAGACCGGCTCCGGCACTTCGACTCACATGAATGCCAATGAAGTGATCGCCAACCGGGCCAATGAAATCTTAGGGGGTAAAAAAGGAATCTACAAGCCGGTCCATCCCAACGATCATGTCAACCTGTGTCAGTCCAGCAATGATATCTTCCCTTCTGCCATTCATATAGCCGCCGTTACCCTGCTTCTGGAAAGACTTCTGCCTGCCTTAAGGGACCTCCATCAGGCGCTTAAGTCCAAGGCGAAGGAGTTTCATCCCATTCTCAAAATTGGCAGAACCCATCTCCAGGATGCCCTTCCCATTCGACTGGGCCAGGAGTTTGAGGGATATACACAGCAAGTGAGGCTCGGCATCTTTAGAATTCTAACCGCTATGGGATCCCTTTATGAACTTCCTCTGGGTGGGACGGCTGTTGGAACAGGAGCCAATACCCACCCGCGGTTTTCAAGAAAAGCCATCTCCATCATCAACAAAACGATCAGAGGACAGTTCCGTAAGGCGACCTGCCCTTTCGAAGCTCAGGGAGCCCGGGATGCTTCTGTGGAGATGAGCGGGGCTTTGAAGACCGTGGCGGTCAGTCTCTTTAAAATCGCCAATGACATCCGGTGGCTGGGTTCGGGTCCCCGTTGTGGGATTGGAGAAATTCACCTCCCGGAAACTCAACCTGGCTCCTCCATGATGCCCGGGAAAGTTAATCCGGTTATTCCCGAATCCACAATCCAGGTGTGCAGCCAGGTGATCGGAAACGATTCAGCCATCACTCTGGGTGGTCTCAGTGGATATTTTGAGCTTAATGCGATGATGCCCTTGATCGCCCACAATCTGTTGGAATCGATCTGGCTCCTTGCCAATGGAGCCGATAATTTCAATCTGAGATGCGTCAAAGGATTGAAGGCGGATCCGGAGCGATGCGAAGAGATGATCGAAAAAAGTCTGGCCCTGGTCACGGCCCTGGCTCCCCAAATTGGGTATGATGAGGCTGCGCGTTTGGCCAAAAAGGCTTACCAGCAGAACAAGACGATCCGGAAGGTGCTGGAGGAGGAGGGGCTTTTTTCAAAGGAGGAGTTAAGGCGTTTATTAAACCCCCGTTCGATGGTCGCTCCAACTAAGAAGGTGAAAGGCCGATGAGGTATTCGTATAACCTTGCCCAAAAAATATCTCTCAAATCTTCCCACCCCCACCCTAACCCTCCCCCTGAAAACGGAGATGACCTTGACAATTTAATCTCGGGTGATCATCATTAAATAAAGGATGAAATCAAGAAAGGAGGGCGATGAATATGTATTTCGTAACCATTTCGGAAATGTACGGAACAGGTGGCGAGAAGATCGCCAGGCAGGTGGCCAAAGCGTTGGGCTATACCTTTTATGGAGAGGAGGAACTCTTCAAGGCGGCAGATGAGATGGGCTTTCTCTCCGACATCGAAAAATTGGGTGAAAAGAGCCCGGCGTTGTTAGAAAGATTCTTCAGTGAAAAGCCTAAGATCTACCTCGACCGGCTCCAGTCTGTCATCTATGAAGTGGCGAAAAAGGGCGATGCTGTCTTCTTCGGCCGGGGAAGCCAGCTTTTGCTTCACTCTTTTGACTGTGCCTTCCATGTTTTCGTAACAGGCTCCCTGGAGAAGAGGGTTAAGAGGGTAATGGAGGAGAAGCAGGTCAGCAGAGAAGTGGCTGAAAGAGTGATCCACCGCTCCGACCATGACAAGAGGGGATTCATCCGGTTTGCTTTTGACGAAGACTGGTTAAATCCCAATCTCTATGACCTCATTCCCAATACCGATAAATTGAGCGTCGATTCAGTTGCAAAAATGATCGCTGATGGAGCCCGATCGGGAGAGATAAAATCCTGTGGCATCGACTCCGTCACCAACCTTAAAAAACTCTCACTCCAACGCCAGATTGAATCTGCGCTTCTGGAGTCCGGCCTGATGACCTCGCACATCTTCTTCACGGTCGAGAATGGCGACCTGGTCAGGATTTTCGGTATGGTAAACTCTCAGGAGCAGAAGGAAAAGATCGAAATTCTTCTGAAGAAAACCAAGGATATTAAGAGGGTGTCCAATGATTTGTTGATCGTAAACCTTTCGATGGCCGGCCTCTGACATCCCGATGCAGAAAGAACATCGCGGGGCGAATCCATTTTGGATCGCCCTTTTTTTACGGATTGAACATCCAGCGGCAGTACTTTCTCTCAATCCGGTCCACACCTTCATAGAAGATCACGCCCAGAACCCCCATTCCCATGATGCCGGTGTACATGGAGAGATAGTCGAGCGTGCTCCAGGCATCAAGGATGAAAAACCCCAGACCGTTCTCCGTGGCAAAAGACTCCACAAAGAAGAGGACGGCAATCGAAGTGCCGATGCTGATCCTCAGGGAAGTGAGGATCTTCGGAAGGCAGGCCGGAAAGATGGCGTGAAGAAAGATCTGCTTTGGACGGGCGCCCAATGAGAGGACGGAAAGAATCTGCTCTTCGTCAATCCCTTTTGCCGCATCGCGGGTAGTCACTAAAATCTGGAAGAAGACAATGATGAAGATGATGAAGATCTTAGAAAGATCGCCTAATCCGAAGAGGAGAAGGATGAGGGGAAGAAAGACGATCTTGGGAATCGGATAGATGAGATAGATCATGGGCGAAACGAGCTCATCGATCCTTCTCCTTCTTCCTAAATAGAGTCCAAAAGGAACCGCCAGAATGAGCGCCCATAAAAGACTCAGAAGAATCCGGTAGGTGCTGACCAGGAAATGACCCCCCAGTCCTTTTCCAAGGCTGGGCAAAAGGGCTGAAAAGACCAGGTGAGGGTACGGAAGGATCTGGGTTTTGAAAACATAGGCAAGCAGATACCAGAAGGCAAAAACAACTACAATCGCCATGAAGGTGCGACCTTTGATCATTCCCTACCTCTTTAAATGTCCCCTCAGCAGATTGCAGTATTGATGGAAGTTATCGCTCTTTCTGTATTCGGAGTTTCTCGCAGCCATTCCGACTCCATTGATCGAGAGAAGGTCAAACCTCCCTTCATTCATCACCAGCGCCTTCTCCCCTAAAAAGACAGCCTCCTCAATGCTATGGGTGACATGGACAAGAGCCAGTTCCCTCTGACGGCAGATGTTAAGGATCAAGTTCTGTAAATGCTCCCTCGTGAAAGCATCGAGGGAGGAGAAGGGCTCATCGAGCAGAAGGAGTGATGGCCTGAGAGCCAGCGCTCTTGCAATGGCGACCCGCTGTTTCTCTCCCCCGCTCAACTGATTTGGAAAACGGTCCAAGAGGTGGTCAATTGTTAACTCCTGTAGAATCGGGAGGACGGTCTCTTTCATCTCCTTCTTCGAAAACCCTCTGATCCTCAATCCCAGAGAGGCGTTCTGAAAAACGGTCTTCCATGGAAGGAGCCCGTAATGTTGAAGAACCAGGGCGATCTCTCTTTGATGGCCATTGAGCCGCTCTCTCCTGAAAAGGATCTCTCCCTTTTCAGGCTTCTTCAGACCGGAGAGAAGATAGAGAAGCGTGGTCTTTCCGCAACCGGAAGGCCCGATCACGCTCAGCGGAATACCAGAAGAGACTTCGAAGGAAAGGTTCTCGAAGACGATCTTCTTCGATCCCTTTTCAGAATAGGAAGCAGCAAGGTTATGAACTTCGATCATCTCATGCCTTTCACCCAGACATCGTTCACCAGAGAGGAATGGGTGATTTTTGAAGTCTCAAAACCCTTCCCTTCCATCCAGGTTTTCACTGCCTGAATCTCCTCCGGCTTGGGGATCTGGATGTCTGAGAAGGGGTTCAGTGTATAGACATCCTTAATGGGAGAGGGAAGCCTTCCCTTTTCCACAAGCAGTTCCCGCCAACGCTGGGGATCCTCATTAATCAACCGGACAGCCTGCCCATAAACCCTGCCAAAACGAATCATGGTCTCGCTCTCCGCCCGGATAAAGGACTCCTGAAAGACGAGCACGACCTGTGTCCCTTTCAATCCATAGTCTCCTCCCAATTTTCTGGCTCCTTGAAAGATGGCTAGGGAGGCAAGAGGCTCGGGAAGCGTGGCGGCCTTCACTTTGCCCTCCATCAGCATCTGAAATCGGAGGGGAATCTTCTTTACCTCCATTTTCTTCACCTCATCGATTTTCAACCCTTTGAGACTGAGCAGCGAATCGGTCACATACTCGGCAATCGTATGGGAAGAGAGGGCGATCTCGTTTCCGCGCAGTTCTTCGATCCCCTTGATACCGGATGCGGGCGAGGCCAGGAGCACGAAAAGGTCCTTCTTCGATGTGGGCACGGTTACATTTGTTACAATGGTGAAGGGGATATCCTTGCTCCTTAATAAACTGAGGCCGAAGATGTCATGGATGGCTCCGTGAATCGCTCCCGACTGGATGGCGCTGTCCCGTTCCAGGGCGCTCGCAAAGGAGACGATCTCCACCTTCAATCCCGATGAGTGAAAAATCCCTTTCTCCTGAGCTACTAAGAAAGGAAGCGACTCCACAATGGGAAGCACGCCGATCCGGACGGGGTTGGCCTCTGCCATCCCAGCAGAAAGCAAAACCATCCACAGGAATACGAACAAAAGAAAGAGTGGTAAAGATCGCTTCATTGATTCCTCCTATCTTCTCAGAACATCTACAAGGATGGCCAGGAAGAGAACGATGCTGACCATTCCATTCATTGTAAAAAAAGAGAGGTTGATCCTCGAGAGGTCTCTCGGAGAAAGGATGGCGTGTTCCACAAAGAGAAAGACGAAGACAAGAACAACTCCTCCGAAGTAGATCTCACCCATCCCTCCTGAAATTCCCGTCTGGATGAAGAAGAAGAGGGCAAGAACATGGAAGAGAACGGCTACTCGAAGCGCCTTCTTAATTCCTAAAAACCCGGGGATCGAAAAGAGACGGGCCTTTTGATCGAATTCATAATCGAGACAGGCATAGAGGATGTCAAACCCCGCCACCCAGAACATCGTCCCCAATCCCAGGAAGATGGGCAGCATCTCAATCACCCCTTTGATGGCGATATGGGCGCCGATGGGCGCGAAGCTGAGAGAGAAGCCCAGAACGAGATGGGAGAGGGCAGTGAACCGTTTGGTATAGGAGTAGAAGAGAATCCAGGCCAGCCCCGGAAATGAAAGTGCAAACGTCAAAGGGTTGAGCATCCATGCGGAGAAGATAAAAACCGCTGAGGAGACGATGATGAAACCGATGAAGAAATTCCTTGAAATCGCCCTCTTTGGAAGGGCGCGATTTTGTGTCCTCGGATTCTCGGCATCAAAAGGTTCATCCACCAGGCGATTGAAAGCCATGGCGCTGTTTCTTGCACCGACCATGGCGAGAAGAATCCAGAATGATTGTCCGAGTGTCGGCAGCCCCTTTGCCGCAAGCACAGCTCCGGAAAAGGCAAATGGAAGAGCGAAGATAGTATGTTCAAATTTGATGGCCTCGATAATGACGCCGATACGCTTCAATATCCCCAACCTTTTACTCCAGCCCAAATGATTTCCATAACTGATCGATCCGTCTCTTGATGGCGGGTTCCATCTCAATCCTCTTCGGCCATGGCCGGCCAAACCCCTCCTCCGGCCATTTCTTCGTTGCATCGATCCCCATCTTGCTCCCATAGTGGGGAAGCTCGGAGGCATGATCGAGCGCATCGACCGGGCCTTCGGAGAAGAAGACATCCCTCTTGGGATCGATATTCGCCCCGAGGATCCAGAGACATTCCGAAAGATTCTGAACATCGATCTCTCCATCGAAGACAACGATCACCTTCGAAAACATCATCTGCCCCATCCCCCAGAGAGCATGGCCGATCTTTCTCGCATGGCCCGGGTATCGTTTGTCGATGGAGACGAAGACGAGGTTGTGAAAGACCCCTTCCACAGGCATATGAATATCGATGATCTCGGGCAACTGCGTCCTGATCAGGGGCAGAAAGATCCTCACCGTTGCCTTGCCAAGAAAGGAGTCCTCCATGGGCGGGCCCCCCACAACAGTTGCCGGATAGACGGCATCCTTTCGATGGGTGAGTGCGGTCACATGCATCACAGGATAGAGATCGGGAAGTGAGTAGAAACCCGTATGATCGCCGAATGGCCCTTCCATCCTCCTCTCTCCTGGCTCGACATAACCTTCGATAACGAACTGAGAACACGCCGGAACTTCAATCGAGAGGGTGGTGCATTTGACCAATTCAACAGGCTCTCCCCTTAAAAAACCGGCAAAGACGAACTCATCCATGCCTTCCGGCAGAGGGGCTGTGGCTGAATAGAGAGTGGCCGGGTCAGGTCCTAATGCGACTGCGATCTCAAGCTTCTCTTCTCTTCTCTCTGCCATCCGAAAATGTTGAGCTCCCCCCTTCTGGGGATGCCAGTGGACTCCAAGGGTTTTTGAACCGAAAATCTGCAACCGGTACATGCCGACATTTCGTTTACCATTTTCAGGATCTTTCGTGACCACCACAGGAAAGGTGATGAACCTCCCTCCATCATCAGGCCAGCATTGAAGGATGGGAAGCGGGCCCAAGTCGGGTTCTTTCAGAACAATCTCCTGACAGGGAGCCTTTTCAACCTTTCTGGGGAAAAATTTTGACAACTGATGGAGTTTTGGCAGGGTTTTGATGCTCTTCCAGAGCGTATCAGGTGGCTCCATTTCGAGCAGATCCTTGATCTCACCCCCCACCTCATCAGGCGATCTACCACCGAGGCAGAGGCGCATTCTTTTGTCAGAGCCGAAAAGGTTTGTGACCACAGGAAATCGGTGCCCTTCCACCTTCTCAAAGAAAAGAGCTGGTCCGCCCTTCTTGCTCACCCTATCCGTGATCTCCGTAATTTCGAGAATTGGACTGATCGGCTGGGAGATTCTTTTTAACTCCCCTGCCCTTTCAATCGCTTCGATAAACTGGTTCAGATCTCTGTATGCCATAGCGCCCCTCTAAAGTGACCACGTGGTCATTTGAAGATGAAAAAATTTTTAATTTCCGATTCCTCTTCGAATCGCTTCCACCAGCTCATCAACTCTTCTTTCGATCTCCAGCCGTTTCGCTCCATGGATATGGAGACTCGAATCGAGGTAGGGTACAGCATAGGCTTGCAGAAACCGGTCCATCACCGCATCGAGTAAAAAGACCATTGTTTCCAGGTTCACGTCCTTGCGGACCTCACCTTTTTCCCTTCCTTCAATCAATAGCGAGGTCAGGTATTCCGATGAGAAGAGGCGAATCTTCTGGAGGAGCTCCTGCCGGAAAGGCACCTCTCTCTCGAACATCATCTTCAAATAACCGCGGTAGATGAATGGATGGCGTTCAATGAAGTCCACGCCTGCAAGAAGCGATCTCCTGATCCTTTCAAAGGTCGGTTCCTCCCTCGTCTCGTGTTTCACCTGTTTCAATGTTTTTCGGATGAGTTCGACCGCATAATCGAAGATATAGAGAAAGAGGCTCTTCTTGTCGGTAAAATACTGGTAGATGGATCCCTTGGCAATGCCAAGTTTCGAGACAATCAGATTGATGCTGGCCCCTTCATAGCCATTCTCGGAGAACTCCTCAAGGGCTGTCTCCAGAACCCGCTTCTGCTTCTCTTCGGGCAGATTAAAAAAGGTCTTCTTCGCTTCCATACGAGGGGAGAAGGGTCTTTGTGACCACTTGGTCATTTTTAAGACAAAAAAAGAGAAAAATCAATCTTTTCTCTTCAGGCAGATGTAGAGAATTGTCCCTCCAGCAATCATGATGAAAGAGAAAACCTGGCCCAGGGTGAAGGGACCAATGATAAACCCGATGTGGGCGTCCGGTTCCCTGAAAAATTCGACGAAAAAACGAAAC
>VGSS01000040.1 GCA_016874935.1 Deltaproteobacteria bacterium | reverse complement strand
GAACATCCACAATTTTCATCATAATGTCTCATTTAAATTTAAAGGGTTAGGCAAGAATCAGGCATGTAATAATAGGCGGAATTATCATATCACAATATGATAATTCTGTCTAATATCGTTAGGCCGGTGGGGGAATCGTCCGATGGCCACGCAAATCGCTTACAGAGATAACGAGATCTCAACGGCCTCATGGAGTACATTTGGTCATTCCCTCGGATCGTACTTGGGGCTGGATGTGAGAGCCACTGCCAACGCTTCGAAGGTGCCGGCGGACACACTGCAATTCGTTTTCTCTGAATTCTACGAGCTTGTGCTGAAATGTTTCGACATGTCTCCACCCCGCCAAGAGATTGAAGCGGCCTTTCACAAATCAGAGCTGATCGCGGTTGCCGTGGAAAACGGCACACTCGTCGGGCTGTCCATGGGATGCCTCTGTGCAGTACCAGGAGCGTCTCGGCGTGCCCTATACATCAGTGCAAACCTCACGGCCCCAAGCGTTCGACGACTGGGTGTGAGCAGCCGTTTGACCTATGCTATGGGTGAGGTCGGCTATCCAGAACTTGTCCGAGGCATCTTCGGCATGTGGGGTCAAAGCATCCTGGTTGTAGTACGGACCCAAGACTTCAGGGTGTATCGCCTCTTTAGAAAGGCTTTTGCTGGTGTTGCCAAGATAGGCGTGCGGCCACTACCTGAGCAGCAGGCGGACATCGATGCCGTGGCCGCCGTGTTTGGCTGGAGTCTTGACAGAGACAACATTCACCGCGAGGTTTACTGCCAACGCCTCTCACGTCATCTTGTGCCCCTGCTGGGTGAGCGAGATGCGGCAGTGTTGGCCGGAAAGTACACCTGGAGATTGCATGTGGCTATCTTGATCTTGCTTGCGACTGTGTACCCCATCAGGCACATGCTAGGGTCTCGACATAGCAGGGTCAAGGATCACTCGCCTGCCTAACCTCGGGGTTGAACCGGATGCGCGGGAAAGGCGCCGCGCACCTGTTACCCCTGCCGTTCGGCCCCCAAACAACTCGCTTTGCGGTGGGCTTAAACTCTAAAAAACGAGAGCACAGGAACAGGGAACAGGGGGACGTAGTTGAAAAATAGCACTTTACAGATATGTAGAAGTGTGGTAGCAAATCGTTATGGCTCGCCAAGCAAGATTAGATGCTCCAGGAACTCTTCATCATGTGATGATTCGAGGAATTGAAAGGTCTCCGATATTTAAAGATAACCGAGACCGGGAAGATTTTATTTCCAGAATGGGGTTATTAGCCCAGGAAACTGGAACCAGGATTCTTGCCTGGGCGTTGATGAGAAACCACGTTCATCTTTTGTTCTTTAGCGGTCCTACTGGTATCTCTAAATTCATGCGTCGTCTCCTAACGGGCTACGCTCTTCGATATAACCGGAGGCATCGGAGAAGCGGCCATTTATTTCAAAACCGGTATAAGTCGATTATTTGTGAAGAGGGAACTTATTTATTGGAATTAGTACGGTATATTCATTTAAATCCTTTAAGGGCTGCTGTGGTAAAGAGTATGGCGGAATTGGATCACTATCGCTGGAGTGGTCATGGGATATTAGTGGGAAAGGGAAAGAATGATTGGCAAGAGAGAGAATATGTTCTCCTCCAGTTTCATGAGAAGGAAGGGAATGCCATTCGGTTCTACCGGGAGTATATGGAGGAGGGGAAAGCTCAGGGGCGGCGACCAGAGTTAGTGGGTGGGGAATTGATACGGAGCTTAGGAGGATGGTCTCAGGTGTTGCCCTTAGGGAGCTCCGTGGATAAGATGGGGCATGATTGCCGGATATTAGGGAGTGGAGACTTTGTAGCCGAGATAATAAGAGAAGCGGAGAAGAAGGTAAGGAGATATCTCCGGGCGAGTGACATGAAGAGTTCCATTGATAATGCGATTAAAGAGATATGCCTTAAAGAAGGGGTTGGGGAACAGGAATTGAGGATGGGAGTGCGGACGAGAAAGTACTCAGGAGCGCGAGCGAAGATTGCGTATCATCTGAGTCATGAGTTGGGGATTTCAAGGGCTGAGATCGCCCGACAAATTGGGGTATGTACTTCAGCGATTGCTAAAGCCATTCAGAACCTGGAAGGAGCCGAGAATAAGTGTTAATTTTCAACTACGTCCCCGTCCCTCCTCGTCCCTTCGTCCCCTCCTATTTCCGGGATGATATTTCCTCCGGAGGGGAAGATCGCTACATCGGCTTTGGGCATTTTTTTATAAACCTGATCGATCGCATCCTGTATGCTGGGAGAATAGGCAAACTTCATCATCCCCACCTGCTCCGCTGAAAGTCCCTCGGTGACATGGACGATATTGAACTTTTCGGCTACCTCCTTGAAATAGACCACCTGCATGATGTAAGAAATTCCGAATGTACGGAGATGTTCAGGCACATCCCCCAGGATCAAACGGCGATGAAAATCCCCCGCACTTTCCGGACTTGCCATTTCTTTAATCAGAGGCATGATGGGGCCTGCCTGTTTCTGGGGGGCCACCCAGATGATTGCTCCTCCAGATCGCGTGCAAAAACCCGCCATGACCAAGGCTTTTGTTGCCTGAACCCCAATTTCCAAGGGATAAGCAGAGGTGATTGTCACATCGGCTAACTTCGAAAGAGGGATGGTATAAAGTGAGGCGGCATAATTGGAGGCTTCTCTGTGCTCGGCAGTGGGATCACCTGCAAAGGCCCGGATGACCTCCCTTTTTTCATTGATGATGAAGTCGAGTTTAAAAGCCAACCCGGATAATCGGCCAGCGTCTAAGATATCTTCAAAGAAGTGGTTTCCATCGAGTAAGTTCACCCTGCTGTTGCGGTGGCGCATCCAATGGAAATGATGATCTGCCACAGACCGGTAAGAACATACTCCGGGCATGATGATTTTATATCCCCCACCGTATCCGGCAATAGGGTGGGGCATACATTCTCCCACACCGATGATGAGATCGGAAGAGGCGACACAGGAGTTGATTTCTACCAGGGTTCCGCGGTGGGTTTTCCCAATGATGACATTGTCGGAAGAATGCGGGTCGTGAGAAAAGAGTCGGCCTGTTAACCGAGAAAAAGCCTCCTTTCCGACCTTTGTCTCAAGTTGTTCCAGCGATGGAATGGGATGTGTTCCCAGGGCGCAGATTCCGGCTATCCGGCCATCCGGGATGCCAGCCCGATTGAGACGGTTCATGATCTCCGGAAGGGCAAGATATGCAGGTGTTGGCCGCTGAAGGTCGTCGAAGAGTAGAACGACCTCCATCCCCGGTCGAGCCAGGTCTTCAATCTTATGGGATCCGATGGGGTGATCCAGCGCTCGCCGGATCTCCTGAATCGGGTCGGTTACTCCGGGGACAGGAGGTTTATCCTCGCTGGAAATCAGATTCCATCCCTTCGGAATGGGAAAATCTTTCCTCTTTCCATCGTAGTTGACGTAATTTCCCATGATATGCGCTCCTTTAGGCTAACACACAAAATGATAGAGTAATATTGAGCGGTTGTCAAACAAAAAAGGTATTGACAAGTAAAAATAAACTGGGGTACAGTACACCTGATGCGAAGGCTGGTGATAAAGAATCCAAAGACCATCAGAAAGAAGGTTTACGACTATCTACGCGAAAAACTCTTGAGCGGAGAGATTCCTCCTCATGACCATCTGATCGAGGCGAAAATCGCCAAGGAGATCAGAACATCACGGACACCTGTCAGGGAAGCGTTGCATAATCTGGAGATGGAAGGGCTGATCAAATCGATCCCAAGGGTAGGGTATGTGGTCAAGCCCATCAGTGAACAGGAGGTTGAGGAGATCTGTGAAATCAGGGCTGTCATCGAAATGTTAGGAACCCGGTGGGCTATAGCCAAAGCGCGTCCGAAAATGATCGAGGAACTGGGAGAGAATATTCGTATCTCCGAGAAGGAAGTCACAGGCAAAAAGCCAAAGGCATTTATAGAGCTGGATGCCCGTTTTCATGAGATCATTGCCAAACATAGCGGAAGCCAGCGCCTCCTTGAATTATCCCAGACGCTGAGACGTCATATGTTAAGGTATCGAGTCGAGTCCATTTATTCGGTTGACAATGTCGTGAGGGCCATTGAAGGACACAAGGGGATCCTTGAGGCGATCAAAAAAGAGGATTTGGCAGAGGTGAGTCGGGCGATCCAGCTTCACCTCCAGCAATCGAAAAAAGATATACTGAGATATGCTTTTAAAGAGACGTCAAAAGAGGTTGAGTGATTGATATGATCGAGATTAAGTTTAGAGGTCGTGGAGGGCAGGGAGCGGTTGTCGCTTCGGAGATATTGGGAAGAGCTTTTTTTCTGGAGGGGAAATACCCTCAGTCTTTTTCTCTCTTTGGATCAGAACGGAGGGGCGCTCCAGTGTTTGGGTTTTTACGTGTGGATGATCAACCGATTCTACTCAAATGCCAGATCAAACACCCGGACCAGGTTGTGCTGTTCGATCTCTCATTAGCCGATGAGAAGGAGATATCTCAAGAGCTGAAACCCGATGGGACTATCCTGATCAATACGAACCGAGAGATAGGGTTCTTTGAGGGATGGAGAAAATTTAAGATTGGTTTGATCCATGCCAGCGCTATTGCCAGGGAGGTCGGGTTAGGAGACACGTTTAATATGGCTATGTTGGGAGCCTATGCCCGCCTGACGAACTTGATCAAGATGGAGACTTTGACAGAAGCCATCCGGAGCATGGCACCCTCCAAAGTTGAGAAGAATATCGAAGCCGCCGAAGAGGCTTACAAGCAAACGAAAATCTACGAAGCAAAGGAACCGAACCCACAATGAACATTCATCCGGATCTGTTAAATGAATTGCTCATCCCCATCTCTTATGGGAGTACTGCTGTTATTGAAACAGGAAAATGGGGTTTTCAAAAGCCTTATACGAATTTCATGACTGCTCCCTGTCAGGAGGCGTGCCCTGCCGGGATCAATATCCCTGAATTTCTCTATTTGACGAGCGAAGGAAGGGAAGAAGAAGCCTTTTTTTCTGTTTTGAGGGAAAATCCATTGCCCGGTGTTTGCGGAAGAGCATGTTTCCATCCCTGTGAAGCCAACTGCAATCGGTCTCAATATGATGAATCGGTATCCATCCAGGCATTGGAAAGGTATGTCTCGGATCGGGCTTCAATCGAGATTGATCAGATCCAACCCATTCCCTGTGGGGAATCCGCAAAGAGCATCGCCGTCGTGGGAGGAGGCCCTTCAGGCCTTTCCTGTGCCTATTTTCTTTCGATCCTCGGCCATCGCGTCACCCTATTTGAAGCCAAGAAAGAACTCGGGGGAGTATTGCGATGGGGAATTCCGGAATATCGCCTTCCCAAATCGGTCCTGAAGAGAGAGATTCGTAGAATCTTGAGCCTTCCCATCGAGTTGAAAACAGGCGTAGCTATCGGTAAGGATGTGCCAATTGAGGATCTGGACAGATTTGATGCGATCTATCTCTCTCCAGGAGCAGGGTTGAAGGTCTCCCTTAAGATTGAAGGCGAAGCGATGAAGAGGGTGTGGAAGGGAGGGGAATTTTTAGAGCGAATCAATTCGAAAGAGAAGATCCGTTTAGGGAAAGAGACCCTTGTGATTGGTGGCGGCAATACTGCTATGGATGTGGCTCGATCGGCCCTGCGTCTTGGTTCGAAGGTGACGATTGCCTATCGGAGGACCCGAAACGAGATGCCTGCTATCAAGGACGAAATTGATGAAGCAGAAGAAGAAGGTATGCGATTTGAATTCCTCGTTCAACCCGTAAAGATCCGGCAGGGGCAGAAGAGGAGATTGGCCGTTACTTTTCAACGCATGAAACTTGGCGGTTCGGACGAGGGAGGACGGCCCAGGGCCATTCCTATCAAGGGAAAGTTTCTGACGCTTGAAACGGATGATGTGATCACTGCTGTGGGTGAGCAGGTGGACCTCTCCTGGATTCCAAAAGGTTTTGTGAGAGGTGGCCTCATTGGTTTAAATCCCTCCCCGAAAGTGTTTGCAGGAGGAGACGCTGTGGATCAACCCCGAACCATTGCGACGGCCATCGCTTCAGGGAAAAGAGCGGCCATGTCTATGGATATTTCTCTTCGAGGCGATTCAGAGGAAGCCATCCTTTCAAGGATTCAGGTCGGAAACAAAGGCTCCCTCTCGATGGCCTCCTATCTTTCGGTCAGAGAGGGAGAAACCTCTGCTGAACCAAAAGGAGTGGCGACCTATCAACAGATGAACCCTCTCTATTTTGCGCCGAGCCAGAGGGTGAAGATTCGCAAGCGCAGCCGGGCCAAAACGCTCAAGAATTTTTCAGAGGTCAATATGGGATTGCGAGCGGATGAAGCCCGTTTTTCAGCGTCGAGATGCTTTTCCTGTGGCACCTGTAATTATTGCTATAACTGTTACTTCTTCTGTCCCGAGGGGGTGGTTTCACTTGACCCATTCTCCAGGACGAGAACAGTGGATTTCAGCCACTGTAAAGGATGTGGGACTTGCGCTAAAGCCTGCCCAAGGGCAGTGGTGGAGATGAGAATAACCTTATGAAAGAATTCATGACTGGAAATCATGCGGTGGCCCAGGCGGTTAAGCTCTGTCGCACTCCCTTAATTGCGGCCTATCCGATCACACCTCAGACGCCCATTTACGAGAAGCTTTCCGAATGGGAAGCAACCGGTGTGCTGAAAGGGATCATGATGCGAACTGAGTCTGAGCATTCGGCCATGGCCTCATGTATTGCGGCTTCCTTAACAGGGGTGAGGACCTTTACAGCCACCTCGTCCCAGGGCCTTGCACTCATGCACGAAATGCTCCATTTTGCCGCCGGATGTCGAACACCGGTGGTCATGGCCAATGTGAATCGCATTATCGCAGCTCCATGGGGGTTCTGGGCGGACCATTTGGATAGTCTCTCTCAGAGAGATACCGGATGGATTCAGTTCTATTGCGAAAATGGCCAGGAAGCCATGGATAGTGTGATTCAGGCCTATAAGATCTCAGAACAGGTTTATTTGCCTGCGATGGTTAACCTCGAGGCCTTTTTGGTCTCTCACTTCATGGAGCCCGTGGAGATCCCAGATCAGGACGCCGTGGATCACTTCCTTCCACCGTTGGATCTCCCCCATAAATTCGATGTTGAAAAACCTGGGTTTCTCATGACCGTGGTTTCCTCAGAATTATATCGGAAGTATCGGCATATGGCTCAGGTCTCGATGGATTCCGTAAAAGATGTGGCTGTCCGCGTGGATCGGGAATTCAAGGATGTTTTCGGAAGAGGCTATGGGATTGTGGAGCCGATTGCGATGGAGGATGCAGAGGTGGTGATTGTAACGGCTGGCTCCATCACATCCACTGCCAGGCTGGCGATCCGTTCCCTTAGAGAGCAAGGACATTCAGTCGGATTATTAAAAATACGCCTTTTCAGGCCATTCCCAAACGAGGCTCTTCAACAGGTACTGGCCGGAAAGAAGAAGATAGCGGTCATTGACCGAAACAATTCAATGGGAAGCGGAGGGATCTTCTGCCAGGAATTGAAAGCGGCCCTGGTGCATTCCGAGGACCGTCCATACATATATAACTATATTGCCGGAGTAGGAGGGACGGATGTGAATCCGGAGGTGATCCAGAGGATTGCCTTGGATGCGATGGAACGATCGGAACCTATGGATCAACCGATGTGGATTATGGAAGAGTAGCCCATTTCGGATTGCGGATTTCGGAATGCGGATTGATGGATTTCTTCAATCCTATTACAGAAGAAGGGTGACAATATGGTCTTTCAGGAACAACAACCCAATTTTTTAAGAACCGGCCATGCCGCATGTGCGGGCTGTGGGCTTGCCGCTGGCATGAAGCTGGTTTTTCAGGCGATGGGGCATAAAACCATTGCCGTGATCGTTCCTTCCTGTGAAGGATCCATCGGCGGCGTCTACCCGAACACAGCCTACGGTGTTCCGACTTTCCATTCGGCTTTTGAAATCGCGGCACCAACTGCGGCAGGGATTGCCAATGCCCTTAAGATTCAGGGTAAAGACGAGATTCAAGTGGTGGCCTTTGCCGGAGATGGAGGGACTTATGATATTGGATTGGCCGCTCTTTCAGGCGTGACCAAGAACAATGATGACATCATCTACGTCTGCCTCGATAACGAAGCCTATATGAACACGGGCATCCAGGTAAGCTCGGCAACGCCTTCCTACGCCTGGACAGGAACCACTCCCGAGGGGAACCCCCGGCGCAAGAAGAACATCATGGAGATCATGGCGGCGCATTACAATCCCTATTCGGCAACGGCCACGATTGGTTTTCCCCGTGATCTTCAACAAAAGATCGTCAAAGCAAAGAGCATCCGTGGAACAAAATTTATTCACCTTCTCGTCCCCTGCCCGACCGGCTGGAGGACCCCTTCTGATCTCGCACCGGAATTGTCCATTCTTGCCGTTGAGACGAATGTTTTCCCTCTTTACGAGGTGGAGGATGGAAGACGATATACCCTTAATCATGAGCCAAGGAGCCTTCCTGTGCAGGAATATCTCCTGAAACAGGGGAGATTTAAACACCTGAATGAAGAACAGATACGGCAGGTTCAAATGGATGTGGATGAGGAGTGGGAGAGATTAAAACAGAGGGCAGGCCGTTTTGCCTCAAGAAAATGATGATGGTCCTGTCGATTTTAGGGCCCATGAAAGGGTAGACATTGCATTTTGGTTGTCTTTCGCATTCTTGTTCAAGAGGAAATCATCCAAAAGGAGGTGAGGTTTGAAGGGGAGATGGGTCAACTATTGTAGAAATTAGAGAACATGAGGTAAAATTAATCATTTCGTTGAATTAAGGAGGAAACTATGGAAAAGAAAAAGATGATGATGACCGTTTGTGTTTTCATGATGTCGGTATTTTTCGTGGCAGTCTCTTTAACCGCTTTACATGCTCAAACGAAACCCGTTGAGTTAAAATGGGGGCACTTTGTGCCTACCTCGCATGCGATGCATGCCGAGGTGATTGACCCATTGACTAAAGAGATTGAGAAGGCAACAGAAGGCAGGGTTAAGATAACCATCTATCCCGGGGCGACTTTGGCAAAGCCAGGGGACCTTTATGATTCAACCGTCACAGGCATTGCCGATTTCGTTTACACCCTTCCGGCCTATTCTCCTGGCAAGTTTCCACTGTCAGAAGGTCCGGAACTTCCATTTCTGTTTTATTCTGCCAAACATGTGACTGAAACCCTCTACGGACTTTGGGAAAAGTTTCCAGAATTCAGGAAAGAATATGGCGAAACGAAGATATGTTGGATCTGGGCCGGAGACCCGGGTCAGTTGTTTACGAGGAAACCGGTGCGAACCATGGCCGACATTAAAGGGATGAAGATCAGGGTCCATGGTCCAGCCACAAAAGACCTGGCCACCGGCTTCGGGGCATCACCGATTACATCACCGGTGGGCGAACAGTATGAGATGCTGAAACGAGGCGTGATTGATGGCGTTTTTACACCCTGGTCAGCCAGTCTCCATTTTCGTCTCTTTGAGGTTACTTCCCATGCAACCATTGTGAATGCTTATGTTCCGATCATGGTCACCGTGATGAATAAGGAAACCTTTGCTAAACTATCACCGAAAGACCAGAAGATCATTGATGATATGATGGGGAAAAAAGTGGCTTTGAAGGGAGCCGGGATCTATGACGATCTCGCATTGAAATCAATTGACGCTCATAAAAAAGCCGGCATGCAAGTCTATGAACTCCCTCCGGCGGAAATGGAGAAATGGAGATCGGCTTCAGAACCCCAGTATAAGACGTGGATGAACAAAATGGATGGCAGGGGGCTTCCGGGAAAAGCATTTTTCGATGAAATGATCAAGCTTAGCAAGGTATCTGCTCCCAAATAGCATGTCCCTCAAGCACTCCCTCCTCTCATATGAAAACATGGGGAGGAGGGAGAAGTGGATCTGTTAGGTTTGAGATAGGAGAGTGGGATTATGATTTTCACAAAAATGGCTCACTTATTAGAAAATATTTTCTATCCGGTCATCCGGGGAGTTTATAAGATCGGGCTGGGTATTTTGCTGGTGATGATGTTTCTCACGATTGTGGATGTCACCGGGCGCAAATTCTTTGCGGCTCCTATCACAGGCTCCTATGAATTGACTGAGTTTTTGCTGGCCCTTCTTGTCTTCTGCTCAATCGGTTATACCCAGATTCAGAAAGGGCACATCGTTACAGATGCTTTGGTGTCCCGCTTTTCACCGAGAACACAAGCATGGATTGACAGCGTCGTCTATGCGATCAGCCTGGGGGTGGCCTGTCTGCTCACCTGGCAGTTGGCGGCGCAGGCCAAACGGTTGTGGTCAGGGCAAAATGTAACGGGTGTGCTTCATCTTCCCATCCACCCTTTTGTCATAGCCGCAGCCTTTGGCAGCCTGCTTTTCTGTTTGGTGCTGCTTGTAGATTTTCTTAATTCCCTGGAGAAAGTGAGGAAACCATGAGCCCTGAGATGGCGGGTATTGTCGGGGTTGCTCTTTTTTTCGTAGCCCTTGCATTCAAAATGCAGATTGGTTTATCCATGCTCTTTGTGGGGCTTCTGGGGTTTGCTTATCTATCAAGCCCGAAAGCGATGTTGGCCAAGCTGGGGATGGATGCTTATGCGAGCGCCAGTGTTCACGCTTTGAGTGTCATTCCGCTTTTTGTGCTGATGGGCCTTTTTCTGTTCCACGCCGGGTTGGGACACGAAATCTATAAGGCCCTCTATGCATGGATCGGACGTGTGCGTGGAGGGTTGGGAATGGCGACCATTGGCGCCTGTGGGGTTTTTGGCGCGCTTTCGGGCTCCATTATTGCAACCGTCGCGACTTTCACAGCCGTGGCCCTGCCTGAGATGAGACGCTATAAATATAAAGATGTCTTGAGCACAGGCTGTATTGCGGCGGGAGGGGGTGTGGATATCCTCATCCCCCCGAGCACGGTCCTTGTCCTATACGGAATACTGACGTATGAATCCATTGGTAAACTCCTGATTGGCGGCATTGTGCCAGGGATTCTTCTCGCCCTTCTCTTTATTGGCGTCATCTATATATGGGTCAGGATTAATCCCAGCCTTGCTCCTCTTCAGCCCAAAGAAAGGGTGACCTTTGTTGAAAAAATTAAATTATCCTCAAAACTTTATCCCGTTGCCGGTCTATTCCTGATGGCCATGGGAGGAATTTATTTTGGGGTTTTTACGCCAACGGAAGCCGCGGCTGTTGGCGCTTTCGGAGCCTTGGTTTTTTCGCTTGTAACAAAGCATTTGACACGAGAGGGATTTAAAAATGCTCTGGTAGAGGCCGCCAGCGTTACCGGCATGCTGTTCCTTATTCTGATCGGGGCCGGCATTTTCGGTCGCTTCATCACGATTAGCAAAATACCCATGCAATTAGCAGCCTTTGTTTCCGGGCTGGACGTCTCTCCTTATGTCGTTCTGTTGTTCATTTATCTTTTTTACATCATCCTTGGTTGTTTTGTAGAGGGGCTTGCCATTCTTGCTTTGACCGTGCCTATTCTCTACCCTCTGGTCACCAGCTTGGGGTTCGATGGAGTGTGGTTTGGCATCATTGTGATCATCATGATCAGCATTGGGACGATTACCCCTCCGGTCGGTATCTGTGTCTATGTCACTGCTGGAGTCGCCAAAGACGTTCCATTGGGTACGATTTTTAAGGGAGCCACCCCCTTCTGGGTGGCAAAGATCATCCTGGCCATCCTGCTGACCATTTTTCCGGGAATCGTGACTTTCTTGCCCGGTCTGATGAAGTGAAGCAACCTGGCCATGCAAATGATTAGAAAAAGAGGAAGCCATGAAAAAAATTGTTTTTGGATGGATTCTCTCTGCTCTGGCTCTGAGCGCTGTTGCTAATGCGAAAGAGTTAGAGATCCGGAGGGAAAGACTTACCTCTCAAAAACCGCCGTTTACTTCAATAGCGCCCTCAGGTTTGCGGCTCATCCATTCCTTCTCTCACGATAACCCAACCGAGAGTTCACTAACGAGAGTCTATTTTTACATTAAAGACAGGGAGAAAAAAGTGGAGGAGATGTTCATTATTCAAATCTCCGACAAAACAAATCCTCAGGCTTTGCCCATGACCGCCCCGCCGCTCAAACCCTACAGCGAGAAGAGGATGTATTCGAAGGGAAAGATAAAGAAGGATGATTTAGAGATAGAACATCTGACCCAGTTGATGGCATGGAACCCAGAAGCAAAATCCCTCCAGCCCATTGTCAAAAAAGGGATCGCCATCCCACCCCACTGGGCACTTCAGGGACAGTTCCAGTTCATCTATTTAGGAGAGCATGGCGTCTTTGTCCGATACTCCAAAGATGTCAACTCCTTTGGTTTGAAGGTTTCAGAGGATGGAAAGAGATGGGACAGAGATGCTATTTCAGGAAATGAGAAGAAGGTTTTCGAGGTTTTTAAGAAAAGTTTTATAGAGATGGTGAATTCGATTCAAATCAAGTGATGTCCTCTGTTATAATCATGCCAAAGGGTACTAAGATTCGGTCCCAAAGGTTTTTGGACAATGAGGGATCATTAATTGTAGAAAGAGTCAAAGTAATTGGCTAATTTTTTGCCAATGATTATCCCCCACTTTTCTTCGCAATTGCTCCAAGCCGTGAAAAGGCATTAAAATAGTCGAGATATCAATAGGTTAAATTTAAACAGATAAAGATTGTCTCTGCCGAATTATGGCACTTATTTTGCAGACCTGCCCTCTTATGCCCGAGACATTCCTTGGAGACCTTTCGCAAGTCAAACTTTTTGACATTCTCAAACCTTTGTTGACCGAGAAAAAGACGGGTAAAGTTGCCATCAGAGGTAATGAGGATGGCGAAATCTGCCTCGAGATCGGGGATATCGTCCATGCGAGAACAAATCATTTTGCCGGAGAAAACGCCTTTTTTACAATTATGAGCTGGAGAGCTGGAAAAATTACCTTTGCGCCGGAACTCCCCCCGAAAGAAAAGACGATCCATATTTCGACCGAACAGCTTCTCCTGAACTGGTCCTCCCGAAAACAGGAATTTGAAAAGATCAAAGAGGTCATTCCATCCACAAATAGTATTTTCCGCCCCTCTCTCCAGAAGGATGGAAAAGAGAAGAATATCGGTGCGGATCAATGGAATATACTGGTTCTATCCAACGGGACAAAAACCATTTCGGAGATTGCGAAATTTCTTGAGTGGGATGAATACAAGGTTTTAAAGACGGTCCACCAGCTTATTCAGATGGATTTGCTGGAAAGAGTGGAGGATCGGGTCGAAGTGAAGAAAAAGTGGGTGAGAGGGGACTTTTTCGCTGTCCTCGATATGGAATTTAAAAAGGTGATGGGACCGGTTGCTCCCCTGATCATCGATGATAAGCTCGTTGACTTCGGAGAGCACAAAGAAACTTTCCCCGAGCAACGGGCATTGCCTTTTATAGAGGCGTTGAGCGAGGAGATTCCCAATCCTTTCAAGCGGAATGAATTTTTAAAGGTCGCTATGAAGCTTCTCTCTTTCTGAGGAAGAATATGGGGCAAGAGGATGGACTAACCTCTCATCCCCTTTAAAGGAGGTCCTTATGGCAGATAAAAAGAAAGTCAGATTTGGCCTGTTACCAAAACTATTGCTCGGAGTTTTTATTCCGATTCTTGTCGCCTTTTTCATCATTGGAAGCCTGGTCTTGTATAGCTGGAACATAGGAGAATTTAAGTTCACCAGCATCAAAGACATCGGATATGAAAGTTTCAAGGAGCTGAGCGCCGCTTCCGTAATGGAATCGAAATCCTCACTGGACAAAATGGGAGAAAAAATGATCAGGGAGAAGGCGATCGATGTAGCTGGCCAGGTGGAGGTTTTCATTAAATCTCGTCCCCCGAAGATGAAGAAAGAAGAGATATTGAGAGCCCCCCAGTTGAAAGAGATCGCTGTCCAAAAAGTTGGGTTGACAGGTTATACAGCCCTATATGAACTGCCGGATGCAGAAGGGGTTTGGCGGACATGGGCCCATGTCAATCCTAAAATAATTGGTATCGATATGAGTAAATTAAGCGAACCTCTTGGAAAAAATTTTCCTGGTTTCTGGAAGATTTTTGCCGGTGTCGTAGGAGGTAAGGAATCAAGAGGATATTATACTTGGCAGGAGGCAGACAAGACTTTTAGAGAAAAATATATGGTCTGCACACCGGTTAAGGGAACCCCTTATATTATTGCGAGTACGACCTACATTGACGAATTTTCAAAACCTTCAAAAGCGATTGAAGTTAAGATGAAAGATATCGAGAGAAGATACTTGGAGGAGTATGAGAACAGGACCAAGATATTCTATGCCGTCATCCTCTGTGTTATTCTCATTCTGTTAGTGAGGATTTTCTTTTATGCCCGTTCGGTGATCAAACCCATTCTCCAACTTGCAGAAGTGGCGGACAAGATCAGTATGGGAGAACTGAATACGCCGATCCAGGTGAAAGCAAAAGGGGAGGTGGCGATCCTGGCTGAATCGATTGAGAGGATGCAGACGAGCGTCATAGCCGCCATCGAGCGATTGCAGAAAAGGAAGGAATCTAAAACTTAAGGCAACCTCTAAAAATGTCATTCCTGCAAAAACAGGAATCCATAAGCTTTTGAAATTACCGGACTCCCGCTTTCGCGGAAGTGGCGAATTTGGAATTATTAGAGGTTCCCTTAAGTTCTTAGTTCGGAGATTGGGACAAAGAATTTAGATGTTAAATGGTGCATTAAGAATCTAAAAACCTCCGAACTGTTGTGGAGGATAGGGTGATATTTCCAAAAGGAGAGGTCGTCCATAAAAATTTATCAACCGCCTATGCCGATCTATCCGCATTGCTCGACACCCTGAAATTAGAGGGTTTCAGCGGAACGATCGAGATGGACTTTCCCGAGGCGAGAGGATTTCTCTTCATCGATTCCGGAGAGGTCGTTAACGGGGAGATCCGAACAGGAGAAGACTCCGGAAGAGTCATCGGACAGGAGGTTGCCCGGACCCTTCTCGCCTTCTCAAAGCAGAAGGATGGGGTGTTCAGTGTTTACCGGTTATCCCCCGAGCAGGTTGCCCTCATCACTAATAACCTTAACCACCCGATACTCTTTAAAGATCTCTCAACCCATTTCGTCCGTCTCGATCAATTCCTTCTAAAATTGAAGGAGGAGAGGCATACCGGTTTTATCGAAGTGATGACCAAAGAACATCATCCCATGGGTGTCCTCTTCATTGAAGGAGGCGAACCGGTGGAGATGTTCACTACCCCGAAGACAGGGTCTTCGGTCTTCGGTCGCATGTCCATTCCCATCTTCATCGAAAATGCCACCCAAAAGGGCGCATTTTTTAATGTTTACGGAAAAGAGGGACTTCCCCCTCAAGTTGAGGAGATCGCAACAGATAAGGAAGAGAGGATTCTGATGGAGGAAGAAGGAGGAGTGCCAGCAGAAAAAGAAGAAGGCTTCAAGGAGATTCTTCTCCTCTTTCAGGAGTTTCTTTCCAGCGCTGAGAGATTAGTGGATAGCCTTTCTTCCGGAGGAACTTTCAAGAAGGCATTCAAGAAGGCCCTGATTGAAAAATCGGAGGAGTTCGGTTTTCTTGATCCATTTGCCGGTGAATTTGAATATGGGAACGGAACGATCCGTTTCACAGGAGAGGCTGGGAGGGAAGATTTTGCGAGGGGCATCATAGAATCTTTCCGTTCCGCCATGTCTCATTTTGAAGAAGAGTTGCCCAGGGAGAAGATGGTCTCATTAAAATTGAAAGCCGGGATCGAATCCTTCTTGGCGGCTCACAGAGAGACATTAAGAACGATGGGAATCGAAGATATGATCTCTTCCCTAATCAAATAGGCCCCGCCTATCCCGTTGCCTCCCTTCAAAGAACCTCCTCACTTCAAGCGTTTACCCTCAAGGCCTGCGAGTAGAGCCTCATTCCCGTCAGGAATGACCATTTCGAAAATGGATTCCACCGTCGTATAGTCGTAGTAACCGAGCCGGGCTAATGGGCGGATCCGCAACAGGTCAATCCGTCCATCCGGAGTGATGAAATCGTCTTTAATATGTATGAGAACCACCCGGCCAATGATTATGTCTACGGTGCCCATCGTTCCATTGCCAGGCAGTCGAAGCGTCCCATAATAGCGGCACTCGAACTGAACCGGGGACTCCGCAACCCGACAGGGTTTTACCCGGACCGATGGCGCCTTGGTCACGCCTGCAAGCTCAAATTCGTCCACCTCCGGAGGCACCTCTGCGGCTGAACGGTTGACTGCCTCGCGCAGGTCATAGGTGGCCATGTTGTAAACGAATTCCTTGGTCTGCTCGGCATTAACCGCTGAATCCTTCCGCTCCCCACGTGTATTCTGGTTGGCTGCAAACATCACGTAGGGAGGGTCGAAGGTCAGGTTCTGGAACTGGCTGTAAGGCGCAAGATTGTGTATCCCTTCGAGGCTGATGGTTGAGATCCAGCCAATGGGCCGGGGTGCAACACAGGACTTAAAAGGATTATGCGGAAGGCCATGGTCATTCTTATCCGGATCGTAATACATCGCTCATTCTCCTTTTCCCTTTCAGGAAGGCCCGCTTAGAATTTCTCTTTGGCACCCTATTATATTACATTGTTTTCAGATTTCAAAGATTTCTGGGCTGTTGCAGAAATCTCTTAAAAGGGCTTGACAAAAATATTCTACCCATTATACTTGTTAAAAAATTCTCAAACGACATTGAAGAGCCAAAACTGATTAGATTTGAATAATTGCATCTATTTTACGTCATATAAAATAGGCTCATTCCTTCAGGGAAAAATTTTAATTAAAGGAGGTGATCAAGAGAAAAAACCGTTCGCAAACCGAGTCATTCCATGATAGTAGAACAAAAACCGAAAGGAGGATCTCATGAAACGTTTTAGGCTTATTTCTTTGGTGTTATGCATTTCAATTCTTGGATGGTTGCTCTTCGTTTCTTCGGCTTCCGCACAGATCAAACTCAGTTATTCCATTTTCTTTCCTGCTCCTCATAAGCATAGTGTGCTGGCTGCGGAATGGGGGAAAGAGATTGAGAAAAGAACGAATGGAAGGGTTGTGGTCACCATGCATTATGGTGGTACCCTTACTCCAGGGCCAGCGATCTATGACGGGATTGTGAAAGGACTTTCGGATGCCGGCATGTCCGTTTGTGGTTACACGCGTGGAAGATTTCCCCTGACAGAGGTGGTGGAGCTTCCCTTGGGCCATAAAAGCGGGTGGGCCATTACAAAAACGATCAATGATTATGTCGCCCAATTTAAACCAAAGGAATTTGACGATGTGAAGATGATGTACATGCATGCCCATGGGCCAGGACTCCTTCACACCAAAAAATCAGTAACCAAGCTTGAGGATCTCAAAGGGATGAAGGTCCGTGTCTTTGGAGCGGTTACAAAGCTGATCACCCTTCTCGGAGGAGCTCCCGTGTCCATGGCCATGGGTGAGACCTACGAGGCTTTGAGCAGAGGTGTTGTGGAAGGTTCGGTCGCTCCCTATGAAGCTTTGCAAGGATGGAAATGGGGAGAGGTGGTGAAGTTTTCGATCGAGGCTCCGGCGATGTATTACAGTTCTGCCTTTTTCATCGCTATGAATAAGGCGAAATGGAATTCCATCCCCCCGGGTGACCAGAGAATCATTGAGCAGATCAACGCGGAATGGATTGAGAAACAGGGCAAGGCATGGGATGAGATTGATAAAGCAGGAAAGGATTTTACAGTTCAAAGGGGAAACCAGATCATTGCTCTTTCCGTGGATGAGAACCGAAGATGGGAGAGAACACTGAAGCCCATGTATGATGAATATGTGAAAAGTATGAAGGATAAAGGTTTACCCGGAGATAAGGCATTGGAATTCTTTCTCCATACCATCTATAAATATCAAAAGTAGAACCTGGGAAGAGGGGGAGGAATCCATTCCTTCCCCTCTTATTTTTTTACCGATTGACTCCTGTTCATCTCAATCATGATGGTTTCGAAAAAAGTCGTCTCACCGGCGGAAATCGGTGTCCGGTATTTTTATAATTATCTAAATTGAGCGATTCTTTTTGAAAACCTCTTTGGCTACAGGCTTCAGATCAGGTTTAAAATCACCCAGAGGGTGATTTGTAGCGCAAGGCTTTAGCCTTGCTTGCCTACCGCAGGTAGGCATGAGAAGCGACCCTAAAGGGTTGCGCTACAATGAAATTTAAAGGAACCTCTAATAATTCCAAATTCGTCACTCCGGTGAAAACCGGAGTCCAGTGGTTTCAATCCTGCCAAAAGCGGGACTGGATTCTCCCGATAAAGATCGGGGCCAGAGTGACAAATAATAGGATTTTTCGACTTTTTGGGACTTCATCAACAATGGGTTTTTTAAAAGGAGCGATATATGGGATGGTTTCTGGATAAAGTATACAAACTGACTCGCTACATCAATGTCATCAGCGGGGCGAGCCTGACCTTTATCATGTTGCTCACGGTAGCAGATATTATTTTAAGAGATCTGAGAAGACCGATTGTCGGGACGTTTGAGATTGTGGCCCTTTCAGGAGCTATTGTGATCGGTTGCGGCCTTCCTTTTACCACTTGGGTGAGGGGACATGTCAATACCGATTTTCTGATCATGAGATTCTCTCAAAAAACGAGGAACATTTTTCATCTCTTCACAAGATGTTTTGGGATTTGCCTTTTTCTACTGATCGGTTTTGAGTTGATCAAATATGGAATGGATCTCAGAAGAGCAGGAGAGGTTTCTCCCACCCTGACCCTGCCTTTTTATCCGATCGCTTATGGATTGGGAGTTTGTTGTTTTGTCCAAAGTCTTGTGCTCCTGTGCGATATCTTTAAGATTTTCGGAGGAAAATATGAGTGAGGTGACGATCGGAATCATAGGCCTGGTTGTGGTTTTGGCGTTATTCCTGACCGGGATCGAATTGGGCTTTGCCATGGCCATTGTTGGCTTTCTCGGGTTCAGTTATATTGTCTCCTTTCAGGCCGGATTGAATTTATTGGCGAAGGATATTTTTGACGTCTTTTCCTCCTATGGATTCACGGTTATTCCTCTTTTTGTCCTCATGGGTCAGATCGCCTTTAATGCCGGGATTGCAAAGAGATTGTATGATACCTCTTATAAATTTTTCGGGCATATCCCCGGAGGGTTGGCCATGGCCACCGTGGGAGGGGCCGCTGCGTTTGGGACGGTCACCGGGTCAGCCATTGCCACGGCAGCGACCTTCGGGAGTGTGGCTTATCCCGAAATGGAACGGTATCATTACAAGAGAAAACTCTCGACTGGGATCATTGCTGTTTCAGGCACTCTCGGCAGTCTCATTCCGCCAAGCGTCACCCTGATCGTTTTCGGGATGATTACGGAAACATCCATCGGCAAATTATTTTTAGCTGCAGTCGTTCCGGGTCTGATCATCACCTCTTTGTTTGTCTTCATCATCTTCGGATGGTGTAAGATCGATCCTGTTTTAGGTCCCAAAGGCGAAAAAACAGGCTGGAAAGCAAGATGGAAATCGCTCAAAGAGGTGATATGGGTTATCCTGATCTTCATCATTGTGACCGGAGGGATGGCATGGGGCTTCTTTACACCCACAGAGGCAGGGAGCGCTGGGACATTTGCTGTTCTCCTTTTATCCGTCATTAAAAGGGACATCAATTTTAAAGGGTTTGTCCTATCGGTTAAAGAATCCCTTCGGACGGCATGTATGGTCCTGATGCTGATTGCAGGGTCCACGATCCTTGGACATTTTCTTGTGGTGACGAAAATTCCCATCCTTGCTGCGGATTGGGTTGGAAGCCTTCCTTTTCCGCCTTATGTCATCATGATGCTTATTTTGCTGATCTATGAAATTGGGGGATCTTTTATTGATGACCTTGCCTTTATGGTCCTGGCCACTCCCATCTTCTTTCCGATTGTGATCAAACTGGGCTATGATCCGATATGGTTTGGGGTCATTCTCCATATCTTTGTGATGATCGGTGTGGTGATTCCTCCAGTAGCGATTAATGTCTTTGTGGTCAAAAATATTACCAAAGTGCCTTTTGGAGAGATCTACAGCGGGGTTTATCCTTTTTTGATCAGCATGATCGTTTGCGCCCTTCTGCTGTTCATTTTCCCGCAGCTCATCACGTTCCTTCCGTCCCTCTTTAAGATTTTTTGATTGAATCATTGCCCCCTGGAAAGACTCCGATTCGGTCGGGGCCTTTCCAGCCCTTCGCCCGATCACATCCTTCATATTTTTATTGACAAAGGGATATTATGTTGTTAATAAGGTAAATCGAACGGACGTTCGTTTGAATCCACTGAAATGAGATTTGACGAAAAATTCAACCACATCAGCAGGGTCTCCTCTCAACTCATCCACCGGAAAGGGTTCTCAAACACAACGATGAGAGACATTGCCAGAGCCACCGGCATGAGTTTGGGGGGGATCTATCATTACTTTGACAACAAGGAAGACCTGTTATTTAAAATTCTCAAAAACTATATGGAGGCCATGCTGTTTCGTTTGGAGGAAGACCTGTCCTCCCTCTCTTCTCCGAAAGAACAGATCGCCTTCATCCTTCGACGCCATATCCAATTCTACATCCAATACTTTTATGAAGCGAAATGCCTCCTCCATGAGCGGGAATGCCTGCGGGGAAAACGGTTGACCACGATCAGGGCACAGGAACGGAGGTATTTTGAAATCTGCCGGAAGGTGATCAATCGGTTATCCAGAGAGACAGGATGCCGATTGATGCATCCGAACGTCCTCACCTTCTCTTTTTTCGCGCTCGTGAACTGGATTTATCAGTGGTACGATCCCAAAGGGCCTGTTTCTCCTTCCGGATTAGCGCGACAATTGACGACGTTTTTTCTTCAGGGAGTCTATGGGGAGAAAGTTTAGAGAATGAAAGAGGAGAAAATAATGAAAGACCCGGATAAGATCCAATACGACCGCTATCTAAAAGGCGAAAGACTCCCTCATTTCAGGACTCTTTCAGGCATTGAGATGAAAGAGTTCTATGATCGTGGAGACTCTCCCCAGGACCCGCCAGACCCCGGGGTTTTTCCCTTTACCCGTGGCGTTTATAGAGACATGTATCGAGGCCGGCTCTGGACCCGACGGCAACAGAGCGGGTTCGGGACTCCCGAAGAGAGCAATCGCCTCATTCACTTCCTTCTGAGCAAAGGTATGACCGGACTCAATATTGACTATGATATTCCCACCAAGTTGGGTCTTGATCCGGACCACCCTCTCGCAGAAGGGGATGTAGGGTTGGTAGGAACCTCGATGGCTACCCTTGAGGACACGGAAACCCTTTTTAAAGGGATCCCTCTGGATAAAGTCAGCACCACCCTGATTGTCAATCCTCCCTATTCAGCCATTCATATGGCGATGTATCTACTTACGGCCAATAGACAGGGAGTGGATGTTTCCAGCCTGATTGGAACGATGATGAACTGTGCCATCACTCAGCTCGTGGGCCCAACCTACCAATCCGGGACACACTTCTTCCCGGTGGATCCGGCGATCAAGATCGCATGCGACTTGATGGAATATTGCCTCCAGCATATCCCTCGCTGGAACATCATCAATATTAATTCCCGTAACATCCGGGAGACGGGGGTGAGCGCTGTGCAAGAAGTTGCCTTTGTTTTTTCCCTTGCCTTAGAGTATGTCCGTTCCATGCTGGCACGGGGAATAGAGATTGACCGCTTTGCACCCCGGATTGCTTTTTTTGCGAGCGTCCATATCGACTTTTTAGAGGAGATCGCCAAACTGAGAGCCATGCGAAGAATATGGGCACGCCTGATGAAGGAGACCTTCGGCGCCAAGAATCCGAAGAGTTGCATGTGCCGGATCGCGGTTCAGACCTCCTCTCTTCCTCTTACTGCACAGCAGCCTTTGAATAATATTGTGCGGGCTGCGATTCAGACCCTGGCGACTGTCTTTGGGGGAAGTCAGTCTGTCCACACCACTTCCTATGATGAGGGATATGCGCTTCCCACAGATGAGGCACAGGTGCTTGCCATTCGAACCCAGCAGATCATTGCCTATGAAACAGGGGTCTGCCGTACCGCAGATCCTCTGGGAGGTTCTTATGTGATTGAGAAATTGACGGATGAACTGGAGGAGCGCCTCTTATCGCTGATGGAGATTATTGAGAAGAAGGGAGGTTTCCTTGAATGTTTTAAATCTCAATGGATTGAGAATGAGATCAATGGAGCTCGATATGAGTATGCCCGGCAACTCGAAGCAGGGGAACAGATCCAGATCGGCGTCAATATGGAACGGGATGAAGATGAAGAAGTCAAGATCAATATTTTCCGTCAGGCCTCTGACATGCAGGAGAAACGGATTCGATCCATCCAGGAATACAAGAAGTCGAGAAATGGCGATAAGGTTAGAAGGGCTTTAGAGAATCTGACCAGGCAGGTGAAAGAGAATCAGAAGAAGAATATCCTCCCGGTCCTCATTGAGACGGTTGAACAAAAGGTCACATCTGGAGAAATGAGCGACGCCTTGAGGGAGGCGTACGATTTTAAGGTTCACTATGTTTAAGAATAATTGCCTATAAAATTAGGACATCGTTTAACGGCAACGGTAACGAGGCCCGTATCGTTATTAAAAGGTTACGGCTGTCGTGCTTAATTCTTTTAAACGTAACCGTGACCGATAACCGAAACGGGCTTCGTAGCCGGAACCTTGAAATAAGAACCGATTTATTTTTCATTTAGGGAGACAATATGGAAAAGAAAAAGAGGATTCTCATCGGGAAGATTGGTCTCGATGGCCACGACAATGGCATGCGGATCGTAGCCAAATGGCTTGCCGACGCTGGATTTGAAGTCATCTACTTAGGCCTCTATAATACGCCGGAGGGGATGGTCAAAGCGGTCCTGCAGGAGAATGCGGACTTCATCGGGTGTAGCTTTTTGGGCGGGGAGCACCTTTTTTATTGCCGGAAGCTTTTAGATCTGCTCCGTAAAAACGGTTTAGAGGATAAGAAACTGATCATCGGAGGAGTCATTCCTCCGGACGATGTAAAGGTATTGAGAGACATAGGTGTTTCAGCCATTTTCACTCCGGGCACCATGCGAGATGCGATTATTTATAAGGTGAAGGAGCTGTTTAAGGCATAAACCATCTTTTTCTCATCTTGCAGTTGTGTGATGTCTCAATTCGGGGAATAAAAAAATGTCATGCTGAACTTGGTTCAGCATCTAATAGAATCAATCCTGCATAAAGCTCAGGATCAGAGACCCTGAAATAAATTCAGGGTGACAAACCAATAATTCCGACATGGCCTCAGTGGAGAGAGGGAAATACGTGCAAAAGCGAGGTTGTAAAGATGTCCAACTACTTTAACGAATTCGATACGGTCTCTCCCCAGAAACTCCGTGAAATCCAGAATGAACGACTTCGCGCCCTGCTGGATCGATGTTATCGCGAGATTCCCTATTATCGGGACCTTTTCGATCGAAACAATATCAAGCCAAAACATATCCAGACCACAGAAGATCTGACCATGGTGCCGTTTACGGAGAAAAAAGACCTGAGGGCCTTATATCCCTATGGGCTTCTTGGAGTGCCCCTGGATCGGATCCATCGATTCGCTGCCTCGTCAGGAACCACTGGCGTTCCCACACTGGTAGGGT
>VGSS01000039.1 GCA_016874935.1 Deltaproteobacteria bacterium | reverse complement strand
TAGGCTAAGGAAAGTGATGGAAGAGAAGATGAATACCATTTTTAGAATCTTACGTTCTCAAAAACCTATGGTCACGATACCTCTCTCTTCTTTTCTCTCGGGTAACATTTATTAATGAGGCATCAGGCATTGCCGATTGCGGATTTTGGAATGCGGAATTTGCAAAAAGAATTTTTATTCCGCAATCCGCATTTCGCAATCCGAAATTATTCTAATTGGTTCACATCATATCCGATCTGACGACTCCTGCGATATTGCCCCGGTTGACTTTTACTCTCACCCTGTCGGAGATTTCGACCGTGATCTTATCGTCCTTGATACCGGTGATCCTGCCGTAGATCCCTCCGCTCGTCAACACTTGATCGCCCTCCTTTAAATTCGAGAGCAGATTGCGGTGGTCCTTAGCCCGTTTCTGCTGGGGACGGATGAGCAGAAAGTAAAAGATGACAAAGATCAAAATGATGGGTAGGAAACTCCATATCGCGGACCCCTGGTTTCCTCCTCCAGGTTGGGGTCCCATTGCATAAGCCAACTCATTCCACATAATATCCTCCTTTTTGATTTTAGTTTTTTGGTTTAGAGAAAAGCTGTTTGGCGCTGATCAGATTGTTCTTCTTGTAACCCATTCACTCGGAAAATGGAAGTTTGACAAAGTTGAGACAGACGTTCCTCCTGAATCGCCTTCCGAATCTCCTTCATCAGTTCCATATAATAATAGATATTGTGAATCGTATTCAACCTCGAAGAGAGGATTTCGTTGGCCAGGTAGAGGTGTCGGAGATACGCCCTTGAATAGTGGCGGCACGAGTAGCAAAGACACGATTCATCGATAGGCCCTGGGTCCTCCGCATACCGGGCCTGTTTGATCGATATCTTCCCCCTTGAAGTGAAGAGCATTCCGTTTCTGGCATTCCTCGTGGGAAGGACACAATCGAAAAGATCAATCCCCTGCAGGGTTGCATGGAGAATATCTTCAGGGGTTCCCACACCCATTAAGTACCGTGGACTCTTATCGGGTAAAAAAGGCGCGGTCCATTCCAGAACGTCCTGCATGATGGATTTGGGTTCCCCGACACTAAGTCCTCCGATGGCATATCCCTGGAAGTCGAGACGGGTCAGGTCTCTGGCGCTCTCCTCTCGAAGATCCCGATACATCCCGCCCTGGACAATGCCGAAAAGAGCCGGATCGTCGCTCCTTCTCGCTTTCAGACATCTCTCGGCCCAAAAGGTGGTAAGCTTCGTTGAAGCCATGACATATTCATGGGAAGAAGGATAGGGCACGCACTCATCCAGGACCATAGCGATGTCAGAGCCGAGAGTCCTCTGAATCTCCATCACCTTCTCGGGTGTAAGAAAATGTTCGGAGCCATCGATATGGGACTGAAAGGTGACTCCGTCTTCCGAGATTTTTCGCAGTTTCGCGAGACTGAAGATTTGATAACCGCCGCTATCCGTCAGAATAGGCTTTTCCCAGTGGATAAAACGATGGAGCCCTCCCAACCGGGCTATGGTTTCATGGCCGGGTTTGAGGTAGAGGTGATAGGTGTTTCCTAATATCCCCTCCACCCCAACCTCCGCCAGTTCTTCAGGCGTGAGCGACTTAACCGTTCCCTGCGTCCCCACGGGAAGAAAGGCCGGGGTCATGATAGCGCCGTGATGGGTGACGATCCTACCCAGTCTCGCCTGAGAGGAAGAATCTTTTTTAAGGATCTCGAATTGAAAAGCCATCACTTTAAATATAAAACTCGAAATTCGAATATCGAAGCACGAAACAATTTCGAATTTTCGAAATCCAAATGCATTAAACTTTTATCAGTTTTGAACATTGGGATTTTGGTCATTTGGTATTGTTTCGAAATTCGGATTTCGTGCTTCGAATTTTCTCAAAGGATCAGCATGGCGTCGCCATAACTGTAAAACCGGTACTTCCTTTCCACAGCTTCCCGATAGGCATTCAGGATAAAATCTCTGCCTGCAAAAGCCGAAACCAGCATGATCAGCGTCGATTTGGGAAGATGGAAATTGGTCACCAATCCATCGATCACCCTGAAAGGGTAGGGTGGATGGATGAAAAGAGAAGCGTGCCCTCTTCCTGGTTTAACCCGGCCTTCCCTTTCAGAGAAAGATTCAAGGGCGCGGGTCGTTGTCGTTCCAACAGCGATCACTCTTCCCCCCCGTTTTTTGGTCTGCTCAATCTCTCCTGCGACTTGTTCCGTTATCTCCACCCACTCTTTTTCCATCGGGTGCTCTTCAACCTTCTCTGTTTTCACCGGAGTGAAAGTGCCTGGGCCGATGTGAAGGGTGATCCATGCGACCCCCACCCCGTTCTCCCTTAAAGTTTGGATCATCGATTCCGCGAAATGAAGGCCTGCAGTGGGAGCTGCAATCGATCCATCTTTTTCAGCGATGACCGTCTGATAACGCTCCCGGTCGATCGGTTCATCTTCTCTCTTGATATAAGGGGGGAGCGGAATATGGCCAGCCTTCCCGAGAAGCTCTTCAACCGATTCTCCTCCGGGAAAAGTGATTTTCCCCTTTCCACCTTTTACCCCGCTCAATTCTCCATAGGCTCCCTGACCGAAATGAATTCGGGTCGCGTTCTTCAGTTTCCCAAAATTTCTGACCAGAGCCTCCCATTCGCCTCTTGCTCCGTTCCACGAAGGGATGAGAAGGACTTCAACCCTTCCTCCCGTCTCTTTGCGGCCGATCAATCGCGCAGGAAGAACACGGGTATTATTCATTACCAGAAGATCGCCGGAGCGCAAATATCCCGGGAGTTCTCCGAAGTTCCGGTGCTCGATAGCGCCCCGGGTTCGATGGAGGATCATTAAGCGGGACTCCCCCCGCCGGGGGGATGGGTACTGAGCAATTAACGATTTGGGAAGGTTGTAATCAAACTCCTCAATTCTCATGTCCGGATCTCTCTGATGACACAGATTAAGAAAATGATTCCACAGGTTTTTCCTCGTGAGAATTTCTGTGCTGATCTGCTTTTCTTTAGCCGACTTCAGTCGATAGAGAATCCACCAGTTTATCGCTGGCGGTAGTTCAATTCAATGGATTTCTGATCTGAGCAATCGATTCCTTAATCCTTGCAATCGTTTTTTATTAACAGGTTAAATCCGAATCCGCAAGATGTGATTTGACTTTTCGGGGGTCTTCGATTACTTTAAAATTAATTTATTAACGCATACAGCGCTCCTCTGTGATGGTAAGTAGGTTTTTCAAAAGGTGGTCCCGCGTTTCGCGGGATTTGACAGAGAGGGGCGAGGGAAGATTTTCCAATCCCATTATCAATTCAATTCTGGGGCCCTTTATAACTTGGGAGCATAAAGAATGAAAAAATTCTCTTACAAAGATTCGGGCGTTGATGTTGAGAAAGGGGACTCGTTTGTCCAGGGGATCAAATCGATGGTTGAGGCGACCTTTCGGCCGGAGGTGATGACAAAGATCGGCGGTTTTGCGGGTTGCGTTTCTCTCAACCTCGAAAGATATAAGAAACCCATTCTGGTCTCGTCAACGGATGGTGTGGGAACGAAATTGAAGATCGCATTCCTGATGGACCGCCATGACACCGTGGGCATTGATCTGGTGGCCATGTGCGTCAATGACATCGTGGTCAGCGGAGCCAGACCGCTCTTCCTGCTGGATTATTTTGCCACTTCGAAACTGGATCAGGAGAAGGCGATCCAGGTGGTCAGTGGTATTGCCAAAGGATGCATGGAAGCGGAATGTTCCCTCATCGGTGGTGAGACAGCCGAGATGCCCGGGTTTTATGCGGAAGACGAATATGACCTTGCCGGCTTTGCCGTGGGCATTGTGGAGGATGCCCAAATGATCGACGGCTCCAGTGTCACCGTGGGCGACAGGTTAATCGGGATTGCCTCGAGCGGACTCCACAGCAACGGGTACTCCCTGGTGAGAAAGGTCATCCTCGAACATCACCGGATGGACCTCGGCAAAAGGGTGGAAGAGATCGGAGAAGTTCTGGGCGAGGAACTCCTTCGGCCAACACGAATCTATGTCAAGACGGTTCTCAACCTTGTCAGGGATTTCAAAATCGGAGGGATCGCCCATATCACAGGCGGAGGGATCACCGGGAATCTTCCGAGGGTCATTCCAAGTGGTTGCAAGGCGATCGTCCATCAAGGGACATGGGAAATCCCTCCCATCTTTCCATTCCTAAAAAAGAAGGGGAATATCTCGGAAGATGAAATGCTTAAGACCTTTAATAATGGAATCGGTTTGATTCTCATTGTTAAGAGCAGGGAGGCAGAGGAGATTTTGGAAAGGCTTCACTCGATGGGCGAGAAGGCCTCTCTTATCGGGGAGATTGGGAAGGCCGAGAAGGGGCAGGATTCCATCGAGTTCGCTTGAAAAGCAATGGGTCTACCCATCTCTTGTATAGGGTCAATTCCTGTTATCATGCCAACAAAGAGATTGTCTCCGAAAAATTAACAAACAGCATGGAACACCAGCACAAAGTCTTTGATGTGGCTATATTGGGCGCTGGGCTGGGGGGCTTGATCGCCGCCACCCGGCTGGCAAAAGAGAACCGTAGCGTTCTGCTTCTTAAAGAAAAAAGATATCGCTCCTCTTATTCAAGAGACGGGTATCGCTTCGTTCCTTTTTCAAACTTCTCAGAGAAACTGATTCAAACAAACCTCCCGAAGAAGATTCCATTTCCAGCTGATCACCGGGAAAGCAAAAAAGGAGGAGATAAACCGAAGCAGGAAGTCTCTTTTCAGGTGATCCTCCCCGAAGCAAGAATCGACCTTTATGGCGAGCGTTCCCTTCTCCAGAGGGAGTGGAGAAGGGAATTCCCGGAGGAATTGAATCAAATAGAAAACTTTTATGCCGAACTGGAACGAATCAAACAGGTTTTAAAAGAGATAAGAAGCAAGGCCCCCCCTGGACCCCATTTTCCTATCTGGAACAGGTCTTTCCTCAAGAGATGGTTATCATTTGATGGCCTTCCTAAAGGAGGAACGGATCAATGGCTCTCTCCATTCTCGCCTGAATTTAAAAAATTTATTGAGCTACAGATGATCTCTCATGGGAACCTCCGCGCAGACTCTTTTCCCATCCCCCTGGTTTCTCACCTTTTATTGGATGGCGAAGGGGATGAATGGGAGGAGAGCGTTGATCTGGAAAAAGTGACGGAAGGCATGATCGAGAAATTCACCCAATCCGGAGGAAAGGTTGAAGAAATCGAGAGCGTGGAGAAAGTGGAGATGAAATGGAGGGAAGGAGTTAGCGTTTTCTTAAAAGGAGGGAAGCCCACCTACCGATCCCGCTCTCTTGTTCTTAATTCTCCTCTCCATTCGCTTTTGGGCCTGTTCGGGAAGAAAGGAAAGGCCCTTTCGAGGTGGGGAAAAAAGGTTCGACCCCGTTACGTGCTCGTGCCGTTCTTTTTAGGGATCCATGAGAAGGTCATTCCGGTCGGAATGAGAGACCGCCTCGTCTCCCTTTACGACCTTCAAAAGCCATACGAAGGAGGAAACCTCCTCTTCCTCAGGCTGAGTCGAAAAGGGGATAAGAATCAGGCCCCGGAAGGGAAAAGAGCGCTTACGGTCCAGAGCTTAATGTCCTGTGGAGGATTGCAAAAGGATTCTATCTCTGATCTGCAGGATGGGGTGATGAATCATTTAAAACATCTATTTCCATTTCTTGAAAATCATATTGAGTTCATCGACCGGAAATGGGCGGATGATCAGATGGATTGCTGGTCCTATCCGCACTTTCTTTATGAGGTCGATTCCGATTTTCGATGGAGAAGGGGAATTGTTCCAATCCGGATTTCAAAAAATCTCTACTTTTCAGGGAGAGAAAATTTCCCTTACCTGGGCTTGGAAGGAGAGATGATTAGCGGATGGTTGGTAGGGGAGGAAATTTCAGGGAGATAACGTCAATAGGCGTAGATTCTTAAACTTTCACCTTCTTCGATTTAGAGCCTGAAAATACTTCATCTTCAAAATCGTCATCAAACATATGCACTTTGAGGTTCTGGGTGAAATCCAATGTAGTTTGGGGACGGTTCTTGAATATATCAATTATACCAAATAGTTATGGGATAATTATCGGAGTATTAGGATCGAATAATCAATATTGAGTGTGTTGTTTCAGGAGATGATTAAAAATGCCAAGGTCAGCGAGAGTCGTCTTTCCATCCATGCCTTATCATATCATTAGCAGAGGCAATAACCGGGAACCTGTTTTTCAGGAAAAAGAAGACTTTGAAAAATACCTTGAGATATGCCGACGCTATAAGGATCAGTATGAATTTAAACTCTACCATTGGGTATTGATGAATAACCACGTTCATCTGCTCATTGAGACAAAGGAGGGCAGCTCTTTATCGAAGCTCATGCAAGGGATCAATCTGGCTTATACGATTTGGTATAACAGGAAGAAGGGAAAAGTGGGGCATCTATGGCAAGATCGATATAAAAGTGCACTTGTGGAGAGAGACAACTATCTTCTCGAATGTGGGAGATACATCGAGAGAAATCCCCTGAGAGCTGGTTTAGTGAAGGATCCTATGGAATATTCATGGAGCAGTTATAAAATTTATGGTTATGGAAAGAGAGATGAATTGACAGATAGACATGACCTTTATGAGGCGATGGGGAAGGGTCCTTCTCAGAGACAGAGGGCATATCGGGAATATGTTTGTTCGAACAGAGACGAAGAGGAGCAAGAGATACGGGAGAAAATGGTTAAGGGGGTGATTGGGGCGGAAGGGTTTCGGAAACAGATGAATAAGAAAGCGATTGAAGTTAAGCGACCCAAAAGAGGAAGGCCAACAAAATAGTCTATATCTAATTGATATTGCAATATAATATGAGAACCGTCCCCAAATTATAAACCACGAAAATCGATTTATGCTCCCCGCAAAAAATATTCGCTAAGGTTACAAAGCCGGTTTGGTAAGTGCGAGGGCATTTATTACCACTAAAAATGCAATCGCAATTATAGTGGTAATTTCAGGGTACGAAGTGGTTTGGTAAAAGATACGAGAAAGGTTGACTTTTTAGTAGGTCTGTAATAATTGTCTATCAATCATATGAACCGGGGACTCAAAGGTTTAGAAGAGAGGGTTTTGTCGCAGGGCCTCTGCACGGCCTGCGGAGCCTGTCTCTCGCTCTGCCCCTATCTTCGTTCATGGCAGGGAAGGGTGGTCAAGCTTCACGATTGCGGTCTTGAGGAAGGCCGTTGCTTTGTCTATTGTCCCCGAACAGAAGTGGATCTGGACGGAATCTGCCAGAAGGAATTTGGACAAAAATACGAAAAGGTGGAGATGGGGCCCGTTAAAAACATTTTGATGGCCAGGGCAAGAGACCCCATCTGGAGAAAGAAGGCTCAGAGCGGAGGGGTGGTGTCTGCACTCATCGACTTTGCTCTCAGGAAGAAGGCCCTTGATGCGGCCATTCTAACGCCTCGGGAGGCCGACTTTCTACCCGAAGGTCGAATCGTCCGGGACCGTGAAGATATCTTGACCTGCGCCGGCTCGAGTTATGTCTCCGGCCCGACTCTCGAAGCCCTCCATAAGGGGCCCTGGCAAGGAGAAGAGAAGATCGGAGTGGTGGGTCTTCCCTGCCAGGCGCAGGCCCTCACAAGAATGAGGGCTTCCTCTCTTGAGAGAAAAACGCCTGTTGATAGGGTGGGTCTTGTTATTGGGCTTTTCTGCACATGGGCTCTCGAATATGAGCAATTTCACGCTTTCTTAAACAAGAGGTTGGGGCAGTCGCATATGATTAAACTGGAGATTACTCCGCCTCCGGAGAGACTTCTTAAAATTCATACCAATGGATCGTTGCATATGATTCCTATCGATGAGATCCGGCCTTTCATCCGGAAGGGTTGTCAGGTGTGTCCTGATATGACGGCGGAACTCTCGGATATTTCAGCGGGAACGGTTGAAGGGATTGAGGGATGGAATACGATGATCATCCGGTCCGATCGAGGCGAGATGCTTTTTAAAAAGGCTGAAGCCGAAGGCATTGTCGAATCTAAGCCCATGCCGGAGGATCATTTGGGTCATCTTGGAGAAGCCTCTTTGCTCAAGAAGCGAAAGGCGATCGAGGCTATTCAAAAGAGGGGGGAATTGTTACAAAAATAAAAGTTTAACGGTAACGGCAACGATGCCCGTATCGTTTATAAAAGGTTACGTTTGTCGTCCCTAAATTCTTTGCCCCGTTAGAAAGCCCTGCAGCTCTGCTGCGGGGATGGTGGTTGTTTCCTTTTCAGCGAACACGGGGTTTAATGCCCCGTGTGAGCTTTCCCGTTAGAAAGTTGAAAACTTTCTAACGGGGTTTACACGTAACCGTAACCAGTAACCGAAACGGGCTTCGTAACCTTAACCGTAGCCTCATTCATCAGAGTATATTTCTCGCTCGGCGGTGGTGAAGCTGTTATGAACATTTCTCAGAATACTCCTGGTAAGGTTGCGCTTTTGATGGGGAACGAGGCCATTGCCCGGGGAGCGCTTGAGGCAGGGGTGAAGGTCTGCGCGGCCTATCCGGGAAATCCGTCCTCGGAGATCATCGGGACCCTTGCCGGAGTCGCTGAGGAGTTGGGGCTCCATGTCGAGTGGTCGATCAATGAGAAGGTTGCCCTTGAGGTGGCGGCGGCGGCCTCTCTGTCAGGGCTCAGAGGCCTTTGCGCCATGAAGCAGAACGGGCTCAATGTGGCCTCTGACTTTCTCCTCAATCTCAACCTGACCGGATGCCGCGGAGGTCTTGTCGTGGTCGTTGCGGATGACCCGGGAGGAATCTCTTCGAGCAACGAAGAGGATTCGCGCCTCTTCGCCAAACTCGGAGATTTGCCCCTTCTGGAGCCTGCCAATTTCCGGGAAGCCAAGGAGATGACCCGGGAGGCTTTCAACCTCTCGGAGAGGCTGAATCTCCCTGTGCTGATCCGGAGCGTGACCCGTGTTTCACACGCCAGGGGCAATGTCACTTTCGACGAACTCCCTCAGTCCAGCCCGAAGCCTGGATTTGACCTTTCCCGGCCAAGCCTCGCCTTTCCACCAATGCCCAATCATAAGGCCCTTCATGAGAAATTTGAAAGGGCGAAGAAGATCTTTGAAGAGTCCCCTTTCAATTTTTACAGGGGGCCGGAGAAACCTGATTTAATGGTGATCACGAGCGGAAGCGGATATATGTATTCCCTTGAAGCGGTGAGCAACTTAAAGGTTGAGGAGAGAGTCGGCATCCTCAAGCTTGGGACAACCTGGCCTCTGCCGGAGGAATTTGTCCTGAGACATCTTCGGAGGTCTGAGAATTTCTTGTTCATCGAAGAGGTGGACCCATTTCTCGAGAACAATGTGAAGGAGCTCTTTGCACAGAATTGTTCCGACCTGGGAGTAAAACGGTTCTCCGGAAAGGCGAGCCATACGGTTCCGGATGTGGGCGAGCTCAACCCGGAGATCGTTACTTCCGCGCTCCAGACGCTCTTAAGGGTTGACTATATGCCAAGACCTGAAGAGTATCGCCGGCGGGCCGATGAAGCGATTGCCGAACAGGTGCCGCCAAGAGCGCACAGCTTCTGCGCCGGATGTCCTCATCGGGCGACTTACTGGGCGGTCAAGACCGCTCTGGCGCTGGACGCCAGGGATGGCTTTGTCCTGGGTGATATCGGTTGTTATTCGCTGGGGATGGGGCCTTCCGGGTTTTTCCAGATGAAGACGCTTCATGCCATGGGCTCCGGAACCGGATTGGCCTGCGGGTTCGGTCAGCTTGAGCGCTTTGGACTGGAGCAGCCTGTGGTTGCTGTCTGCGGGGATTCGACTTTCTATCATGCGGCCATGCCCGCCCTGGCCAATGCCTATTATAACGGCGCCAACTTTTTATTGCTCCTTCTCGATAACAGCGCCACTGCCATGACCGGTTTTCAGCCCCATCCGGGCACCGGCTCGACGGCAACCGGAGGCATGGCGCCGATTATTGATCTCAAGGCGATCTGCGAAGTTTTGGGGGCCCGCGTGGAGGTGGTCGATCCTTTTGATATTGAGGAGGCAGTTGAGACCATCCTGAGGCTTATTCGAATGGAAAGAGGAGTTCACCCCGTTAGAAATTCCAGCGAGACATTAAACCATGCTGAAGAGCAGGGGGGAATTATTTCTAACGGGGTAAAAGTCCTCATTCTCAGAAGAGAATGTGCGCTGGTCAGTGGTAAACATCAGAGGAAACTTTTTCGGATCGAGGTGGATCAGGGGCGATGCTTGGGAGAGGCGTGCGGCTGTAACCGGCTCTGCACAAGGATCTTCAAATGTCCCGGATTGGTGTGGGATCAGTCAACCGGAAAGGCGCGCATTGACGAGGCAATCTGTAACGGATGCGGAGTATGCGCGGGAATCTGCCCTGCCACAGCCATCCGGAAAGAGGCGGTGTCAGGGGGAGATGTGGTGTCCTGATCGGTTTAAGACGTAAATAAGATTTCTGGATTCCTGCTTCCGCAGGAATGACAAATCTCCCAGCACTTGTCATTCCCGTGAAAACGGGAATCCAGTAGATTTTTATCCTTCTTGGTGCCCTTGTTGGTCAAGGGAGTTTCGACTGGAGAGAAAGGCATTCATATGATGTTACTTCCCAAAGATCCATTTAATGTGATCATCGGCGGGGTCGGGGGGCAGGGAAATGTTCTGGCCTCACGGATTCTGGGCGAGATGCTTGTTGCCAAGGGATATGTCATTACGATCGGAGAGACTTATGGCGCCTCACAGCGGGGAGGCTCAGTCATGAGCCATCTGCGGATTTCAGAGAGGGAACCGTTTTCTCCCCTGATTCCTGAGGGGCGCGCTGATCTTCTCATCGCTCTTGAGCCGGTTGAGGGGCTAAGGATACTTGGACCTTATGGAAATCCAAAAATCATGACCCTCCTCAATACAAGACCGATCCATCCCATTGATGTCATCTCCGGAAATGCCACTTATCCGGAGGCGTCGAGGGTGATCGCAAAGATACAGGAATTGAGCAGACGGGTCTGGACGCTCAATGCTACAGAGATTGCCCTGGAGATGGGCGACCCCATCTTTGCCAATATTGTCATGCTGGGAGCGCTCTCCGCCATTAACGTCGCGCCCATTGACCGCCAGGTCTTCGAATCGGTCATCAGGGATTTGTTTCCCTCTCGCACGATGGATGAAAATAGGAGGGCTTTTGAAAGAGGGGGTGAAGTAGTCGAGGAGTTTCACCCAGTTCGATAAACTCACTGCAGGCTTCGAGAGCCTCAGGGTGATCGGTATCCTAAATTTCACGCTTTTTCTGTCAAGGTCTCCATAATTCCATTCAGGTAGCCGATGGAGCGGCTGGCGATCGTTTGAGGATCGGGGTCGAAACTGAAGACTTCAACGGAGATGTAGCCTTTATAACCGTTTTTGAGCAATGTTTTTAGGATCGGCGTAAAATTCGTCTCACCGAATCCCGGCCCCGATCCATTCGCATCATTCATATGAACATGGCGGAGGTATCCGGAGTCCAGAGCCTGGAGAAGGGATTCTGTCAATGACTTCTCAGAGGCAGAGGCGCTCCGGCAGTCAAAGACCATTTTGAGATTGGGATGCCGCACCTCTTTTACAAATCGGATGGCTTCCTCTACGGTATTGATGAAATTGGTCTGAGCAGGAGAGAGAGGCTCGAGGCAGTAGAAGACGTTTCTCTGCCGGGCGGCCTTCAGGGAGACCTTAAATGTTTCTTTGGCATAATCCCACGAATCCTTGGCGTTCCATCCCTCCTTGATCGTCCTCTGGTGAGGAGAACCGTGGACGAGGACTTTCCCTCCGATGTCGGCGCAGAAGTGGATGAGGGCTTCGATATATTCCTGAGTCTGGATGCGGATGAACTCGTCGGGGTGATTAATGTATAGACCTTCAGGCTTCACGAGAAGCCAGTGAAGGCCGACGATCTCAATCCCGTTATCCTCTGCGGCGCGGCGGATCGCATTCCTTCTCTTCGTTGATATCTCGGTGACGGAATCGGCAAGGGTGAAGGGTGATATCTCCACTCCGTCATAACCTAATTTCGCCGCATACTCAAAGACCTTTTCAATCGGCCATCCCTGGAAGAGTTCATTACAGATCGAAATCTTGAAGGGAATTTTCTTATTCATTTCCTTCCTCTCTTTTTTTTCAGGGTTCGTTTCTTTCTGACCTGTGTCCCGAGAAGGGAGACCATCTCCTTCTTAAAGGTATCATAAGCCCCCTTAAATTCCAAGAGCGTTTTTTGCACAGGGCCGAACCCCGGCCAATCGGAAGGAGCCAGACCTCCCAGGTCAAAGTCCCCGGATATTCCAGCCTCTATAAAGAATTTTGATAATTCGGGATTGATTCCATAGGCCTTCCGGAAATCTTCGATCTGATTGAGTTGATTGAGCACCTCGGTTGGAAAAGTGTTCAAAATGGATTCCCCATACTCATTCAAATCAAATCGGGGATCTTCAGCCTTTTTTCTCACATTTTCCTGATGGTCCGGAAATTCAGTATGGACGAGATTACGGGAAGAGAGGGTCCAGTAGGTGTCAAAGGGCTTCCGTTTGGAAGCGGGGAGATAGTGGATGCGGTCCATGATCAGACGGGCCTGATCCCGGGTTAACCCTTTTCTCTTCATCAAGTAAGCGATCCATTGTTCCCGATTTGCTTGGGAGAAGAAGAGAAACCAGACCCTTCTGGCCACCAGGGTGCCGGAGGCTCCAATGGCCTCTTCCAAGTTCCGGAGGGTTTCTCTTGAAGCGACGGGTTTTAAGGCTTCATGAACAGGGTCATTGATGGTTCTCTGGCCATGTCCATATCGAGTCACAGCCCATACCTTTTCCTCATATGACTTTACCTGAGAAACCCTATCTTTTGTTCCATTGGCTTCGGAGAGTTGATGGATTCTCTTAAGAGCCTCTCCCTCGCCCAATTTCTTCTTCAACTCTTCGAAGAGTTCTTCCAGCTTTATCTCTCTCAGATGGCTTTCCAGCCTTCCACCCATGTTGGTCATATAGAGCTGGGTCGGTGGAATTCCTTTCCTCATCGCCTCAGCCATTCCCTCCATCTCCTCGAGGAGGAGCGTGGCCTCCTGGCTGACGCTGAAGTCAACCGTGATATTCGATCCGAAGCCAAAGGAGTTGATCGTCCGGGTGATGGTTCTGGCGGCAGGGGTTGTTGCAGCCACTTTGATGACGAGATTGGGCCTTCCTTTCCATCCGTCCATCCGATAACCTGCGAGCAGGTACTGGTCATAGAGGGAGAGATTTTCAGAGGCGAGAGAGAATGCCGTAAACACATCCCTGATGCTTTCCTCAACAAGGTGCGCAATATTGGGATTGAGCTGGAAGCTGACGACACCGCCTCCGGAGGTCTCGCGGAGATTGAAGAAGATGGGACGAAAGACATAGAGGTTATCCCAGAGGGCAAGCAGTGTTGCGTAAAGCGTGATCTCATCTCCATATCGGGAGGATTTGGCGGACCAGCGCTTAAAATCCGGATGTCGCTTCACCTCGTTGCGAAAGAGTGCGGTTAAGGAAGGTTCGTCCTGATAAGCCCTTGCGGCCAGGACAGGGTTGGTCGAGACCTGCTCAAAGCCGAGATGCCTGAGCCATCTCAAGCCGATGGCGTAGTCATTGCCGAATTTACAGAATCCCTCTTTTACCATCCGGTAGTAGATATTCTCCCGGATCTCCCTTTCAGCTCTGGTCAGGAATTGGGCGAAGAGATTTTTCTTGAAATCAATTCCCTCTTCGATTCGGAAGGCTGTCCTAGCGGTCATACTGCTTCCCTTCTGGACCCTCTTCATCCTCGAGAGCCATTTTGAGATGACAGCCTCTGCAATCGAACCTCCTTTCTCTTCTCTCTCTCGATCCTCCCACTCCTCCAGAGCATTGAGAATGCAGCCAAGGGAGTCCGCTTTTTCCTTCTCGTCGAGCCAGCGGCTTTCGAGGCCGTAAAAGTTGAGCGCCATCTCCAGCATGACCTCATAGGAGTATTGTCTGAGACGGATCTTTCGCTCCAATGAGTCATTCGGTTCATGGAGTCCAGGTCTGGAAAGGGAGAAGAGGAGGTTTAGTTTTCTGATGAAGCCCCCTACGATTTCGGATAACCTTCCATTGATTTCGGAGAAGAGGAGATGATCGGAAGCCAGAGTGGTCTGGCCCCACTGGACAAGTGAGAAGAGATGAGCGACATGGTCATCCGGAACAGGGAGTCTTTCCTTCAGCGAAAGACTTTCAGGAAGGCTTAATTCTACGATGCGATTGATGGTTTCCTGGGCGGTTGCCTTCATATTCAATCTCTCCTGTTAACCCTTTGGTTATGGGGTTGTATTTAACCGGAAAGGGTGGGAAGGTTCTCCCTCCAAAACCTTGGAAAGCGATCATAGAAATCATACAAACCGGTCCTCCTGCCGTTTGGATGGTGGTTTTAGGAAACGAACCTACGTAGTGCAACGGATAGAGGTTTCGCTTCAAGGTTTTTACAGGAGAACCTCCCCACCCTTTTCTCTGTCTTATGCTGAGGAATGATCTCTCCTTTCAGCTCCCAGATACTCTAAATGTTTTTCAATATGGTTTTCAAGGAGGGAGGCGTAGTCCTCCTCATAATGGATGAGAGTCTTAAAAATCCTGTCCCTTAACTCGCTCTTCAGTAAAAAGCCATAAGTAATATGCAGAAGCTGTCTGGCGTTTTCCTGATCGAGGAGGCTGGAAAGTTCCGAATCGGTGAGGCCTTTGATTGGAGGGATACGGGAGAGGTCCGTGGTCACCTGATAATGTTTGGAAGCCTCCCCGAATGAGGACAAAGCCTCTTGATACATCTCCCTGTAAAGGGAAGGATCCTTAAGGGTGATGAGGCGGACGGCTTCGAGCCAGCTCGTCCCCGCTGTCTTGAGATGGATTTTTCCCTGAGAGATCTCGCCGATAACCGGAAAGATTGAAAACTTATCGCTTCCCGAGTGGATGGAGAGCTTATAATTCCCGTAATGCTGGGCGATGAGGACATGGCGATAGAATTGCCCCCTGAAAGCCGCCGCCTCTCCCCGGTAATCGATTCCTTTCTGAAACTCACCGATGAAGCGGGGTGCAAGGGAGTCGATCCGGACCCCCCTGTGGCGGAAAGCGATCATCAGGAAGAGATGGGTCTCCGGAGAGGTGGGAAAGGGGATTTCGTCGATGGAAATCTCAAAATCGATGAGAGGTTTTCTACCCGTGCGCAGGATAAGAAATTGATGAACCTCCTCTGAAAAGTCAATGGCCCGATGAAAGAGAAGGACATGTCGCTTTACTTCTTCTTCTGAAAACCGGATGGAGAGATCGCCGCGGGAGCCACTGAATCGAAATTCCTTATCGAGAAAGAGATGGAGGAGGACGTCTGCATCGCCTGGGTCGATCTCCTCCTTAAATCTTTTCCCGACGACTTCTCCGGGAAGTGAAAAAGCTTCGAAATTTAATTTTTCTGAGAGATCGAGCGTGATCATGGAGACGCCCGCATCAAGAGCCAGTTTCACCTCATCCAGAGACTTCAGATGGTCTCCGTCCGCACCGTAGCCTTCCTGGTAACTCTCCTGAAAGACGGACCAGGCTGCATCTGCGATGACCTCTTTATAATTTCTGCCGGTCTGGCCATTCTCACGGATCGACTGTTGGGCCAGAACAGGCCGAACCCTGAATTTTCTGACTGCCCGGATATGGCCGGAAGTGGCCAGACCGAGACGATCTCCGGTTCCGATGGTTGCAGGGTAATTCAGGAGGGAGACCGGCCTGGTAAAAGGAAAGAGTTCCATTAACGAGAGGGTATTTTCCGGGGAAAGATCGCACACCTTGAGCGAGGGGCTGTGATGAAAAGTCTTTCCAATAAAAGAATCCTTAAAGAGAAGTTCCTTTTCACCGATAACGATCAATTTCTTCCCCTGGCCCGTTCGAATCATTCCATAGAGCAAACCGTTCATTGAGCTGAAGGACCGGGGATAGAACTTTTGGAGGCTGATGGGGAAGGCTTGCAGATATTTTAAAATCTCCTCAAAGGATGGAATCCGGTTCGGCTCAGCAAATGCCATATCCTTTTTCTCTCAGTATTCGGATTTCAATTAATAAATCCCAAATCCTAAGATCTGGAGGGGGATTCTTTCTTTTTGGGGGTACAGGATACGTCCGCTTCTTTTTCCATCGTGCCGAAGGTGCGGATTGATTTCATTCCGTTCAATCCGACTTCCCTATTTCCTCATTGTGCTTTCCATGGCGATACACTCTTTATGTTTTAACTAAATTATATCTCTTTAGACTTCACAGTGTCAATTTTACCAAACGAGTTGGTAATCCCTCAGTAACGGGGATTCACAACATTCCTGATAAATAAATTTAATTACACCCCGATAGGCGGGACATTCCTGTCCCGTCTATCGGGGTCGGGGTTAGACCTGCAGCAGGCCCCGCCTATCGACTCCTACTATCAATGAAATGGAATGCGCCTCATAACTGAGGGGTTAAGAAGGTTGACTTTTAATTTTTCTAAAATAATAATTATACAATGAGGCGGGGTTTTCCAACCCCGCCGATGAGATTGATGATGCCAAAGCTTAAACACATCAACATAGAAGAATATCCTTATTTGGCAACAGCAGTTACTCTTAAAAGAAAACCGATATTCGCAAGCCCCGATGCGGCAAATATCGTATTGGAAGCCATATTGTTTGGGAAAAAACAGAAATGGTATTATCTTTTATCGTTTGTTATAATGCCTGACCATATCCACTTCATTATCATTCCAAAAGGAAAAAACATTTCAGAATGCGTGAAATCGATTAAGGGATGTTCGGCAAGACGAATCAATTCTGTATTCGGAGGAAAAGGTTCCATTTGGCAAAGCGGGTTTTATGATTGCATCCTTGAGAGTGAGGAGAAAGTATTAACCTTAACGTGCACAAAAAGGGAGGCAAGTGCGCTTACAAACCTTTACAATTGCGGATTATTTTATCTTTTATGGGGAACATACGATGTCACATGAGGTGGCCTTTGGGTCTTGCTTGAAAACGGAGTAGCCAAACGTTTAAAGGTGCCGCCGTAAAGCTTTGGGAAGCTTCGGCTTCCCGTGTCCGCCCAGCACACCCGCCTCCCTTTTTATGTAATTTTTATCAACTGTGAGGTTAAGTAGGATGAGATACATAGAGGACAATCCGGTGAGAAAAGGCATGGTCGCATATCCGGAAGATTACAAGTTCAATTCAGTAAATTACAGGGAAGAGACAGATTTTAAAGATTATTTTTAAAAGGTCATTTGTTGTGACCGCATCAAGGCGGGGTTAGAAAACCCCGCCTATCGGAGGGTTAGGGAATTACTGGGTAGGAAAACCCTGCCTATAGGGAAATGATGAAAATGACAAAGCAAGCTAAGTTGCGATAGGCGGGACATTCCTGTCCCGCCAGCATTTTCTATTGGAAAGGCCGAAGATGATTCGTGAAGGGGTGGCAGAGGCATTGAAGAATATTCTTGGGGTGGAGGAAGTTCCTCTCAATATCCCTCCCCAGAGAGAGATGGGGGATTTTTCAAGCGCCGTCTGCCTCTCGCTTGCTAAAGTGAAGCGGCGTCCACCGATGGAGATTGCAAAAGAAGTGGTTGAACAACTGAAGGCGAATTTTCCTCCCTATATTCAGGAAGCGACTCTTACTCCTCCCGGATATCTCAATTTCAAAGTGGATTGGCCGAAATTTGCAAAGGATCTGATTCCTGAGATTCTCGAAAAACGAGATCTCTTTGGCCGACCCATTCAAGTTGAGAAAGAAAAGGTCTTCGTCGAACATACAAGCGTCAATCCCAATAAAGCCATGCATATCGGCCATCTTCGGAATTCAGTCCTCGGGGATACGGTGGCAAGGGTTTTTCAATGGTTAGGTTTTCCTACGGAAGTTTGCAATTATATTGATGACACAGGTGTTCAGGTGGTCGATGTGGTAACAGCTTTTCTCTATCTCGATCCCCCTTTCTTTCATGAAGGATCTGCCGATTTGAGACCCATCTGGGCAAAGGTGCCGGAGAATCAGCCTCTGGACTATTTCTGCTGGGACCTCTATGCCCGGTTTGAAGATGAGCTTGAAAGGAATTCCTCTCTTCAAGAAAAAAGGGAGGAGGTTCTTCACCAAATCGAAAGAGGGGAACATCCCGTGGCCCCTTTTGCCAAGGAGTTGTCAAAGAGGATTGTCCAGGCCCATCTTGGAACGGTAGGGGAACTGAACATCCATTATGTGCTTCTCAACTGGGAGTCGGATATCATCCGTCAGGGGTTCTGGCAGGAGACTTTAGAACTCCTCAAGAAGAGGGGAGCGCTTCGATTAGAAACAGAAGGACCAAACGAAGGGTGTTGGGTCGTGCCGTTTGGAGGCATTGTCGAGACAAGCGATGGAGTTAAGAGTTTAGATAAGATATTGGTTCGTTCCAATGGCAGCGTCACCTATACGGGTAAGGATATCGCTTACCAGCTCTGGAAGTTTGGGCTCCTGAAAAAAGATTTTTTGTATTCCAGCTGGGGCTTGCAGTCCGATGGAAGGGTGCTCTGGACAACAGATAGAGATGGGGAGACGAGTGATCTTCTCCACCATCAGTTTGGACATGCGAACAGGGTGATCAATGTCATTGATGTCAGGCAGAGTTATCCGCAGAAGGTGGTAAGTGAATGCCTCCGTCAGATGGGATTCGAAAAGGAAGCGGAGCAATCGATCCATTTAGCCTACGAGGTAGTCAACCTTTCTTTGCAGGCAGCCCGGATTTTGGGAGCGGAAGAGACTGAAGAGAAAAGATCGGTTGCCATGTCAGGCCGTTCGGGAACGGGTGTGAAGGCGATGGATTTCATCGAGATGGTGAAGAAGAAGGTGGTGGAGAAAGCAGACCACCCCCTCGAAGAGAATGTTGCCAGCGCACTCGCGACTGCGGCTATCCGTTATTACCTGCTCAAATTCACGCTGGAGAGTCAGATCATCTTCGATTTCGATGAAGCCCTCAAGACAACTGGAGATACGGGAGTCTATCTTGAGTATGCCCATGCGCGAGCTTGCAGTATTTTGAGAAAGGCCGAGGAACGAGAGATCGTTTTTCATTGGGGGAAAGAGGCTGTTCCTGCCCGATTGACAGAGACGGAGAGGGATCTGGCGGAAGTTCTGTCGAGATTCAATTCCGTGGTCGTCAGGACCGGCAAGAACTTAAGGATGTCACAGTTGACGGAGTATGCTTTTGATCTTGCCTCATCCTTTACGAACTTCTATGAGAATCCTGATCCGGGATCAGATGTCCAGACCCCATTCATCCACCTTCAGGATGAGAATTTGCGGACTTTTCGTCTCTCCCTGGTCAGGGCGTTTCAGATAGTGATGGGAAATACCCTTGGACTGCTGGGGATGCCGAAGCTGGAGAGAATATAAGGGTTCCAGTGATCTAGGGTTCAAGGGGTCAAGTGAAATTTGAAATACTGGAACCCTCGAATCCTTAGACCCTTTTAAGAAATGAGGTGAAATCTATGTCTCGCAGATCAAGAACATTGCCTCGGGGCTGGTATCCTGTGGATAAGAAAGAATGTCAGAGGGAGATCGAATCCTTCCTGGAGGGATGGTCGCCTTCTGTCTCTTTGAAGACAGCGCGGGGAGGAATTATCCCACATGCGGGCTGGTATTTTTCCGGCAAGCTTGCGGCAAGAGTATTTCATCTCCTGAAGTCAAAAAGCAAAGCTGGCCTGATCGTTCTCTACGGCGGCCATCTCGGCCCTGAAGACCCTCCACGGATGGTGATGGAGAATAGCTGGGAGACTCCGTTTGGGGATATGGAGATGGATACGGAGTTTGGTAGGAGTTTAATAAAAAGAATCGAGGTGAAGACGGAGAGCCCGGCCAGCGGTGACAATACGATGGAGATTCAACTTCCAATGATCAAATATTTCTTCCCCGATGTAAAACTTCTTGCTATTCGGTCGCCGTCGTCTCTTAAGGCAGAAACTTTGGGTGAAGAGGTGGCTAAGCTTGCCAATGAAAAGGGGGTGGCAATTCTTCCGATCGGCTCAACCGATCTCACCCATTATGGCCCCAACTATGGGTTCGTCAGGAAAGGGATCGGTCCTTCTGCACTAAAATGGGTGAAAGACGAAAATGACAGAGGGTTCATTGATTGTGCATTAAGGATGGACACAAAGGGTCTGATCAGACATGCCGAAGAGAATGACAGCGCCTGCAGTGCAGGAGCGGCGGCTTCTGCGATGGTTACCTGCAGGGCCATGGGGGCGGAAAAGGGAAATCTCATCGATTACTATACCAGTTACGACATCATGCCCGACGAGAGTTTTGTGGGCTATGCAGGGATCGTTTATTAATTCTATCGCTGAAAGTAACCCCCCTTCATCCCCCCTTAATTTAGGGGGGGACAGAGAGGGGTTAAGAAGGGGATAAAGATAGCCCCATCATTGTCTAATTGAATGGAGGGGGAGACGATGGAGATTAAGAAGATTTGTGTGCTGGGGGCGGGTTTGATGGGGGCAGGGATTGCTCAGGTCTGCGCAGAGGCGGGTTTTGAGGTCTCGATGAGGGATATCGAGGCCCGTTTTGTGCAGGGCGGCCTCAACATCATTCAAAAAAATTTCGAGCGGGCCATCAACAAAGGAAAGATGACAAAGGAGAAGGCCGACGCACTCCTGTCCAAAGTGAACGGGACTGTCGATATTGTTGAGGCGGTAAAAGGGGCAGAGGTGGTGATCGAAGCAGTGATCGAGAATATGGAACTCAAAAAGGAGGTTTATAGAGAACTGGATCAACTCTGTCCGAAAGAGACGATCTTGGCCTCCAATACATCGGGACTTTCGATTACGGAGATTGCTTCTGCCACCAAAAGACCCGATAAGGTCATCGGCATGCACTTCTTCAACCCCGTTCCCGCTCTGAAGCTGGTGGAGATTATCCGGGGCCAGTCCACCTCTGAAGAGACCTATCAGATTATCAGGACGCTTTCTGAAAGATTGGGGAAAACGCCCATCTTGGTCAATGAGGCCCCAGGATTTGTCGTGAATCGTATTTTCGTCCCCATGATTAATGAGGCGATCTTTGTCTTTCAGGAGGGAATTGCTTCAGCCGAGGATATTGATCAGGCGATGGTCCTCGGAGTGAATCACCCGATGGGCCCCTTGGCCCTGGCTGACCTGATCGGCCTCGATACGCTCCTGATGGTCCAGGAGAACCTCTACAAGGAGTTCGGGGATTCAAAGTACCGGCCCTGTTCGCTTCTCCGAAAGATGGTCCGTGCCGGCCAATTGGGAAGGAAGACCGGAAGAGGGTTCTACGATTATAAAAAATGAGCATTCCTGAGCAATAGGTCATGACGGCATTGACACCCGCAAACCATGAAAATACTCCGAGTGTTTGGGCTACGGTTACGACGCCCGTTTCGGTCACTGGTTAAGGTTACGTGTAAAGAATTAAGAGACGATAAACGTAGCCTTTTATTAACGATACGGGCCTCGTTACCCTTACCGTTAGACTTTTATTTTTCTGGACCCTTATTCTAGATTGACAAACTTTTTTTAAACTGGTAAAAGAACACAGTCTTTCTTGGGTGGGAGGAGGTGATGGAAAGTAATTCCGTTCAACCCTTTAATTCAGCAATCTATTCATGGGAGGTGCAAGAATGAAAAATAAGATGTTTTTAAGATGTTTAACCGCAGTATTTTTAGCAACCCTTGGAGTTATGTTTCTCTATTCTTCGGCCTTTGCGCAGGCCAAACCCATTGTCCTGGGATTGCCTTCTTCCTTTTTCCAGCCGCTTGTCAAATCCGGAAGACTTGCCGTGGAGTTGGCCATTGATGAGATCAATGGAACAGGCGGGATTTTTGTAAAGGATGAAAAGGTGAAACGACCCTTGAAACTTGTGACCGCAGACACGCGATGCGGCGAGCCAGGCACACCGGTTCATGCGGCCCTCATGGCCGTTGACAAGATGATTGCCGACGAAAAACCCGATGCCCTTATCATTGCCCCCTTCCGTTCCGAGGCCATGGTGGCGACCATGGACCTCATTGCCAAGTATAAGATGGTCACCATCCAGACCATCGCCCAGACACCTAAACTGATTGAAGTTTTTCAGGGGGACCCCGAGAAGTATAAATACTGGTTCAGGGCAACAACGAATTCAACTTATGTCGGAACCACGGCAGCCAAATCGATCGATAGTCTGAGGAAACAGTTTGGACATGACAAGTTTTTTACAATCGCACAGGACACACTGTGGGCAAAAGGTTCTGCCGATGCGTTAAAGGGAAGGCTCGAAGGATTGGGCTGGAAGATGGTAGGTTTGGAATTGGCTCCTGTTGGCACCAATGATTTTTCACCCATCCTGAGCAAGGCCAGAGGTTCGGGCGCCCAGATACTCTATGTCGTGGGAGATATGCCTACGCTTCCGGTCTGCTTCAAGCAGTGGAAATCGATGAAGATACCGACGATGCTCTTCCTCGACTTCGCTGTGGTTACCTCGAACAAGGCATGGGGAATGTATGGAGAGGACCTCGATTATGTGATGGTCATGCCTTTTCCGGGAGGAACCGGAGCGCCGGTGAAGGCGTTGCCCCAATCGGCATATTTTCATCAGAAGTGGGCAGCCAAGAAGCTTCCTGGCATGGATGATCCGAGAGTCGTTTCCTCTGCTTATGATGGGGTCTATATCCTGAAAGATGCCATTGAACGGGCTGGTTTTGTCCCTTCAAAGGACCCGGATAAGTTCGTAGGTTTCCTTGAAAAAACGGATATGACGGGTGTTTCAGGTAGAATAAGGTTTGACAAGGCGACCCATCAACAGATCTTTAACGGAGACCCGAAAGAATCTTCCATCATTGTGGCCTACCAGTGGAGGGCCGGAAAGATGGTGCCGATCTTCCCGGATATTGTTGCAGAAGCAAAGGTCGAGCTGGCTCCCTGGATGAAGTAAAAAATTGAAAGGATTCGAGGGTTCCTGGGTTCAAGGGTTCAAGGGAATCAATATATTTCATCAGAATTATCGCACGGCAGCCTTGAACCCTTGAACCCTGATTTTAAACAAATGAAAAGCGCTTTCTTTTCTTCTACTTAAAAAATATATGGAAATCATCATCTACGGCATTACCAACAGTGTGACACTAGCGCTGATGGCTATTGGATTCAGCCTCACCTTCGGAATCAGCGGCGTTCCCAACTTCGCTCATGGAGCCTTCTACCTGCTGGGCGGCATCCTGACCTGGATCTTCATCAACCAATTAGGAATTCCCTATCTCTTTTCCGCCATCCTATCCGTCATCATTGTCGGCCTTCTCGGATTTGGTCTTTACTGGGGGTTGATGCTTCGGTTGAGAGGACTGGTAGTCAATGAGGTGATCGCCACCCTGGCAGCCGCCATTGTCATCATCGAAGTATTGCGCTATCTGGGTTTTTCAGGATTTACCTACGTCCTTCCGGAATTTATCAAGGGGAGCGTCAACATAGGAAAGGCCTGGCTCGACTATCAGCGGATCTTTCTTGTGGGCATCGGAGTTGCATTAATCATCTTTTTATACATTTTTACCCATCGCACACGGGTCGGTCTCTCCTTTAGAGCCATCGCCCAGAATGAACGGACAGCCATCTCCCTGGGGATCGACTCCGATTGGACTGCGGCGCTCAGCATGGCCTTCGGCTCTGCCCTTGCAGTGGTGGCAGGGCTGGCCATCCTGCCTCTCGGCTCAATCGATACGGAGGTGGGATACGACATCCTGATCTATGCCCTGGCCGTCGGCATTGTCGGGGGATTGGAGAGCGTTCCCGGAATTGTCCTGGCAAGTTTTATTCTCGGGTTCTGCCAGATATTGGTGGCCACCTTCTTCAAGGCGCAGTGGCTGACGGTCGTCACCCTGGCGGCCATTGTCATCATCCTGGCAGTGAAGCCTTCCGGCATCTTCGGCAAGTATAAAGAACTGGAAGAGAGAGTCTGATATGGTTGAATCGGTTCGATATCGAAAAGAGAGAATTGATCGTGGGATTAAAGCGAGGACGGATACCATCTATGTCCTATCTTCTTTTCGGGACATGGTCTTCCTTTTTTTGCCCCGTTTCCTGCCGATTATTTTGCTTCTTCTTCTCCCCTTTTTCGTAAAGGGAGGATACTGGGAAAAAGTCTTATTCTATGCGTGTATGTTCGCCCTTCTGGCGTTGAGCTGGGATTTCATGGCCTCCGTGGGATTGGTTTCTTTGGGGCAGGCCCTTTTCTTCGG
>VGSS01000038.1 GCA_016874935.1 Deltaproteobacteria bacterium | reverse complement strand
AATTTGGATTTTGAATGACCATTCAAAGACGGTCTGAACTGGAAAAGAGAATTGGCCATGGGGCCACGGATGCGTTTATGAAAGAGAAGAAATAAGAGGGATGTCTTAATCCCTTTTTCGGGGAGGCAATAGCAATCGTGTTGAGGGTCTCGTTGAATTAAGCCATGGGGTTTCATTTTGCGTAAGTCATAACGGAGTTGAGCAAGGGGATGGGAATGGGGTAGGAGGCCAAAGGTTTTGAGGGGGGCCTGAGCCTCGAAGGAGGCGGAATGGTTGGTGATAGGTAAGAAATGGAGGCGTACCGCTGTCAGATGTTGGGTCCCTTTTCTGAAGACTCGGTCAAAACAGTGGTAAACAAACACCAGCATTCGGGAAAAAAGTCTATTAAACAATTCCATCGACAATCCTCCTTAATGATTTGTTCACAACTTATCATCTTATGGATTGCCGGTGGAATCAATAAAATTTCAAATATGTTTGGCTAGGATTATGCCAGAAGCATGGACGAAAGTAGGCCAGCGAACACGGGGCGTTGCATACTAAAAGGTTTCCCCTATGCTCTTCTTTATGTGATAGAAAAAGAGGAAATTCTAATCACGGCGGTGGCGCATCTTCAAAGAGATCCGAAACATTACAAAGAAAGAATCATGTAAATCTGTCAACACTTATTGAGGTTCAATTTCCGTCTGGGAAGAGTAAAGGGGCCTTGACTTTGGACAAAATTCAATGGGGAAAATTTCTATCATTTTGGTTTTCTTGGCCCAACAATCGATAATTTCTCCAACTGTTAATCAATTCTTCGCTCCAATTCAACGTCGGCAATAAATGCTGACGCTACCGCGATACTCACTATCACCCATACCGCTTCGTCGCTAAAGCTATGGAATCTCGGCGATCTCCCCCGTCAGAGACTGTGTCACAATAGGGGAATCGATAAAAATGTCATCCTGAACTTGGTTCAGGATCTAATGAATTCAATCAATTACGAGACCCTGAAATAAATTCAGGGTGACAAATTAATAATTGCGACACAGTCTATCAATGGGGAGAGGTATCTTAGGGCGAAAGGCACGTTTATGCAATACACCCATGAAGTAACTCTTGTTTTCGGGGGATGAATAGGATATAAATATTCGAAAGTGCTGGTAAATGGCGAATCGTATGAAAAAGATTTTTACCTTATTACTCATCTCAGGGGTTTTTTTCCTTCTAATTTTGAGAGGGCTTCCGACCTATGCCCAGAAGCAACCAAAGACCCTCACGATTCTCTATACCAATAGTATCAATGGCGAGATCGATCCCTGTCCCACCTGAGACCCTAAGATGCGTTTTGGCGGTCTGGCCAGAAGGGGCACGTGGATCAAGGAGGTTCGTGAGGGAGGGAAAAAGGAAGCGCTTATTTTAGACACAGGCGACCTTCTCTTCAAGAAATATTCAGGCCCTGTTCCTGAAAATGAGATTAAGATGGCAATGGAAAAGGCAAAACTGATCATCGATAGTCTCAATCTCATGGGTTACGATGTTCTGGCTATCGGAGATGATGATTTAAGCCTGGGGAAGGAGTTTCTATTAGAGATGTCCGGGAGAGCAACTTTCCCCTTCCTCTCTTCCAATGTCATTGATGAATCATCGGGCAAACCGCTCTTCCAGATGTATCTCATAAAGAATATGGATGGTCTGAGAATCGGAATATTTAGTCTTCTGGGGCCCGATACTTTTCCAAACCCATACGATCCCAGAAGAAAAGGACTCTTGCTTCGTTCTCCTACTGAAACTGCCCAAGCCATGGTCAAAGAGCTCCAGCCCAGAACCGACCTGATCATCCTTCTCAGCCATCTTGGCTATCCAAAGGATGTGGAGCTTGCCCAGACCGTGCCGGGAATTCATCTCATCGTGGGCGGCCATACAGGCGTCAACCTTCCCCACCCCCCCGTTCTCAAGACCACCATGATCGTTCAGATGGCTCCGAAGGGATTATACGGAGGGAGACTTGATCTCGCCTTCCACAGCAATGAACCTCATTTTTTTAACTCTTCAGAAAAGAGGACCTTTGAAAACAGTTTGAACCAATTCAAGGAGAGAGTCGCTTTCTCCGATGTCACAGAGATTGAAGCCTGGTTGCAACACAACTTCGGGCTCTATTCACGCATCTTCCATCTTGGCCGTCAATATCACCTGAGCCTTCCGGAGGAATTCATCCAGAACCTGAGAGACCTCATCGCCTCCTTAAAGGCCCAGGATGCTGAAAAACCGAAGGCCCTGAGGATGAAAATCAAAGGGGAGGCTGAACAGATCCTCAAACAACTCCAGGGCAGGAATGAATTCATTCACAACCTCATCGCCCTTGGCGAGCAGATCAAAGACCATCCTGAGATTGGAAGGATGGTGGAGGCGTTTCGCTCAAAATATCCGGAACCGGAAAAACCCGCTCCCCCAAGACAAGAAGCCCCCCGTCCCAAAAGCGGAGCCCCACAGAAGTGAAAATGGCAACTGCAGACTTAATCCTTCTTCATCCACCCACTTATTACGATTTCAGAAAGAGACCTGGAATATACGGCCCCATCAGCGATGTGGTGCCTTCCACCCCTGTCTTTGAGATGTATCCCATCGGTTTTGCCAGTCTTTCGGAATATCTCGAACGTCATGGTTTGAAGGTCAGAATCATCAATGTTGCCTTGAAGATGATCAAAGATGATCGGTTCGATGTGGAGAAGCTCATCCGCAAGAACAAACCCCTTGCCTTTGGCATCGATCTCCACTGGATGGCCCATGTCCACGGAGCGCTGGCCCTGGCTGAGATGATCAAACGGTTCCATCCTGATACGCCTGTCATCCTGGGCGGACTCTCTGCCACCTATTATCATGAAGAGATCCTTCGCCAGTATCCCTTCGTCGATTTTGTAATGAGGGGAGACTCCACGGAAAAACCCCTGGTCCAGTTATTAAAAACGCTTAAAGGGAAAAAAGAATTTAAGAGCATCCCCAACCTCACCCACCGGGATGGAGGAAACGGTATCCGTGCCAACCCCATCACCTATGTGCCGGAAGACCTCAATGATATCACGATCGATTATCGCCATATTATGAAGAAGGTGGTCAGGTATGCCGACCCTGTTGGCTACCAGCCCTTTATCGACTGGTATTCCTATCCCGTCACCGCTGTCTTCACCTGCCGTGGTTGTATCTACCACTGCAAAACCTGCGGGGGCTCAGCCCGAACGTTTCGGTCAATGGCTAACCGCACGAAGCCGGCCTACCGGGATCCCGTGCTGTTAGCCCAGGACATCTTCAATATCTCGGACCACCTCAACGCCCCCATCATGATCATCGGTGACATCTTTCAACCCGGAGAAGAGTATGGCGCCACCTTTCTTCGGGAGATGAAGAAAAAACCGATCGACAATCACATCGCCTTTGAATTTTTTATCCCCCCATCAAGGAATCAACTGGAGAGGATTGCCGAATCAATAAAATATTTTAACATTGAAATCTCTCCGGAATCGCATGATGAAGAGGTCCGAAAGGCCTTTGGCAGACCTTATGCCAATCTCTCCATGGAGAAAATGATCGCCGATGCGATCGAACTCGGCTGCAAACGGATCGATCTCTTCTTTATGATTGGCCTTCCTAAACAGACCTACCAATCGGTCATGGGAACCGTCGATTACTGCCGTCTTCTGCTTGAGCGATTCCAGCCCTATGACAAACTCGTCCCCTTCATCTCCCCCCTCGCCCCTTTTCTCGATCCAGGAAGCACGGTATTCGAAGAACCGGAAAAGTTTGGATATCGTCTCCTCTACCGGACCGCGGAGGAGCACCGTCAGGCCTTGACGACACCGAGCTGGAAATATATCCTCAACTACGAAACCGAATGGATGGATCGCAATGAGATCGTGGCAAGCACTTACGAGTCCGGTAAGAGGCTCAATCGTCTGAAGGCTGAGTTTGGTCTGATCGATCGAAAAACAGCCGCATCGGTTGAGTTAAGGATCGATAGGGCGCTCCGCATGATGGAAGAGATCGATCGGATCATGGCCCTGCCGGATCCCAAAGAGAGGGAGGCTTCGCTGGAGTCCATGCTGAACAGACCCCAGTCCCTTCAGAACTACAGCATGTCCACGGTCTGCGAAAAGAGAGAACTGGAGTGGCCCACCCGATTCATCCGGATGAACTTTTTTAAGATTATCAAAACACTGATTGCGAGGAGAAAGACAACCGTTTTGCCATAGATGGACATGGCAAAACGTCATTGCAAAATGTAAATTGAAAATTGCAAATTTTTAAAGCATTGTTTTAATTTTACATTTTTCATTTTGAAATTTATAATTTTCAATGAGGAGTCATATGTCTCCGACCCTTCGCCAGCAGGTTCTTCGTAAGATACCGAGCGTGGATGAAATCCTCTCCAGAGAGGAGATCCTCGATCTCTTAAGAATTCATCCCCGAGCCGTGGTCGTAGAGGCCATCCGGAAAGGTTTGGGACGATTGCGCGAAGAGATCCTGAGCCGAGACAACCTCTCCGGTTCTGAAGAAACTCTCCTCTCTTTCGAAAACATATTTCCCCTCTTTCAGAAAGAGATTGACTCTCAGGTTAGACCCCGACTTCGCCGGGTCATCAATGCCACAGGAATCGTGATCCATACCAATCTGGGAAGAGCCCCTCTTCACCCCCTCGCACTGAAACAGATCGTCGAAGTGGCAAAAGCCTATTCCAATCTCGAATACGATCTCGCCCTCGGTGAGCGCGGGGATCGGTACTCCCATGCGGAGGAGATCCTCTGCCGGCTCTCGGGCGCAGAATCAGCCCTGGTTGTCAATAATAATGCCGGAGCGGTCCTGCTCTGTCTCAATACCCTGTCAGAGGGAAGAGAAGTGGTCATTTCGAGGGGAGAGCTGGTGGAGATCGGAGGAGCCTTTCGGATCCCTGATGTGATGAAACGAAGCGGAGCCCTTCTCAAAGAAGTCGGAACGACAAACCGGACCCATCTCAAAGACTATCAGCGGGCAATCGGTCCCCAAACCGCTCTGCTCCTGAAGGTCCATACCAGCAATTTCAGGGTAATGGGCTTCACCTCGGAGGTCTCCCTTGCCGAACTGGTCCAGATGGGAAGGGAGCAACATCTCCTTGTGATGGAAGACCTCGGAAGCGGGTGCTTCATTGACCTCACTCAATATGGAATGGAAAAAGAACCCATGGTTCAGGAGGCCATCGAGACCGGGGTGGATGTGGTCACCGTTAGCGGCGATAAACTTCTGGGCGGCCCTCAGGCGGGGATCATCCTCGGAAAGAAGGACATTCTTGACTCGATCAAGGTCAATCCCCTGATGCGGGCATTACGCATCGATAAGCTTACCCTGGCTGCCCTTGAAGCAACACTTCTTCTCTATCTCGAAGAGAAGCGGGCGATGGAGGAAATCCCAACTCTTCGAATGTTAGGATTGGACATGAGGAAGTTGAAGAGAAGGGGCAGACGCCTCTTAAAACACCTCCAGGAAAAGGTCAAAAAGGGAGTTCAATTCACTCTGAAAGAAGATGTTTCCCGGGTGGGCGGGGGATCCCTCCCGCTTCAGGAACTTCCGACGATCGTTCTTTCCCTTAAATCGTCTGACCGTTCCGTTAACAGCCTTGAACAAGGTTTGAGGAAAGCTGACCCTCCCATCATTTCCCGAATCAGTAAGGATGAATTGATCCTTGATATGAGAACGGTCTTTGACGAAGAGATCCCCCTTCTGGTCTCAGGGATTGAGAAAGCGTTAAGCCAGACGAACGAGAAATGATCGGTTCTAAATCCCAAATCCTAAATCATAAATTCCAAATAAGTTCCAATCTCCAATATCCAAACACAGATAAAAAAGGGATATCTTTCTTGATTCAGGTAACGAAAAAGGATCAAGGAAAACGCCTTGATCTGTTCCTCTCTGAAACCGACCTCCACCTCTCCCGGTCTCAGGCAAAAAAGTTGATCGAAGAAGGCTCGATCCTTCTCAATAACCAAAAAACCAAACCCAGCGCCCGGTTAAAATCCGGGGATATGGTTTCTGGAACCCTGCCCGAACCTCAACCCCTCTCCTTAACCCCCGAAGCTATTCCCCTTGCCATCCTTTACGAAGACCCCTCAATCATCGTCATCGATAAGCCATCGGGGATGGTTGTTCATCCCGCTCCCGGAAATCCTTCAGGCACTCTGGTCAATGCCCTCCTCCATCACTGCAAAGACCTCTCAGGGATCAATGGTACCTTGAGGCCTGGAATCGTTCACCGTCTCGACAAGGAAACCTCGGGAGTAATGGTCGTTGCCAAGGATAACGAGGCCTATCATCAACTGACCAGGCAATTTAAAAACCGGAGAGTGGAGAAGGTCTATCTGGCGATTGCCTACGGAAACATTAAACAGAATGAAGGCCTGATCGATGCTCCCATCGGAAGGCATCCCGATCAGAGAAAAAAGATGTCCATCAGGACGACCAGAGGGAGGGCCGCTTTTACCCTGTGGAAAGTTCTTGAGAGATTTGGCGCTTTCACTTTTCTGGAAATCCATCCCCAGACCGGTCGAACTCACCAGATCCGCGTTCACCTCTTCTCTCTGGGCCATCCCATCTTCGGAGATCCTCTCTATGGAAGAAAAGGAAAGCCTGGAGCAATACAGGACTCTATGTTAAGCGAATGTGTGAAAAAAATGAACCGTCAGGCTCTTCACGCCCATCGATTAGGGTTCGATCACCCCCGAACCGGAGATAAAGTAGAATGGGTTGCACCCCTTCCAAAAGATATGGAGGAAGTGCTCCAATATTTACGATCATTGAATTGAACTACCACCAGCTACAAGCGGGTGGATTCTCTACCGACTGATCAGCACAGAAATTCTCACGAGGGAAGACCCGAAAAACCTGCACACAGTGTGCATACTAAAGTCTTCGCCTGAAGGCAAGGGTCTTTCTCCCCGAGTGAGACAATAAGATGGATCCAACCCAAAAGAAAACGATGAATCGGTCTGTCTTAAAAATGAAAAACGGCCTTCCCTATTTCGAAATTCCTGAGATGGCAAAACTGGGATGGCTCCGGCATGGATTTCTCACCCGGCGGGGAGGAGTCAGTTCTCCTCCATACGATTCTCTGAATGTGGGAGATGCCAATGGAGATCAAGATGGAAACGTCTTTCGAAATAGAGCAAAGATTGCAGAAACATTTGGCTTTGAACCGAGCCGCCTGATCCTCCTCAATCAGATTCATCAGGACCGCATCCTTCTTCTTAAAGACGCTTTTCCCGACCTCCCTTCGCTTTTAGAGTACGATGCCCTGATCACGAATATCCCAAACCTATTCTCCGGTATCCTCACAGCGGATTGCATTCCGATTTTTGTGGTGGATCATAAAAAACGAGTCTTTGCTGTCATTCATGCTGGAAGGCAGGGCACGGCCATGAACATCACTGCCAAGGTCATCCGGAGGTTGAAAAAGGACTTTGCTTCTTCTCCGCAAGATCTGATCGTTGGAATGGGACCATCTATTGGTCCTTGCTGTTACGAGATTGATGAGAAAGTCTTTCTCTCGGAGTGGGAACCTTTTTCAACCTCGAAGGGAACGGGGAAATGGATGGTGGATTTGTCAAGGATTAACCTGGACCAGATCGAGAAAGAAGGAATTAAGCAAGACCAGATCTTTGCCGTTGACCTTTGCACCCGTTGCCAAAACGATCTTTTCTTTTCTTACCGAAAAGAAGCCCAAACCGGTCGGCAACTTTCCTTCATTGGAATAAAGCAAACGACTACCGGCTGAAGCCGGCAGTCGTTTGCTTCCGCAAAATGATTTTTCGTTTAAAAATTGGCAAACATGAGCAGGGGGTAGAAATAAATTTGTCAATCTATAATAATTTCAATGAACTCATTTATTATTTATTATTTGACCCATAGGTATAAAAATAACCAGTAATCTTAAATTGTGGTTAGATTTGACTGATCAAAATTCAAATGATAATGTGGATTGAAGAGGGAAAGAAAATAAAATTAGATCAGAAAAGATGGGATGAAAGATTCAAGGGAAAGGGGTTTGCCTTTGGCAAGGGACCTAGCCCTTTTTTGAAAAAGCATATCCACCTTCTCCAAAAAGGAAAAATCCTCGATATTGCCTCAGGCGAAGGAAGAAATGCGATCTTTCTGGCCCGGCAGGGTTTCGATGTGGATGCTGTGGATATCTCCGGGGTCGGCTTAAAGAAGGCTCAAAAATTGGCTGGAGAGTTTGGAGTAAAAATCCATGCCCTTTTAGCCGACCTTAACACATATCAAATTGAAAAAGAGAAATATGATCTCATTGCCAATTTCTATTTTCTCAGGCGAAGTCTCATCTCCCAGATCAAAAAGGGGTTAAGGAAAGGGGGCAGGGTCATCTTCGAAACCTATATCCTCGAACAGAGAAACATCGGCACCGAAGGCCCCAAAGACCCAAAATACTTCTTAAAACCGAACGAACTGCTCCGTTTGTTTAAAGACTTCCATGTTCTCTACTATCGTGAAGGAATTTTTAAAGAGGGGGGAAGAAGAAAAGCAGTGGCCAGTTTGATTGCTGAAAAGCCCTAAGCGCATAGGGTATAGCGTTAAACTCCATTAAAAATATTTTGCTCTATGCGCTCTGCGCTCTGCTCTTTGCGTCTTATAACACAAACCCCAATCCCCAATAAACTGCCATTCCCAGGATGACCGATCCCCAGAGGCTCTTCACTTTCCAGGCAAAGATAAAAACAGGGATGGCGGAAAGAACGTAATGAGGCTGAATTTCCATTCTTCCTTCCCCGTTAAAGAAAAGGATGGGAAAGACAATGGCGCTTAAAATGGAGATGGGGAAATAGTCCAATCCCCTTTTAACCCTTTCCGGAATCACCCAACGGCTAAGCAGAGCCATCGGAAGGAATCGGGGAATGAAGGTGACCAGCGCCATTCCCAAAATGAGGCAGAATATATCGGGTCTCATTGCTTCCTCTTTAATCCAATATCGCTACTCCCCTCACCCTTCCCCTCTCCCCAAAGAGACTGTGTCGCAATCGCGAGCAAAGGGGAAGAGGCAGTCAGGTTCCAAAGCTTTAGGATGCGGGTCTTTTAGATGACGGGAAATTGTCACTTGTATAAAATCAAATGTTTTCATATGCTTGGCACGCCTGAATCCGAACGGCTAAAGGTAACCGCCCTAAACCTTTTCCACCCGACCGCCTCTCCCCCTTTTCAAAAATGGGGTTTTTTCATATTACGACACAGCCTCAAAGGGGAGAGGGTGTGTTAAGGGGGATTTTGGGCTTTGAACTTTGAACTTTGGAATTTATCAATATCCCTATTCCCGAAGCGAGAAGGGCGGTCAGGATGATATACCAGTTTCCAGGCAATGCCCATTTAAAAAAGAGAGAGAATATCCCGGCTACCACCATGATATAAAAATGATGAACCTTCCTGATCTGGATGAGAAGGAGGCAGATAAAAAGGGCAGGCAGAGCAAAAGGAATGCCGTACGATTTGTGATTGATCAGTCCACCCAATAGGGCTCCTCCCACCGAACCGGTTATCCATGCGAAATGGGAAATGATTTGAAGCCCGAAAAGATATCCGGGCCGGTTCTCAATCTTCGAGGTATTCGACATCGCCACAGCAAAGGATTCATCGGTCAGTTGAGCAGACAGGAGGCCAAGGGTTCGAAGCGAATGCCTGCTGAAATAGAGTGAAAGGGTCGAACTCATGAGGAGGTGGCGGAGATTAATAAAAAAAGTTGCAAGGACAATTGGAAACCAGATCATTCCTTTTGAGATCATCTCTACGGCAATGAACTGACTCGCACCTGCATAGACAAGGAGGCTCATCGAGCCCGCTTCCCATGTGGTGAGCCCTGCGTTCCGTGCTAAAACGCCGAAGGCCATCCCTACCGGAAGGTATCCCAGGACAATAGGAAGGGCAGCCTTTGCTCCGGCTTTGAATTGGTGATTATCCATGGGGATAAAATTTTTCCTTGGTTCGGTTGAAATAACCCAATTGGAGAAAGGTAAATTCTTTTTTGAGGATTTCAATCATCTTAGAAAGCCCTACTCCCTCCCCTTTTCCCATTGCGTGAAGATAGAGATCCGGATCAATGTTCAGATTCCGCATCTGGATGAGATCGAGATTCGTCTTTTTGACTAATCCAATCAGCCCTTCTATCTCAGTCTCTCTATCTGTAAACCCCGGAAAGACAAGAAGGTTAATCGAAGCATAGATTCCTCTCTCTTTTGCTATGAGCAGGGAATCCACTATTTTTCCAAAAGTATAACCCTTCGGCTTGTAGTAGCGGTTGTAATATTTTGGATGAGGGCTGTTGAGGGTCACGCGGATACTATCGAGTCCCGCATCGCAAAGTTTTCTCACTCGATCCGGAAAACTTCCATTGGTGTTGAGGTTAATTGTTCCTCTGTCCGTTCTAATCCGAAGTTCACGAATCGATCTTTCCAGAATTCGCCACTGCATCAATGGCTCTCCTTCGCAACCCTGACCGAAGCTGACAATCGCATCCTCTGCCTCTTTCAGGTGGGACAGCGCGACTCCCACAACCTCTTCGGGAGTCGGCACAAAGCCAATTCTCTCCATCGAGGCTGGACAGCATTCTGAGGGTTGAAGTGAAATACACCCTATGCAGGCCGCATTACAAGACGGAGAGGTGGGTAAAGGACATTCCCATCTCCGCAAGAAGACATTCTTCGCCGCAAAGCAATGATACTCCAGGGCGCACCGGGCAAGCTGTTGAAGGAGCCGGTTCCCTGACTCTTTCTTCAGAGAGAGCGCCACCTTTTTCTTTAAAAGCAGATCATTCCCGAAATATTTGGGATCCCAGTGCGGATTGGGATCGATGAACAGGCCCGGAGCCCAGAATTTCCCGCCTTTCCAACCCACACTGCTGTATGCCCACAGAGGAAGCGTAGGAGATCCTGTTCTCATCTGAGAGGCTGGAAGGAGTGTGCGGATATGCCCGGGTGGAAGGAAAGCGGCAACAGCGGTGCATTCAATTTCTTTCTTTCCGATCCTCATCTTCTCTGATAAGGTGAAAGCCCCCCTCTCCTCATCCCATCCAACAGGTTTTCTCCCCGGAAGGGTGAAAAGCTGGCTTCCTCCGGGGAGGGGAACCAGTTCCGAGGGGTCTGGAACGATCAATCGATCTCCGGATCGGCCGGCCAATTTCAGGTGGGGATGGTCGAAGATTTTCCCATTGGAGCCGGAAAAGATAAGGCTGGGGTATGTAAATTTTGTCACGTTAAAATAGGATTGGCGGGTGAGGAGCCAAGGGATCAGGTGGGAAACTTCCGCTCACCTTTCGATTTTCTCAACGAACTTCTCACATTCTTTCTCTTCAAAGCCGCCTTCAACCGATTCGTTTTACCTCTCTTCTTCATTGTTAGCTTCCCTCCGTTTTTAGAATGTGGAGAGTGACAAGTCGGGTGTGGTTTTTCCTTTTCTGATACCACCTACCACTTTCCACCTTCCACTCTCTATCTTCACCCCGTTAGAAATAATGCCCCGCTTCTCCCTCTGGGCCGGCGGCTGCAACGGAGTTATACATTTCATAATAATTCCGGCCGGATTTAATGCCCCGATAGGATTTCTAAGGGGGTTTACTTGACCAGCCAGATGCCTGACACAATTAAGGCCGTGCCGATCACTCTCGAAACACTCAATCCTTCGTTGAGGATCAGAATACTGAGAAGTGCAGTGACCAGCGGATAACAGGCGGCAATGGGAACAATTTTGGAAGTGGCTTCCATTTTCAGCGCCATATAGTAAGTCCACATCCCGAGAAGACCCGCCATCATGCCGCTTGCGCCGAAGAGCAGGATGCTCTTTCCGTCCAGTGATATCAAGGCTCTGCCTTTCCCCAAAATAAAAATGATTATTAAAAGACCTGCTGTGACAATGGTGCTTCGAATGGTAACGCCTACCAGAGGGTCGACTCTGGCCAAGCCCATCTTTTCAAGGATGGGTGTCGCACCCCATAATAGAGCAGTAATCGTTAATAAAAGGACAACCACTTCCCTCTCCCTAATTCCATTTGTCCCCAATCAATATGATTGGAAAGATTGATTCCTGACCGCTTTGAGGGCCTCTACCATCGAATAGGGAAGCTTCATCTCCCCTCTTCCCACTCCGACATCCAAACTCTCTTTCTCAATTCCGTGGTAGTCCGTCCCTCCGGTCAGGATGAGACCATGTTTTTCAGCCAGAGCCTTATACTTAGCGATTTCTGAGGAAGAATGTTCCGGATAATAGACCTCTATTCCCTTCAGGCCTTCTTTGAGAAGGCTTAGGATGAGGTTTTCCATCTCTAAGGATCCATTCAAACCAAGGGTGTTAGGATGACCAAGCACAGCCACCCCACCGGCTTCATTGATAAAATGAATGGCTTCTCCCGGTGTAAATCTGAGTTTGTCAACATAGGCCGAAGCCCCCTTCTTCAAATACCGGTTAAAAGCCTCTTGAAAACTTTGGACATATCCTTTTTCAATAAGAACCTGGGCGAAATGGGGTCGTCCCACCTGTCCTCCCCCGGAAGCTCTGACCACCTCCTCATAGGTAATGTTAACCCCCAGTCGATTGAGCTTTTCCACCATTCTGGGATTTCTCTCTTCTCTTGCTCTCTGGAGATACTTCAACCTTTCGCTTAGAGGGGGATGGTGAATGTCGATAAAATAACCAAGGAGATGCATGGAACCGGGTGAATGGACCGCACTGATCTCAATGCCCGGTATCACTTCAAATCCGATTCTATCCCCTTCTGCCAAACCCTCCTCCAGCCCCCCGATCGTATCGTGATCGGTTATGGAAATGGCTTGAAGCCCTTTGGATTTTGCGTATCTCACTATCTCAGAAGGGCTCTTAACCCCGTCCGAGGCAGTGGTATGGAGATGAAGATCAATATATCCCATCTAAAATCCGCCTCTTTGTCGCTAACCCTTTCGTTTGGGTTTTAAAAGGAGAAATTCAAAACTTTTTCTATTTTAGTTTCAGCTTTATATAAAAGAAGGCCTTCTCAAAGTCAATCCTTGGGATAATCACGGATAATCAAAATCGGTCCGATTTCCCACACCCTTTCCTTCTTTTTAATAGAAAATTTCGTAACAAATCCTATCTGAAATTAGTGGATTGCCGTCATCAATACGTAACGCATTGATATAATTGGATAAATTTATATATAAATAATGCTTGACAAATGGGGAAGATTTGAATATATTAAAAACAAAAGGACGAATGACCCGGACAGGGTGATGATGATATGAGGGAAGCCATTAAATAGCATAATACCTTATAAATTCAAAGAAAATTAGGCGGGTGGTTCGCCCTTTCCATTTAATTGAAGATTGGAAGGGGTTTTTTATTATAAAAGAAAGGAGTTTGATTGAAGTGAAACAGGGCAGAACAAATGGGAAAAAGAGAGAAGAGCCAACCCTGTCGGTGCGACTCGCAACCGAAGAGACATCGTCCCCATCCGTTGTCGATGAGACAGCATCCTCCATATCTTCCACTGATTCCCCCAATTACAGTGCGGGCGAATTGGATGAGGCGACTCTTGAGGAGTTTGAACTCCAGGCGGGAGAAGAGGCCGCTGTTGAGGAACAGGAGGAGGTGCAATCCGAACAGGGCCTCCAGGACGAACCTTACTTTTTCCCCCATGATATCACCCTCGAATATCTGAAAAGCCTTGAAAGGATCTCTCTTCTGACGCCTGAACAAGAGGTGGACCTGGCTAAGAGGATTAAGGAAGGGGAGGAGCAAGTAAAAGACCTTGAGATTAAGACCAATCGTTTAAAGGCACAGCTTTCTTTGCCTTCTGTCTCAAGGAACGGAAAGAAACGGGTTAACGGACATTCCCGGCAGAGCCAGAAGGCTAAAACGAAGAACGGGAAAAAATTGAAATTCACTCTTTCCGAAAAAAGGGAGAAGAGTCGAAAGTATAAGGAAATGTTAACCCGGCATCAGCGAGCCATTCTCGATACCCAGCAGGCGAAGAATGCGCTGATCCAGGCAAACCTCCGTCTGGTGGTCAGCATCGCAAAACGGTATGCCAACCGGGGCCTCTCTTTCCTCGACCTCATCCAGGAAGGAAACCTTGGCCTCATGCAGGCCATGGCCAAATTCGATTATACGAAGGGGTATAAATTCAGCACTTATGCCTCCTGGTGGATTAGGGCAGCCATTCTGAGGGCCTTTGCGGAGAAATCGAGAACGATACGTATCCCGAACTACCTCTTTGAGATCAAAGGAAAGATGATGAAATCCTTTAAAGATCAGGTGAAGAGGCTGGGCCGGGAACCCACTTCCCAGGAGCTGTCAAAAGACAGTGGCATTCCGCTCAATGATGTGGAAAAGATTCTCAACCTCATCGAGGAACCGATCTCCCTCGATATGCCCATCGGTGAAGAGGACAGCACGCTCGAAGACCTCATTCCCGATGAAAAAAGCCTTTCTCCTTCTGATTCTCTCCTGGAGAAGGATCTGGTCCACCAGATCGGCAAGCTCTTGTCCGGGCTTTCACCGAGAGAGGAGAAGATTCTGAGGCTTCGTTTCGGAATTGGAGAAGACGGCGAATGCACCCTCGAAGAGATTGGGAGGCAATTTGGTCTCAGCCGTGAGAGGATCAGGCAGATCGAAGCCAAAGCCCTTGAGCGATTACGGGATCCCGGTCGCTATAGGGAGATCAAAGAATATTTTGATTGACAATGGATGAGGGGCATCCTGCATATGCGGCGGGATGCCCTTTTTTTTTTAGGTGGGGGCTAATCTTCTATTTGAATGGCCTCTACCGGACAGTTCTCCGCAGCCTCACGGCAGGATTCAGCCACATCCTTTGGAACCTCATTTGCTTTGGCGCGAGCTTTATCGTCCACCATCTCAAAGACTTCAGGACAGGTATCGACGCAGACCTCACAACCGATACAGGTCTCTTCATCCACTGTTACCTTCATTCTCAAGTCTCCTTTTCATTTGGATTCCCCATGATTCAAAATTCGCGTTTAATTAAACTTGGTGAAATCGTAAAAAGTCGTCATTCCCGTGAAAACGCCTGCCTGCCGGTAGGCAGGGGAATCCAGAGGATTATAAGTACTTAAAAATATCCCGCTAAGAGCGGGACTTGCGCAGGAATGACTGATAATGGGCTTTTCAGACTTTTACGAAACCATCAACCTTGGTTCAGCCCTGCCTTCTGAATTTATAGTAGAGGTATCCGAGGATAGACCCCATGGCGATCAGCATGAGAATCGAGACAATCGTTTCCAATGAATCCAAATGACCGGCTACCTTTTCATAAGTTGCGCCGGCCCACCAGCCCACAAAACCGAGAAAAAGACACCGAAAGATCGAACCTAAAAAGGTATAGAGGGTAAAGGGCCTGATGGGAATACGGAAGAGGCCGGAAAAGATGGAGACCAGAGAGATGGGAAAGACAGGAATGGCGCGTGCAAGAAAGAGGCTCCATGCCTCTTTCTTTCCCTGAAATTGCTTCTCCAATCTTTCTATCTGATTCCAATCCACATCTAAAAAACGCTGAAAACGAATCACCAAAGCCTTTCCCCCATAATAACTGATGGTATATCCGATATAGGAACCTAAGGTCGAAGCGATCGTGCCGGGAAGGACGATGAGCCATAGAATTTGAAGAAAGGCATTCAGGATGGAAAGCTCAGGGGAGATGAGGATGGCTCCTGCGCCCATGATGATCATTGGGGAAGGGATCGGGACAATGACCTGCTCGATCATCACGCCGATGAAGACCGAGAGCTGGCCATGGGCCCTCATCAGCTCTAAAATCCATTGCGTAATCTCCGAGATCAAAAGAGCCTCCTCTGAGGGGGCTTAATATTTTACTGATGACCCACTAAATACCCTTATGAACTGGAATGGGATAATGAATTATAACCCATCTCTTTTTAAACCACACCTCTCCTTAAGGGCATGTTTTGGTCATGGAGAGCATGTAAGATGATGCAGAGAATCAGAGCGTAAGGCAAAGTGGAAAATTCGGGGCCCCGCTACCAGCAGGTAAGAATTTTTATTGAGAGGCGACATTCGCTGAGGTTAGGTTTGATATAAATTACAATCCTCTTTCTAACAATTTAATCTCATCCTCAAGCGTCTCTATCTGTTTGAAGAGCTCCGGAGACATCGAATGTCCGGTATGCCCGACAAACCCTTCCGTCCCGGAGCAGTGAGAAGGGTCCCTGCTCTTTAATTCTTCGAGTTTCGCTTTTAACTCCTTTAATTTTTCCTGTTTATCCATTTTTTACCTCCACCTCCATAGGTCATTGGCATGTCGCCTAACGGCTGCAGGCCAAATGAAGTCCATAACATTTGGATGATAGTCTTTTGGCCTGTGTTAGCGGATGTATGACCATTTTTTAAGCAGCCTTTAATGACTCCTCTTTTTGGATAATAATTTTGGGATTTACATTTTTGGGTGGAATAGGCAACCCTTGTTCTCTTAATAGATTTACATGTTCAATCATCCCCCATTTCGCTTTATAAAGGCAATCCTCAACGGAATGCCCGATGCCTGAAAAACCTGGCAAGTCAGGGGAATAGAATCCAAAAAAATCAGGCTCCTTGGTCGCCTCAATCGTCAATGAATATTCTAAATCTATCATCTTTGTACCTCCATTCTCTTTACCCCCAGAATATACGAGCATCAGGATTGCCTTGTGCTTTACATTATCAACCGATGAAAGGATTTTACCAACTTCTTCTTTGCTTAAAACTGTTGGAAGTTTTTTGTCTTTACGGGGTCTTTTGACTTCATAGACAAATTTCTTCTTGAGGACAGTGCCATAATAAAATTTCAAAGCATTAATGGCCTGGTTCAGGGTAGATATTGCTGATCCTTTCTCTTCTGAAAGATACACAAGGTAGTCTTTTATGTCCTCATCTTTAATTTCAGATGGATTCTTCCGGACATGATTTATAAAATCTTTGTTGTAATAGAGATAGCCTTTGATCGTTTTGTAGCTGTATTTCCTTGAAACAAGCTCTTTTCTCAGGTTCTCGAAGGCTAACTCCCCTCTCTCCCCTCTTAAATTAAGAGGGGATGGGGGAGTTAGGGCAGGGTCTATATGGAGTTCCTCACCCTCAAAGACCTTCAGAATCTTTTGTAATGTGCCATCAGTATTTGGAAAACTCCAATGTTTCTCGGCGGGATGCCATCTACGGCCATCGATGATCTTAACCTTTTCGACGAGGAGAGGATCGTAAGGGAAAGAAACGATTATGCGACCAGACGGATCATTTATGATATGGATTCTGGCCATCATGCAACCCCTATCCTGAAGTTAAGGGAAGAGGAACGCGGAATGTAGGTTTTGCCATGCATATTATCATAACCGTAAAATATGTCAATTGTTTTTTGAGATTGAAATCCCTCCCCACCTCCCTTTGCCCTCCGGGCTAGAGACCGCTCTGGGTCGGAAACTAAAGGGAGGGGAAATGTTTCTCCCTTTTGACAAAGGGGGATAAAGGGGGATTAGATAACCATGTAATTTGAGAGGTCAGATTTTTTCGGAAATCTCAAAAAAATCTTGACAAATCAAAAAATGGAGTTATAATTCCGTCAGTTTAGTTTGCTAAACTAAATTCTTTCTATACTGTCTTACACATTATTAAACTAATTTCTTTGTATACTGTGCTCAGGGCTTTATGAAGATTGGAGAACGCATTAAGAATTTAAGACAGTTGAGCAACTTGACTCAGGAAGAGCTTGCGGAGCGGGCGAACCTGACCAAAGGGTTCATCTCCCAGATTGAGCGCGATCTGACGTCGATCTCCCTGGACAGCCTGGTACAGATTCTGGATGCCTTGGATGAGAACATTTCCGACTTCTTCCGGGAAGCCTCCGAGGAAAAGATTGTCTATCGAGGCAAAGACCGGGTGGCGATTGAGAAGGAAAAGATTGAGAAGTTTGAGCTTCTGGTCCCGGGTTCGACGAATCGGCGTTTGGAACCCATTCTCCTGACCCTCCGGAAAGGGGAGTCCACGCCAAAAGAGAAACCTCATGAAGGTGAGGAGTTTGGTTTTGTCCTTAGGGGTAGGATCAACCTCCGTTTTGGAAGAGAGATTCTGAAGTTAAAAACAGGGGAATGCTTCTATCTCTCAGCAGAAAAAGAACATTGGCTCCATAATGGTGGCTCGAGGGAAGCGGTGATCCTGTGGATCAGCTCGCCTCCTTCCTTCTAAGCAATTTAGCTAAACCTGTTAGAAGGAGGAGGCTCCCACAAACCCTATGGGTCTTTGGCCAGATAACAGATAAAGGAGGCGATCTGTGATCATTAAAACCCCAACCCATTATTTTCTTGTATCTGGAGATTCAGAAGGCTTCACCCTTCTGAATGCTTTCGACGGAGCCCTTCTCCGCGCAGGGATCGGAGACACGAACCTGGTGAAGATGAGCAGCATTGTGCCGCCTCGTTGCCAGTTGATTTCTCCTGTTCGCCTTCCTGCGGGAGCCTTGATCCCGACAGCCTATGCCTCTATCAGCAGCGACGTACCCGGGGAAATGATTGCTTCTGCTGTGGCGGTGGCTCTTCCAGAGAATCCCGATTATCCGGGGTTGATCATGGAATACTCTGGACGTGGCCCAAAGGCAGAGATCGAGGAGACCGTCCGGCAGATGGCTATCGAGGGGATGAAAGTGCGGGGACGGGTGATCAAGGATCTCACTTCCATAGCGGTTGAGCACAGGGTGAAGAAGGTCGGCGCCACCCTTGCGGCTGTGGTCCTGTGGGAGAAAGAGGAGACAGAGTAAGATAATCATAGGGTTTACCAGGAAGAGTCTGGGTGGTTGTGCCATCTCTTCCCGACTTGATGATTAACGGAAAATTTTAACACTTCTTTTTCATCGAAACGATTCCTCTCTCCGAAATTCCGACAAGGAATACTTAAGATGAATCTTCCCTTCATAGAACAGTCCTTCATTTCAGCTAACACTTCTTTCAGGGAGGCCAAGGCAGTGATTCTCGGTTGTCCCTATGATGGTTCGGCTTCCTTTCGTCCGGGAGCCCGTTTTGGTCCTTCTGCCATTCGAAGAGCGTCCTGGGGCATCGAAACCTACAGCCCCTATTTCAACAAGGATCTCACCCGTTTTTCGATTCACGACATGGGAGATATTGAACTCCCCTTCGGAGAGAAAAAAATATCTCTCAATATGATTCAGAAAGGTCTCAGGAAAATCCTCTCCGCAAATAAGTTCCCGATCTTGCTCGGGGGTGACCATCTCATCACCCTTCCAATCGTTGAAGAACTGGTCAACAACTACCCAGATCTCCATCTCATTCACATCGATGCCCATACGGATTTGAGGGAGGATTACCTCGGCGAGGCGCTCTCCCATAGCACGGTCATGAGGAAAGTGGTTGATCGTCTGGGTAAGGGAAGATTGTTTCAGATCGGGATCCACTCCGGAACAGAAGAGGAATTCAAATTAGCAAGGAAGATGAAGTCCCTTGTCTCTTTAGATCAAGGTTCTTTGAAATCCATGGTGAAACGTCTCGCGGGGAGACCGGTTTATGTCAGCCTTGATCTTGATGTAATCGATCCAGGCCTTCTTCCGGGTGTTGGAACCCCAGAGCCCGGCGGTCTTACCTTTCAGCAATTGATCTCTCTTTTTAAAACGCTCCACCCCCTTCATGTTATTGGCTTCGACCTCGTCGAGCTCACGCCGGATTATGACCCCACACAAATCTCATCCGTGACCGCTTCGGTCATCCTGAGAGAAATGATCCTTGCCTTCTGCTCCTAATTCCTTTCTGCAATTTGGCAAAAGATTGAAGAGCGAATACAGAAGGTCTATCGGATCCCCTCCAAAGTCGAATTCGTCCCGCCCGAAGCCCTTGGAAGGGTCACGAAAAAAACCCAATGTTCGAAGAGCGCTATCAATCCTAACGGCCTGATCATTGAACAGATAGAATTCCAGCCACAGGTTGCGCCTACTTATCTCCAAATTGAGCCAACTTCCAACCTCAATAATTGCGGAAAGTAAGAAAGCATAACGTTCACGCCCATCGGCCTTTGAAATCCAACTACCGTGACTGAAAAATTCAGCCAGACACTGAAGTCTTAAGTTTTCATCTTTGATCTAATTCCAAAATCCGAAATCTGAATTCCCCCGACTGGGTCGGGGCAAGCGCAATTGGAAACGCCAATACCGAATTACCGTTGCCTGGCACCGAGATCATTTCTCTTAATTCACAATTCAAGGCCTGACACCGGAGCCTTCTCAAGGGTTGACCCCTCTGCCTGCTCCAAGAATTCAAATGAATAAGCTACCTATGTCTAAAAAATCTTTCCCTGATACAGACTTCGGAGGAAATCAGAAAGCGGCAAAACGTCAAGACCTTCGAAGTGATATGCTCGCGTTCCCGTATAGACGGCGATCAAACGATCCACTTTGATGCCTTTCTGAATAGCAAGATCCCTGAGGCCGGATTCCCAACTCCTGTTCCACTTCTCAGCCCGCTTCGCTTCAATGGCAACAAGATGGGCTGGAGCGTTGCCACTGCGCTTCCTCGATTCGATAATAAAATCGATCTCTACCCCAGAAGCTGTCCGATAATAAGTTAGGGGTCGGTTTTTACGACTGGTCTCGTTATATACGCGCAATTCGTGGAAGATCAAGGTTTCCAACGCTGCCCCCTGCCAGAGTCGGTCTGCAGGTTCACGAATCAGACCGGCAGCAGCTCGTGCTATGCCTGGATCAAACCAATAGAATTTCGGATGGGCAGCTTCACGCACCTTGAGCCCAGGACGCCAGGCTGGCAGAAAATGACCGAGGAGAGTATCAATCAGAATGGAAAAATATGTATCTACGGTGCTTCGCGGTAATGCGGCCTCCCGGGCGATGTTCTGCCCGTGGACCGATTGCCCGTTGAGCTGACCGGCCACGCTCAGGAAACGTAGAAACGGAGGAATATTCCGCACAAGCCCCTCTTCACGGATCTCCTCCTTGAGGTAAGTGTTTACATACCCTTCCAGAATATCTGCAGCATTGTGACGTTCGACTTGGACAAACGGAAGGAGCCCCCAGTTCAGGGAAAATTCCAGATCGAAGGCAGAACCCATCTCTTCGGCCGAGAAACCTTCCATGTTGAGTGTAATGGCTCGCCCTCCTAACAGGTTTGCCCCGCCCCGACGGAGCTTTCGTGCGGAGGAACCACAGAGAGCAAATCGCCAGCGACGTTTTTCCATGAGTCGGTGGACTTCGTCAAGTAGGACGGGAATCTTCTGAATTTCGTCCAGCACAACCCAACTTCCAGAAGGCCGATTGCCAATGAGAGCCTCGATCCGATGCGGATCGCGGCTTAATTCGAGGTACAGAGATGTATCGAGCAGGTCGAACCGTACTGCTTCCGGTAAGACCTGCCCCAACCAGGTGCTCTTCCCTGTACCCCGTGGGCCGAAAAGAAAAAATGACCGGTCCGGGCAGCGAAGAAGTCGGGGGATGAAAGTTTCTTTCTCGACCATGAATCAATTTTACATCAATTTTGTAAAAATGCAATGTATTTTTACATCATGGATGGAAGGCACGCAAAAAAGGAAATGCCCATTCATGCACGACATGCCTGATATGATGGTATCGTTTGGGAAGCTTAACGGTAGTGGTAAAACAAATCACGGGGGTCTGGCTGCTTGCTCCTTGTCGCCAGAAAAACCCTTCACGGCATTGAACAGGTTTTTTTTCGCTTTCTCGAACAGTGATGGCCATTACCTTACCCACAGCCTCAACCAGAATCTTTATCGGTGGATCGCAGTTCCTCGCGATATCCTGGATTTGTGCTCGCAGTTGATTACTATCTCTGACCTGAACTGTTGGCGAAAGCGGCAAGGTCCCTGGCAAATGAGGGAGAAAAGGACTCCTTATACTCCAACATGGACCCCTCTCCTTCCCGGAGAAGAATATCGAGATCGGTTTGTTTCATCTGTCTGCTATTTCCTTCCCACCCAACGGAATCTCACATCCACCTTCTTGCTCATGGAATACTATTTCCTTTAACAAGTGCCTTTAAATGGGTAACCCCAAAGTCATCTTCGATGCCTGACCCTGAGCCCCCCCTATGTATCCTTATTTAACTCTTTGAAAAGATAATAATGGTATCGACAGAGCAAGAGAGGTCATTTCACCTGGTTTAAAAATACTGCTATTTGTTGCTTTTTGGTAATGAAATACCGACATTATTAAACTTATCCCTTGACAATAGTTTAAAAATATGGTTATTTAAGTACCATGGGTAATGAAAGAAAATCAAAAATAAACCAGCTTATAAGCAAATGGCCCCGGGGAACTGTTGCAACGGCTTCTTACCTGAGGCAGCAGGGGTTTACTTACGATTTGCTGACGAAATACCGCCGCAGCGGATGGATCAAGTCTTTCGGCCAGGGGGCCTATATCCTCCCTGAAGATCGAGTCGAGTGGCCTGGGGCCTTGTGCGCAGTTCAATCCCAGCTTCAGCTTGAAGTTCACGCAGGAGGAAAGACCGGCCTCCAACTCAAGGGCTACGGTCACTACCTCCCTTCGGAAACAACAACTCTCTTTCTTTACGCTCAGCCAAAGATGATCCTGCCCGCCTGGTTTTCAGGAGAACGGTTGGGACTCAGCCTTGTGGTGACTCGGACGAGTCTTTTCCCCGACAACTGGAATGAGGGGTTTTCCGAATGGAAGGAGAGAGAGTTCTCCATACGGATCTCGTCGCCGGAGCGGGCGGCCATGGAGATGCTCTACCTCGTCCCGCAAAAGATAAGCTTTGAGGAGTCGGTTCTCATCATGGAGAGTCTTGTTACGCTCAGGCCCGAGGTCGTTCAAAAGCTTCTGGAAATGTGCCGGTTTGTCAAAGTCAAAAGACTTTTCATGTACATGGCCGAAAAGCATAGGCATCCATGGGTGGAAAAGCTTAATCTGTCTCGTATAAATTTCGGTAAAGGGAAACGCAGGATCATACCTGAGGGAGAACTCAATTCCAAGTATGAGATCACAGTCCCCAGAGGACAGAGAGAAGGAACAGTTTGAAAAGAGATACGGTCTTTTTCAGACAGGCGGAGCTACTTCTTCGGGCCTTGCCCCTTGTAAACGAAGAGAAAGTATTTGCATTAAAGGGAGGAACCGCAATCAACTTCTTCTTAAGAGACCTTCCTCGTCTTTCCATCGATATTGACCTGACCTACCTTCCGATAAACGACCGCAACACTGCCTTAAGTGACATTGATAAAGCACTTCTTCGAATCTCAGCAAGGGTGGAGAAAGTAATTCCCGGTGTTCGTGTATTTTCTAAGAGAGACCGTGATTTTAACCTTGTCATAAGCTTACTCATCCGCCGTGGTGACGCAACGATCAAAGTTGAACCCAACCCTGTTCTAAGAGGATCTGTGTTCCCAACAGAAACAAAGGTTCTCTGTCAGAAGGCACGGGATCTCTTTGAGCTTTCATTTGAAGCCCGCACGCTTTCTTACGAGGATCTTCACGGAGGGAAGGCCTGTGCAGCTCTGGACCGGCAGCATCCAAGGGACCTTTTCGACATCAACATGTTATTCAAAAATGAAGGGCTCCAAGACAAAGTGCGCAAGGCGTTCATAGTCTACCTTGTTAGTCATTCCAGACCCATGATAGAAATCCTCAATCCGCACTGGGGGGATCTGCGCCCGGTCTTCGAGAAAGAATTTCAGGGGATGGTAGTTGAGCCGGTCACAGTCGAGGACCTGAAGAGAGCGGGGGAACAATTGGTATCCAAGCTCCACGAGGAAATCACTCAGGAAGAAAGACGGTTTATCGTATCCGTTAAAGAGGGAAAACCCGAGTGGGATATGTTGGGGGTGACCGGAATTGAGAATCTCCCTGCTGTTCAATGGAAGCTTCAGAACATACGCCGAATGACGCCTGCCAAGCACCAGGAAGCAATACGAAAGCTGCGAGATTACCTTGGCGCATAGATAGGGTTTACCCGCAACTTTCCGCATTTCTCTTCTCTATCTCCCTATTATGTATTCATTGAACCGCTCCGACCTCCGGCACCATTTTTCTAATCCCCCACAATTACTTCTCAAATACAAATACCGAATTACCGTTGACTGGCCCTCCTGCATTTACTTCAAGAACCCTCAAGAAGATTGGGACCACAAGTGGGGACGTTGGTTCAAATGCAACTTATGTATGCCCTCTCAGTTAAGGAGAATCATCTGAACTGGATGCTGCATACCGATTCACCAACGAAGTCGTAACTCCCAAGAATCGTGCAACACTCGCCCCTGGATGCCCATATTTCTGCACTGCCAGTTGACAAAATATCTTGAGCGCCGCTGATACTTCTCTCCTTCGCCTGACCTTCTTCAATTCCTCCTCGTCCAGCCCTTCTCTTCC
>VGSS01000037.1 GCA_016874935.1 Deltaproteobacteria bacterium | reverse complement strand
TGGGGAGCATCAAGCAAGCGAGCGTTGAAAGCGTTGCCAGCACAAGGCAGGTTGAAGTTTCGGCACAGAGTTTGCGTGACTTAGGTCGGAAACTGCAGGAAAGAGCGGAGCGTTTTAAACTGTAACCCCCGCCATAAACCCCGCAGGATGTTGACTGTCCGACGGGGTAAACGGAGCGACCGTGACGGACAAAAAAGATGACGACTTTCTGAAAAGACTTCTCGCCACATTCAAGATCGAAGCGCAGGAGCATGTCCGCGCCCTTTCTTCCGGCCTCATCGACCTGGAGAGGGCATCGACTGCTGAAAAGCGGCAGGAGATGACAGAGACTATCTTTCGGGTGGCTCACAGCCTGAAAGGCGCTGCCCGCTCGGTCAACCTCACGGACATCGAGGCCATATGTCAGTCACTGGAGAGCGTTTTCGCTGCCTTGAGACGTCAAGAAGTCGCCTTATCGCCGGAGCTGTTTGATTTGCTTCACAAAGCAGTTGACAGTCTGAACGGACTCCTTTTATCCGTCGGGGCTGAACGAACTGCGTCGGAGAAATTCCGCCTTACAAAGCTTACCCAACGTCTTAAGGATGCGGCTCAGGGTGCTCTACCTCCTCTCAAAGAGAAGGAGCCGGAAAGGGAGGAGGAGCCCCTCGTTGCCCCAGAAACAGAAGCTTATCCCCATTCAGTGATAGAAAAGCCTGTTTTAGCCGAGACCGTGAGAGTACCGGTGGCAAAGTTGACTCCGGTTCTCCTCCAGGCGGAGGAGCTGCTTCTGGCGAAATTATCCGCCAGCCAACGCCTCGCTGAACTGACGGAGATCAACGCTGCCTTCGTTGCCTGGGAAAGGGAGTGGACGAAAGTCCAGCCAGAAATCCAGAAGGCTCGGTATTTGTTGGAAAGGAAAGATAAAGGGGACCGGGATAACAAGACCGATTCCCGGTTGACCCGACTGCTTGAGTTTCTTGATTGGAATCAGGCTCATCATAAATTGCTGGAGAACAAATTTAAGTCGGCGACAGAGTCTGCCGAACATGACCATTATGCCTTTGGTAGAACAGTAGAGGATCTGCTAACAGATACGAAAAAAGTGCTCATGGTTCCCTTTTCATCCCTTTTAGAACTCTTTCCCAAGTTAGTCCGCGACCTTTCCCGAGATCAGGGTAAGGAAGTGGATCTGACCATTAACGGAGGAGAGATTGAAATTGACCGGCGGATTTTGGAGGAGATGAAAGACCCTCTCATTCACTCGGTGAGAAACTGCATTGATCACGGCATTGAAGACCCGAAGGAACGAAAAGGGAAGAACAAATCGATTCGCGGGATGATCAAAATCTCAATCGCACAAAAAGAGAGCGCCAAAATTGAGATCTCAATTGGAGACGATGGTAGAGGGGTTCCCGTTCAAAAAGTGAGAGCCTCCGCATTAAAGTTGGGAATTATTTCTGAAGAAGAAACCCAGAAGCTCAATGATCGGGAGGCCCTCTCGCTCATTTTCAGGTCCGGGGTGACCACCAGCCCCATCATTACCGATCTTTCAGGTCGTGGGCTCGGGCTTGCCATCGTTCGTGAGAAGGTGGAGAAGCTGGGCGGCGTCATGTCTTTTGAAACCCATCCCGATGCCGGCACGACATTGCGAATCGTTCTTCCGCTCACTCTCGCCACTTTCAGAGGAGTCCTCATCCGTGCAAATGATCATGCTTTCATTATTCCAGTGACCCATGTGGAACGGGTGGTGAGAATAAAGAAGGAAGAGGTTAAGACCGTTGAAAACAAAGAGACCCTTCGAATCAATGGACGGATTCTTCCCCTCATGAGTCTTTGCGATCTCCTGGAACTTCCTCAGAAAGAAAATAGAGAGAAAGAAAAGGACTTTATTACGGCTCTGGTCTTAGGCTCTGCGGAGAAAAACATCGCTTTCAGCGTGGATGAGGTTCTCGGTGAACAGGAGATACTGGTCAAAACCCTTGGAAGACAGCTCCTCCGCGTGCGCCATATCTCTGGCGCTACGGTTCTCGGAACAGGGAGAGTGGTCCCCATTTTGAATGTGCCCGATTTGGTGAAGTCCGCCGTGAAGGCCACGGTCCCTGCGAAGCCTTTGGCCAGGAGAGCGGAGGAATTGGAGACGAAGAGGAAGTCCGTCCTGGTTGTGGAGGATTCCATTACGGCGAGGACGCTGTTAAAAAATATTCTGGAATCGACAGGGTATAAGGTCAGGACCGCCGTGGACGGCGTGGATGCTTTTGCCGCGCTCAAAACGGAGGGTTTCGATTTAGTGGTATCGGATGTGGAAATGCCGAGGATGAACGGGTTTGACCTGACCTCAAAGATAAGGGCTGACAAGAAGCTTGCGGAATTGCCCGTGGTGCTGGTGACCGCTCTTGACTCTCGTGAAGACCGGGAACGGGGCATTGAGGTGGGAGCCAACGCCTATATTGTCAAAAGCAGTTTCGACCAGAGTAATCTATTGGAAGTGATAAGAAGATGGATATAGGATTGGAAGCTACCTCTAACAATGTCATTCCTGCAAAAGCAGGAATCCAGAAGGTTTTGAAATGACTGGACTCCCGCCGGAGTTTATCCCGTACTTTTTACGGGGCGGGAGTGACGAATTGACAATGATTAGAGGTTCCCTGGAAGATTAGCGGTAGAGGATCATCGAAGATGGTCAGTCGTCAAGGGAGAAATGGGTGATAAGAGTATTGGTCGTCGATGATTTGGCTGTGGTACGGAAATTTATCACTTATCTCCTCGATTCTGATCCGGAGATTCAGGTGATCGGCACCGCAGCGAATGGAGAGGAAGCCGTCGAAGAGGCAAAGCGAAAGAAACCCAGTGTGATTACGATGGATATTCACATGCCGAAGATGGATGGATTCGAGGCCACACGCAGGATCATGGAGGTGCAGCCTACGCCCATCGTTATTGTCAGCGGAAGCTCCACGGTCAAAGAGGCCGCAACGGCGTTCAAAGCCATCGAGGCGGGGGCGCTGGCTGTGGCTCCGCGTCCTGAAGGCATAGGACACCCGGAGCACGAGGCAAAAGCAAAAGAACTCATTCAAACTGTGAAGTTGATGTCCGAGGTCAAGGTTGTCAGACGATGGCTTCGACCCAAAAGGGAAATAACTCCGTCGGTTCCACAGGTGGGAATTGAAAAAACCTTAACCAAAATTCAGATGGTCGCCATTGGGGCTTCCACCGGGGGCCCTATTGCCCTCCAAACCGTTCTCTCTGGGCTGGCCAAAGACTTTCCCGTTCCGGTATTAATTGTCCAGCACATCGCCGTAGGATTTTTAGAAGGCCTTGTGGACTGGCTGGCTCAGTCTACTGGTTTCCCGGTTCATATAGCCACTGACGGAGAGCATCCTCGGCCCGGGCATGTCTATGTAGCGCCGGACGGATTTCATATGGTTATGAAAGCCGGCAATCGGATCGCCCTAACAGGAGAGGAACCCAGGGATGGTCTGCGCCCTTCGGTTTCGCACCTCTTCGCCTCTGTAGCCAAAGTCTTTGGAAAGAATGCTGTCGGCGTGCTGCTCACGGGGATGGGTAAAGATGGCGCCGATGAATTGAAACGGATGAAAGACAGAGGTGCGATCACCATCGCCCAGGATGAAGAGAGTTCTATTGTCTATGGCATGCCCGGGGAGGCTGTGAAGCTTGACGCAGCCACTTTTGTACTTTCCATTGAAAAAATTCCAGAAGTCCTTGAGGCGATGGTAAAGCCGACCTCCCCTCTGATGTCAACCTCTATAAAAAATCATCTTTGAAACAGGAGGAGAAAACCGTGGGAAAGAATGTTGAAATCCTGATCGTCGAGGATAGCCCCACACAGGCTGAAGAGCTAAAATACATACTGGAGCAGCAACGTTATCAAGTCACGGTTGCCAAGAACGGCAAGGAGGCCGTCAACCTGTTAAACAGACACAACCCTGCAATTATCATCAGCGATGTCATGATGCCCGAGATGGATGGCTACCAGCTTTGTAAGCATATCAAGACGGATCAGAATCTTAAAAACATTCCCGTCATCCTTTTGACGACGCTTTCTGACCCGCAAGATGTGATCACGGGCCTACAATGCGGGGCTGATAACTTTGTCACCAAACCCTACGATAAAGAGTATCTCATGAGCCGCATCAACCATCTACTGAGCAACATGAGTTTGTACGGCGACAAAAGAACGAAAGAGGACCTGACCATAAACTTGGGCCTGACAATAAACTTTGGAAATCGGACTTACACCATTACTTCGGATCGCTTACAGATTCTGAATCTTCTCCTCTCCACATACGAAACGGCTGTCCAAAAGAACCAGGAGCTGATCAAGGCGCGGGACGACTTGAGGACGCTGAATGAACAACTGGAGCAAAAAGTGCTGGATAGGACAGCCGCGCTCAGAGTGGAGATCGCCGAGCGCATAAGGGCGGAAGAGGCCCTTCAACAGAGTTATGGGAAGTTAAAAAAGACCTTAGAAGCAACGGCTGCCGCCTTAACATCGGCCCTTGAAAAGAGAGACCCCTACACGGCAGGCCATCAACAACGAGTGGCCCGCCTTGCCTGTCTCATCGCTCAACACATGGGGCTATCGGAGGACCGGATCGAGGGAATTCATATGGCCGGCATTCTCCATGATATTGGCAAGATTGCAGTGCCTGGTGAAATTCTCAGCAAGCCCGGCAAACTGTCTGAGGTTGAATTCTTGCTGATTCAATCTCACTCTATGGTTGGTTATGAGATATTGAGGAATATCGAGTTTCCATGGCCCATTGCTAAAATCACACTTCAACACCATGAGAGAATGGACGGTTCGGGATATCCCGAGGGTCTATCGGGTGTAAACATTCTCCTGGAGGCAAGGATCTTGGCTGTGGCCGATGTGATTGAAGCTATCTCCTCCCATCGACCTTACCGGCCAACCCTGAGCATAGAGATCGCTATAAAGGAGATCTCACAGGACAGAGGCACTCTTTATGACCCCGATGTTGTGGACGCGGCCCTAAAGCTTCTTACAAAGAAAGAGTTCAACTTTTGATAGCGCAAGAGGGCTATCCTGACGCAACTTGAAATGAAGGAGTTTTTCTCCTACAATGGTGCTTAAAGAGGATCGATTCGATGGAGATTGAAGTCAAACTCTTTGCAACGCTGAGGGACTATCTTCCTAAAGGAAGCAGCCGCTTTTCCTGTAAGTTGGAGATTGATGGCTCGACACGGATTCAAGATATTTTGTCCCGACTGAAGATTCCCGAAGAGATTCCCAAGATCATGCTGGTCAACGGTGTCCATGGAAAAAAAGAGCAGGTCTTAAAGGAAGGGGATGTCCTTTCGATCTTTCCTCCTGTGGCAGGAGGCTAAAAAAAATAACCAGATTCCAAGCACCAATCACCAAATAATCTCCAAATTCCAATAACCAAAACCATACATAGCGATATAAATTTTAGCTGGTTTGTCATTCCGGGCTTGACCCGGGATCCAGTGTTCTTCTGGATTCCCGCTTTCGCGGGAATGGCGCGGTCTGTTGTGATAAACGTCGGTGTACATAAAGAAAATCTTTGCATTACAGTGATAAATTATATTTAGAATTTGGTGATTGGGTATTGGTGTTTATTTGGTGTTTGAGATTTGGTGATTGGAGTTTAAGCTATTTTTTTCCTTTCAGCTCCTCAATCTTTTTTTTCAGTTTCTCCGCCTGATCGGGTTTTGGATTCAAGGTGAGAGCCTTCTCATAGAGAAGGATGGCTTTGTCCATCTGGTTCAGTTTTAAATAGCCATCTGCCAGATGTTCGGTGATGACAGGATCATTCGGGGTTAACCGGTTTGCCTTCTCGAGTTCAGCTACCGCCCGCTCATAATCTCCGAGCTTGAAATAGGCCCAGCCCAGGCTGTCGGTGATGTAGCCCATATTGGGTTTTAATTCCATTGCCTTCTGAATCATTCGGAGCGCCTCTTCAAGGTGGATATCTTTTTCCGTGTAAGAATATCCCAGATAGTTAAGGGCATCGGCATGGTTCGGGTCAATTCTCAAAACCTCTTTCATCTGGGAAACCATCTTCTCAAAATCTCCCATTTTGTCGTAGAGCGCGCCGAGCTGATAATGGAGGTCAATGTTGTCCTTGTTTTGTGCGAGGCCCTTCTGGATGATTTCAAGAGCTTTTGGCAACTTTTCTGATTGTTCGAAGAGGGCGGCGAGAATGAGATAGAGGTCCGCCTCTTTCGGTTTGGCCTGGATCGATTTCTCCATGACTTGAATGGCCTCTCCCATCTTTTTCTGTTTGCTTAACACCAGGACGATGCTTCTCCGGGAATCGGCAAAGAGATTCGATTCAGCGGAGATCTTTTTGAATTCCGAAATGGCCAGATCGAGCGCCTCTTTCTCCACATAGGCGGCTCCCAGATAATACCTGACCCGGTCGTCTCCGGGCGCAGCGCCGAGGACAAAGTTGAACTCGAGGATGGCCTGGTCGAGTTTCCCCTGTTCAAGATAGATCAGGCCGATCTTTGTCCGGATGTTGAGATCGCCGGAGGCTGATTTCTGAAGCTCCTGAAACTGGGTCAATGCCTCATCGAGCTTTTTGTCTTTGATATAAAGCTGTCCCAGCCGGGTTCTCGCCCCTTTGTGGTCCGGATGGAGGGTGAGAATCTTTTGATAAACCTCTGAAGCCTTCCGGGTCTTGTTCCGTATCTCATAGACGACCCCCAGATCCATCAGGGCGGAGATCTGATCCGGTTCGATGGCCAAGGCCTTCAAAAAATATTCCTCTGCCCTGTCATAAGATTTTGTCTCAGCGTAGAGCCTGCCGAGGGAGTAGAGGCTCATGACGGAGTTGGGTTCGATTTTAAGAAACTGCTGGAGGAGAAGAATCGCCTTCTCATATTCCTTGTTCTCTGCATAGAGGGAGCTGAGGTAGAGATAGCTTTCACGATGCCTGGGCGAAATCTCAATAGCCTTCTTGTAAGCGTCGATCGCGAGCTGGTTCTTTTTCAGTGAGGAGTATATCCCACCCAGCAAGAGGTGGGCCGTCAGGTGAAGGGGGTCCACACGAACAGCCGCCTGGCACTCCTCAATAGCCTCGTTCATAAGCCCTTTATAGATATAGAGGGAGGCCAGTTCCACGCGAAGCGAAGGCTCTTTATCATCGTGAGCAATGGCCTCCCGGAGTTCTCCGATGGCTTCCTCCAGCTTCCCCTCTCGCAGTTTTAACTGGGAAAGGAGGAAGTGATAATAAGCACGTGGTTTTGGAGGAGGAAGTTTTTTCTGAAGGGATTCTTTAGCCAGAGGGGAGGAAACGGTTTGATCCGCCAAGGGGTTAGCCTTCTGGGCGCTTGCGCAGGACGTGAGAAAAACAATGAAGACCAGAACGGATAACGGTCTATTGATAAGCAGTTTCATAAATATTTAATAACACTGTTTGCTAGCGTAGTCAACGAAACCACAGCAGGACCGAGTGTACTGGGTTAAAAAAACCTTTACTTTGATTGTCATTCCGGGCTTGACCCGGAATCCAGTATTTTCGAACTGGTTTCCTGCTTTCGCGGGAATGACGGCTTCGGAACTAATGTAAAGAAGCGTTGGAGGCACTACACTAGAAGTTAGGATTCCAAATTAAGCGGAGTCCCCGGAAGCGCCCTTCTTTTCAAACCGGTAGAGCGTTCGGGGATTCACCTTTAAAATTTCAGCGGCCATGTTTTTATTCCCATTGGTCTGCTTCAATATCTGGGTGATATATTCGGCCTTGATTTCATCGAGGGATTTATGGCCCTTTACCCCTCTTCTGATCAGGAAGGAAAATCCTTCCGCCAAATCTCCGGGAAGATCCTGAGGGGTTAAAAATTCTTCCTCTGCCATGATGACCGCCCTTTCGATGGTATTCTCCAGCTCCCTGACATTTCCCGGCCAGTGATATTCCAAAAGGAGGTTCATCGCCTCTTTCGAGATTCCTTTGACCTCTTTCCTTGCTTCCTTTGAATAAAGATCGAGGAAATGATAGGCCAGGAGGGGAATATCTTCCCTTCTTTCTTTCAGGTCCGGGAGGAAAATGGGAAAGACATGGAGCCGGTAGAAGAGGTCATCCCGAAATCTCCCATCCTTCATATTGGTTTCGAGATCTTCGTTCGTGGCCGCAATCATCCGGACATCGATCTTCGTTCTCTCCGTGCTTCCCACCTTCGCGACCTCTTTTTCCTGGAGGACCCGGAGAAGCTTTACCTGGACCGAAGGAAGGATGGTGGATATTTCATCGAGAAAGAGTGTGCTTTCATGGGCCTCTTCAAAGAGACCTCGCTTTGCCTGAACCGCTCCGGTAAAAGCTCCTCTAGTATGGCCGAAGAGTTCGCTCTCAACCAGAGTCTCGGGGATGGCGCTGCAGTTGAAAGGGATGAAGGGGCGATCCGCCCTCGGGCTGTTGTAGTGGATGGCCTTGGCCACGAGCTCTTTCCCGGTTCCGCTACTTCCGTAAATGATGACCGTGCTGTTGCTCGGAGCCACTTTTTCGATCAGAGAGAAAACCTCCTGCATCTTCCGGCTTTTTCCGATGATGTTGGAGAACTCGAATTTTTTTCTCAACTCCATTCCCAGGAGACGGTTGTCCCGCAGGAGGCGGCTTTCCTGATGGACTTTGGTGATGCGGAGGAGAAGGTCTTTGAGGTCAACGGGCTTGGTGATGTAATCACTTGCGCCTATCTTCATCGCCTCCACAGCCGTATCGATCGATCCATAGGCCGTCATCATAATGACCGGGATCTCAGGCCTGGTGGCCTTGATCATTTTGAGAAACTCCATGCCATCCATCTCCGGCATCATCAGATCGGTTAAGATGAGGTCGAAGATATCCTTTTCAACCTTTTCGATCGCTTCCTGACCATTTATGGCGACTTCGACAGAGAACCCGCCCATCTTAGCCAAGCTCCTCTGAAGGATCTCCCGGAGAGGGGCTTCATCATCCACCACGAGTATCTTTAAGGGTTCCATTGGATAGGTCTCCTTTCCAGAGATATTTTTACCAAAAAAGAGGTTTTGAATCAACTTCTTTTCTAACAGGCAGGATAAGATTGACTGAACTACCCTCGCCTTGAAGAGACTGTGTCGCAATCGCGAGCAAAGGGGAAGAGGCAGTCAGGTTCCAAAGTTTTAGGATGCGGGTCTTTTAGATGATGGGAAATTGTCAGTTGTATAAAATCAAATGTTTTCATATGCTTGGCACGCCTGAATCCGAACGGCTAAAGGTAACCGCCCTAAACCCTTGGGAAGCGTCTTATTTATCCTTTGACAGGCCGCTTCCCGGCAAGCCGCCCAAAATCCCCGACCGCCTCTCCCCCTTTTCAAAAATGGGGTTTTTTCATATTACGACACAGTCTCTGAAGGTGAGGGGTTCTTAAACATATTGTCGACTTAAAGTCGACTTTACCGATTCTCGTTCTTTTGTGCGTCATTCCGAAAGCAGGAATCCAGTTTTTTCTTCACCGTTTTTAACAACCCTTGGGTTGTTTTATATGATCCCATAAAATGGCCGATATTTTTATAGAAATATGGAAATGTTTTATGCGCTATCTAACCCCTGCAATTAAATATTTTTTGTCGAAAAGACCCCGAAGGCCTTCATTGAAGGCCCGAGGCATTACTTCGCTTTCAAGTTTTTTCTTGACAAATACTGAATATCTGTTAGACTTTCGGCGTCTAATTAATTGAAAAGAAAGGGGGTGAAAAAAGATGAAAAAGGTATTAGGCGTTGCTATCCTTGCAGGTTTTATGTTTTCCATTCTGATGGCCGGTGGCGCATGGGCCCAGATAAAGAAAGATGTGATCACCTACGATGTCCCTTACGGTAAGGTGACCTTCACTCACAAGAAACATGCGGAAACACTAAAGATCGACTGCCTGAAGTGCCATCACGATTGGAAGAAGGGAGAGACCAGCGGCAAGCTTTGCAAAGACTGTCACAAGGCGACAAAAGAGGCTTCCAAAGCTGGAAAAGACATCATAGCAAAAGATGCCTATCATAAGAGCTGCAAAGGATGCCATGATGATCTAAAGAAGGCCAATAAGCCCACCGGGCCGGCCGGTTGCACTCAGTGCCACGTGAAGGCAAAGAAATAAACTGAAGAAGTTCGGCACATTAAAAAGGGTAGTTCTGAGAAGGAACTACCCTTTTTAATGGCCAATTCACTTGACAGCAAACAACTGCATATGTTAAATATTTCAAATACTTGCCTGCCTTCGGTAATCCTACCGCCGGCGGGCGGGCCCGCATGAATTCGTTTTTAAAGAAATAGATGAACTTCCGAGGTCACAATGGACCATAAGGAAAAAGGGATTTTCGATATCGTCTTCGATTTTTTCCGTTCCCTCAAGCTCACCATCTTTCTTCTCATTCTGCTTGCCATCCTCTCCATTATCGGCACGTTGATCAAACAGAATGCGCCGAGCGGGGAATATATTCATCGCTACGGAGTTGCACTCTATAATGTGCTGGACTTCTTTAACCTCTTCAATATGTATCACTCCTGGTGGTTCAGCGCCATTCTCCTGCTTCTGGTGGTCAATCTGATCGCCTGCTCTCTTCACCGGTTTCCAGGGGTGTGGAGACAGATCTCCCGTGAATCCGGGGCAAAAGAGTTGGGAGACTCGATGCTCAAAACCCTTCCGTATGTGGAGCGAATCAGCCTCTCCAAATCGGCCGGGACGGAAGAGAATGAGATTCGATCATTGCTAAGGAGGGGATTTAAAAACCCGCGACGGATTGAGGGGAAATCGTTTGTCACCTTCTATTCCGAAAAGGGAAGACTCTCCAGGCTGGGAGTTTACATCACCCATTTAAGCATTCTCATCATCCTCATCGGAGGAATATTGGGTTCTCTCTTTGGCTTCAGGGGATTTGTCAATATCCTGGAAGGCGAAACAGTGGATCATATCGCCCTGAGAATGAAGGATGAGGAAGTGGCTAAACCAATTGGGTTTTCGATCCGATGTGACGATTTCAGAGTGACCTTTTACGATCTTCAGAGGCCGGAAAAACTTGTCAAGGAGTATACAAGCGATCTTACGATTATTGAGAACGGGAAAGAAATTTTGAAAAAGACGATTGAGGTCAATCATCCTCTCCACTATAAAGGGTTAGCTTTTTATCAATCGAGTTATGGAACGATCCCGGATGTCACCCTCGGGATTCAATGGAAGAATAAGAAAGAGAAGACGGCTTTGAAAGGTCTTGAAGGAGAAACCGTTCCAATTCCTCATTCCCAGGCCCTCCTCCGCATACTTAAATATGCTCCCCAAGTTCATAACTTCGGGGAAGGGGTTCAGGTTGCCGTTCTCAAACCCAATCAGCCACCCCGGGCCATCTGGTTATTGAAAAATGTTCCAAAATTAGACCAGCAGAGGGGAGATGATTTTGTTCTTACTCTTGAAGAGATCCGCACAAAGGAGTATACAGGCCTTCAGGTGACGAAAGACCCTGGAGTCTGGGTTGTCTGGGTTGGATGTAGCCTGATGATTATCGGCCTCATCGTCTCCTTCTTCTTCTCCCATCAGAGAATCTGGGTTAGAATACCCAAAGGCCCTCATGGAGAGATCGTTCTGGCAGGGTCCGCAAATAAGAACAGGGTGGGATTTGAAAAGAGGTTTGAGGATTTGTTGGAAGAGGTACGTTCTAAAAGTTCGGAGTGAGAGAGGTTCGTTCTATCGTCATCAAGGGTTATGGCGTCAGTTGCGAGTCGGACCAATCATCCGAGCTGGACACGGGAAGAATTACCCGAGTAAGAGATGGGGGTTGCCTTTTTCAGAAATGCGGTGCAATATATCCGGGAATATTTCGTTTAACCCTGAGAGGGGGAAGGGAGGAGCTATGAATAAAGCCGAACTCATCAACAAAGTTTCAGAGCACACGAATGTGACGCAGAAAGTGGCCAAGGTGATCGTTGACACCCTCTTCGATGGAATGAAGGAGAGCCTGCAGAAGGGGGAACGGATCGAAATCAGAGGATTCGGCAGTTTTATGGTCAGGAATTACGGGGGTTACAAGGGCCGAAACCCCAAGACAGGAGAGATCGTCGAAGTTCCTCCCAAGAAACTCCCCTTCTTCAAGGTCGGGAAAGAGCTGAAAGAGATTGTGAATACATCGGGGAAGATTTAAAGAGATTTCTGGAAAAGGACAGAAATCTCTGATTACATCAATTAAAGAACGATTACACCGATATGAAATGCATAGAAAAATATCTAAAATCTTTGTAATCCTGTTTTGAAATCTGTGTAATCAAGAGAGCATAAAGTAGTTTTTTAAGCTCTCTTAAAGGGTCTTCCAATATTGCTTTTGAATCTCTTTCAATTGAAGGATGAGCCCTCCGATTCGGGAATAATCGTTCTTCTCTTTTTCGAGCAGGTCTTTTTTATCGAGGGGAGAGACCTGAGCAAGCTCCTTTAATACGGTTTTTACTGACCGTCCCTGTCCGGAGACATCATAGCCCCCCTCCAGCGTGATGACCAGTCTTCCCTGAGCGGTTGCCTCGGCAATCTCCATCAGGACCTGAGTCATCCTTGCAAACCCTTTCTCCGTGACTTCCATCCCGCCCAATGGGTCGTCGTAATAGATATCGAAACCTGCAGAGACGAGAACAAGTTGGGGTCGATATTCGTGGGCGATGGGCTTGAGAAATTTCTCAAAGATATTTCCATATTCCGCATCTCCTACTCCGGTTGAAAGGGGAACATTTACCGTAAAGCCCAACCCCTTTCCCTTTCCCAGCTCGTTGGCAGACCCTGTTCCGGGATAGAAGAAACCGTAACGGTGGGTGGAGAAGTAGAGGACCCGTGGGTCTTCATAGAATGAGTTCTGAGTTCCATTTCCGTGATGGACATCCCAGTCAACGATCAGGATTCTTTCCAGCGAGAAGTTTTTGACAGCATACTGTGCGCCGATTGCTACATTGTTGAAGAGGCAGAACCCCATGGCCCGGTCTCTTTCCGCATGGTGGCCCGGAGGCCTCACCAGGGCAAATCCATTATTCAGCCTTCCTTCCATCACAGCCCTGATCAACTCCAACAGCCCCCCGGCCGCGAGAAGGGCGGCATCATACGATTTGGCGCAGGTGGAGGTATCCATGTCGAGCCGGCAGTAGGGCTTTCCTGCGGTTTGCGCCACCTGGTCGATGTAAGCAGGAGCATGGATCAATTCCAGCTCTTCCCGGGCGGCCGGACGAGATTTCACCTCTTCGGGGAAGCCTTTCATTTCCGGTTCCTCAAGCATCTTATAGATGACCCTTAATCGTTCCGGGCTTTCTGGATGACCCGGGTCCATCACATGATCCAGGTAACGATTATCCTTCACAATCCCTGTACGGTTCATCTCTCCTCCTCGAACTTAAAGATGAAAAAGCGTTAAGTGCTTAGCGCCATAGGCAAATCGCAAACCTATGAAACTGAACCTATCTTTTTCCCCACCCTTTGTCAAGATCACGATAGGGCTTTCCCTTGACTTTTGACCGGTGGACTGAATAGAATGTTTTTTAAGAAAGATGAATAAACAGAAACTGGAGCTTCTTTTAAGGAGTGTCAAATCAGGCAAGGCTTCGATTGATGAGGCCATGGCCCGGCTGAAATCGCTTCCCTTTGAAGACCTTGGCCATTCGAGGGTGGACCACCATCGGAGCCTTCGAAAGGGCTTTCCGGAAGTGATCTGGGGTGAAGGAAAGACTGCCGAGCAGATTCTCTCGATCATGAAGGGGTTAAAGGAGAAAGGCCAGAACATCCTCATCACACGCCTCGAAGAGAAGAAAGCAAAAACGATCAAAAAGGTTTTTTTGAAGAGCCGTTACTACCCTCTTTCAAAAGTCCTGGCCTACCATACTCATCCAGTCAAATTAGAAGGCAAAGGGACGATCCTGGTAATCACCGCCGGCACGACGGATATCCCGGTGGCCGAAGAGGCGGCTGTCACTGCGGAGATCATGGGCAATCGCGTGGAGACGCTTTATGATGTCGGGGTGGCGGGGATTCATCGATTGTTTTCCCAGAAGAAGAGGTTGGATGAGGCCCGGGTTCTGATCGTGGTGGCCGGAATGGAGGGGGCCCTTCCCAGTGTCGTGGGAGGGTTGGTTGATAAGCCGGTGATCGCTGTTCCCACGAGCGTTGGCTATGGCGCCAGCTTTGGAGGAATCACGGCATTGTTGGCGATGTTAAACTCCTGCGCATCAGGAGTATCGGTGGTCAATATCAATAACGGATTCGGAGCAGGCTATATGGCCGGCCTGATCAATCGGTTGTAATAAACGAATGACACAAATGAGAGCGAATTTAACAAATCTATTTGATTCGATTCTCATGTTATGGAGATGGATGGAGCGATGTGGGTCAAATATTTGAATGAGGGGATTTCCTTCTTCCTTCTCGTCGGCATAGGCCTTGTTCTCTATCGGGGACTTAAAAGAAATCAGAGCACCCTTTCAGAGAGGGAAGAGCTGTTGAAACGATATCTCCTCTTTCGGGGAGATATTCAGGTTCGTTTGAAGGTTTTTGGGGAGGATGAACAGACCTATCAGGAGCTTCTGAAAAATCTTTCGGAAAGTTGGAAAAACTTTAAAAAAACCTATGACCAGCACCTTCTTTCGTTATCCCAAAATACCGCTAAGATCAGACGGTTCCTCCTGCTTCTTGCCTTGGGTTTGCTGATCAACAGCGCCAGGCTTGTCCTCGAAGAATACTTCTTTTTTGGCATCCATTCCCAGTTTTTTTATGCGGCGGGAAGAGAGCTCTCCAATTATGTTCTGGTGATCCTCGGTTTCTTTTTGTTGAGGTCCCAAACCCATCGATTTCTCTCCCTCAGGGGGGAGCCTGTGAAGATGGAACGGGACATTCTCTTTTACTCAAACGGTCTATCCGAGACCGGAGAGAAGGAAAGTCTTTATGATGAATTTTCTCCTCTTGAAGAGTTGGGAGCAGGGGATGGAAAAAAGGATTAACATTCTTGTCGAAGACCTTAAAGTTGAAGCCGAACTGAACGACTCTAAAACAGCCCGGTTGATCTGGGAGGCCTTGCCCATTGAAGCGAAGGTCAATCTTTGGGGAGAGGAGATCTATTTTGCCATCTCCGTCAAGACGGGGTTGGAACAGGGAGCAAGAGAGGTGGTCTCCTCCGGCGAACTGGGATACTGGCCCACCGGCCATGCCTTCTGCATCTTTTTCGGTCCCACGCCGGCAAGCAGGGGGAATGAGATCCGGGCGGCCAGCGCGGTCAATATCATTGGGAAGGTATTGGGTGACCCAAAAGTTTTTTTGAAAGTTAGGAATGGAGCGACGATCGCCTTAGAAAAATCATCGGATTAAATTTTTTGAATGTGTCATCCTGAACTTGTTTCAGGATCACAGTCTGTGGATTTTAGGACCTAATCCTCTGGACAAAACGAGATGTCCCGCCATCGGCAGGATTCAGACATTTAATGCCTTCCAGCTCTAAACAACGCACCGATATCTTCGAAAAACTGGCTCCTTACTACGACCTCCTTCTCGGCATCCTTACCTTTGGGAATTATGCGAAGTTTTTGAGAAAAACGGTGAAGGTTCTTGCGCCTAAAAAGGGCGAGAAAATTTTAGATCTCTGTTCAGGAACCGGGAGAGTTGCTTCCTGGATTTTGCAGGCGGTTGGGGAAGAAGGTGAAGTAACAGGAATGGACATCACTCAGAGCATGATCGATGTGGCAAAGGAACGGTATGGGAAATCGGGGAATTTAATCTTTCTCAAGAAAGATGTGACCCAACCATGGGAATACCAGAACCATTTTGATGGAATCTTTACCTCCTTCGCCCTCCACGAACTTCCGGAAAAATACAGGTTGGGTGTTCTCGAACAATCCTATTCAGCATTAAAAGGAAAAGGAAGGATGGTGATTGCAGACTTCAACCCTCACGTATCAGGGAAAGCCAGGATGATTTCACTCCTCTTTTTTAAACTGTTCGAAAGAGGAAATCTCAATTTCTTCAATTTAAATCAGAACGAAACCTTAAAAAAGGTGGGATTTAAAAAGATTAAAACCTTTTCCATATCAGCCGGTATCTTACAAATCACCCTCGCCTATAAGAATTAACCCTTTTTCTGATTTATGGGATCGCCATTGCATTGACTTAAGTTGCTTTGTTCAAAAATGTCCTGAGATGGTGGAAAATCTCATTTTTGAACCCATGCAACTTGATTTCAATCAAATCCGGTGAAATGAGGGAAAAATAAAGACCCAACTGATTGGCATTTAGATTGCACATTATTTATTGATAAAAAGTAGCCATCATTCATAACGTCGAAAAAGCCAAACCACGAGTAATCGTGGGGCGGAAAACCACGGGTCCAAGAAGAACCCAAAAGAGGTTCTTACTCTTGGCTAATAGCTGATAGCCAAAAGTCTCTTGGGTGGATTTGCCCGCAAATCCCTTGGATAGCCGAGTTGCCGAAGCGGAGGAAATCCTTCGGAACCCGTGGTCTATATTTGCCACGGGTTTTTTATTGGCGTAACCCAGCGCAGGACACTAAGGATGTATGCTTCGAGTGCCCTTGGTGGTTCGTCACTGCGGCCAATTCTCCGAAGTCACTTGACGAACACACTAAAACGGTCAATCCGTTTGAGGAAAAAATGCAAAGAAAACTAAACCATACATTTGAGAAGTTGAGAGCAAAGAAACCGGAGGTTATTCAAATCCTTCTCCCATTTTTGTTCATCACGCTACTTTTCACATCTTTGTATGGTCAAGATGTGACGAAGGTAAAGCGTGTCATTGACGGCGATACCCTCCACCTCACCAATGGGGAAAAGGTCCGTCTTATCGGAGTAAATACTCCTGAAACAAAGCATCCACAAAAGCCTGTCGAATACTTTGGAAAAGAAGCCGATCTCTTCACCAAAAGAATGGTCGAGGGTAAAGAGGTCCGTCTTGAATATGATTGGCAGAGAAAGGATAAATATAGGCGTACGCTGGGGTATGTCTACCTATTGGACGGGACTTTCCTGAATGCTGAAATTATAAAGCAGGGTTACGGGTTTGCCGAAATAAGGTTTCCGTTTAAGTATCTGGAGGATTTTAGAAGGTACGAGAAAGAAGCAAGGGAAAATAGAAGGGGATTGTGGAAAGATAGTGAAAGGTGAGAGTGTGGTAAAAGACCAGACTGAAAAGGAGGGATGAAGATCTCTTTAGAGAGATTGTGTAAATTTTATGATCATTCCAAATGTCTCATCCATAACAATTTTTGCGACCTGGATTGTAGCCGATTATCCGATGAAAAAGGGTTTGGGCTTGATGAGACGAGGAATAAGATCAAAAAGTGGCGCAATGAAGAATTGGACAAAGAATTAAAAAAGACCGAATCGAGATTGAGATAAGGACGCCCGGGAATTAACGCTCGTGTTTTGATTTCTTTTGCGATTGTTCCAATGTCGCGCTCTTGATCAAGAGTTCTTTAAATCCCTTCCTTACTTCCGCATCGGTGATGTTCTGAAGGAGTCCTTCGATCTGGTCAATCGTTTTTCTGTCAAGCCTCACCTCTCTCTCCAGTTTCCTCTCCCTTAGCGGAGTCACTGCCGCGGGAATTTTCCCCACCTTGAATCGGATGTCCTCAATCAAGGGTTCGCCCAGGAAACTACGTATCTTTTCTAAAAGGGTTGGTTTTAAAAATTGGAGCTGTTGCATCCAGGTGGAATGGGAGACATCGATGAAGAGGATATGATTCCGGATGGCACGGGGTTGTGTCTGAAGGGCTATTGCTTCCCCAACGATCTCTTTCCATGCCCCCCAGATGGAGTAAGTCTTTAGTGGAACATCCAGTTCCAGACCTTTCAGGGTCTGTTCCAATATCGATTGAATGGGCTGGGGTTTTTTCATATAACCACACAGGCTATCACGTCATCAGGGAATCAGGATGCAGGATGCCAGGGAACCGGGATATAAGGAAAACGTGAAAAAAGACTTCTTAACCTGATAATCTGATAACCTTCTATTAGATGCTGATCTTCGAAGAATCAATCCTCGGAAAGAGAGGCGTTGGTTTAGCCGCCTTTCTTCCGGGCTTCAAGCCTCCCCACTTAACGTTCTCTTCCAGATTCTGTTCCCAGAGATTGCTTTCCATCCCGAGTTGGGACCACATTTTCTCGGCGGTTGAGGGCATAAAGGGAGCAAGCAGAAGAGCGATGATGCGGAGAGATTCCAGGGTCTGGTAGAGGACGGTGGAGAGACGTGGGCGATCCTTCTCTTCTTTCGCAAGAGACCAGGGAGCGGTCTCATCGACATATTTATTCGAAGCGCTCACGATTTCCCAGAGCGCGGCCAGAGCCTTGTTAAAGGAGAGGTCATTCATCTGCTGGGGGAGTTGAGCGAGAACCTTTACAGAGACCTCCTGAAGGCGAAGGTCTATCTCTTGTGGCGAAGAGGGTGTTGGGATATTTCCATCAAAATACCGGATGACCATGCTGAGGGCCCGGCTGAAGAGATTGCCCAGATCATTGGCCAGATCGCTGTTGATCCGGTGGATCATCGCAGAGTGGGAAAAGTCTCCATCCATTCCGAAAGAAACCTCCCGCATGAGGAAATACCGGACGGCATCCACACCATAGGTGTCGATCAGAAGATTCGGCTCCACCACATTCTGGAGCGATTTGGACATCTTCTTCCCCTCCACCGTCCACCATCCATGGGCAAAAACCATCTTTGGAGGCGTAAGCCCGATGCCATTGAGCATGGTCGGCCAGTAGACGGTGTGGGTGGTGAGGATGTCCTTGCCGATGAGGTGGATGGCCTGGGGCCAGAAATCGGAGAAGGAATTCTCCCCGGAGCCATAGCCGATCCCGCTCACATAGTTGATCAGGGCATCGAACCAGACGTAGGTCACATAATCCGTATCAAAGGGAATTTCAATTCCCCATCTCAGACGCTTCTTGGGCCTTGAGATGCAGAGGTCTTCAAGCGGGCGCTGGAGGAATCCCAGAACCTCATTTTTTCTCGATGAGGGAAGGATGAACCGCTCATTCTTTTCGATATGTTCGATGAGCCAGGATTGATATTTGCTCATCCGGAAGAAATAGTTCTTCTCCAAAATTTCAACGACCTCCCGGAGACAATCCGGACACTTTCCCTCCGCAAGATCCTTTTCGGTCCAGAACCGTTCGCAGGGAACACAGTACCACCCCTCGTAGCTGTCCTGATAGATCTCTCCCCGGTCGTAGAGATCCTGAAGGATCTTCTGGACGACGTTCTTGTGGCGGACCTCTGTGGTGCGGATGAAGTCGTTATTGGAGATGTTAAGCCTCTGCCAGAGGGATTGGAACCGTTTGACCATTTCATCGCAGTGGGCCTTCGGATCGACTCCCCGTTCCTGTGCGGCCTTCTCCACCTTCTGACCATGCTCATCCGTGCCGGTGAGAAAGAAGGCCTGATAACCTTCGAGTCGTTTAAAGCGGGTGAGGATATCGGCTGCAACGGTCGTATAGGCGTGACCGATATGGGGGACATCGTTGACATAGTAGATGGGAGTGGTGATGTAGAAAGCGCCCTTAGATTTCGGATGCATGAAGTGTGACTTCTCCCCCTTCTTCCAGTTGAATGGTGACGGTCTGGTTGAGCACATTCTGGCGGACGACCTTTCCCTTGCCCGAGCGGGTAACGATGTGCTTTCCCAGCCTGGGAAGATCCTTCTTGAGTTCCATATAGGTTGGATATTCGTAAGCCAGACAGCACATCAGGCGGCCGCAGATGCCTGAAATCTTTGTCGGGTTGAGGGCGATGTTCTGCTCTTTGGCCATTTTGACCGAGACCAGTTCAAATCGATTCATAAATCTGGCACAGCAGAGTTCCCTTCCGCAACTTCCGACGCCGCAGATCATCTTGGCCTCATCCCTCACGCCGATCTGCCTCATCTCAATACGCATCCTGAACTGGGCGGCCAGATCCTTGACCAGTTCCCGGAAGTCGACTCGTTTTTCTGCCGTAAAGTAGAAGAGAATCTTGGAGCGATCCAGAAGGACCTCTGTCTTGACGAGCTTCATGGAGAGATTCTTCTCCTTGATCTTCTCAAGGCAGAATTGAAAGGCATCCTTTTCGAGTTGCCGGTTTTTCTCGAATTGGTCCAGATCTTCGGGAGTGGCTTTGCGCACCACCTTTCTCGGAGATCTCAGGATGAACCGTTTCTCCTTATCCTGCGGCGCGGAAAGAGCCTTTCCCAGAACCAATCCCTTATCCGACTCCACGATGACCGGCTCCCCCGCCCCAAAGGGAAGGTCTCCGGCATCGAACTCTTCTGCTTTGCTATTAGCCATTCTGACATAGACCACTCGAATCATCTTCTCTATCCTTCAGCCCAGGAAATCATCATCGCCTCCAGGGACAGTCTCGTGTTGGCATTGCCTTTAATCACCCGAGAGGTTTGATGGAGAATCTCCATCCGTCTTAAAAGGGAGGAGAGATCCCATTGCCCGGCGATCTGTTCCATCTCTTCCGCCAAATCGGAGTGAATCAATCTTGAAACCTCCACGGATGTCTTCAGAACGATGAGATCCCTCAAAAGCGTCTTGGCCATCTCAAGGACCAGATGGAGATTCTCTCTCTGTGAGGGCTGTGAGGGAAGGGATTCGACCCAGCCCTCTTTCTCTTCGATGGAGAGCAATTTCGATCCCATCCATCCCTTGAGAAGCTCTTTCCTCGGAATTGCGGCTATCTCCTCTTTAATCTCCAGAGCCTTGCCTGGGCTTCCTTCTGAAAGCGAAGCCAGGAGGTGAGCCTCCTTTTCCTCCAAACCCTTCTCCTTCATCAACCAATCAGAGACCAGATGAGGGGGCAGTGGATTGAAGCGAATCGACCGGCACCTGGAGAGGATGGTTGGCAAAATCCATTTGGGGCTATTTGCGAGAAGGATGATCAACGTATGCAGGGGAGGCTCCTCCAGGGTTTTAAGAAGCGTGTTGGACATGTTGGGCGCCATTCGATCCGCCGCCGCCAGAATGAAAACCCGCCGCCTTCCCTCATAAGGCCGGTAAGCGAGGGCTCTCTGCATCTCTCTCACCTGGTCCACCTTCAGGGTCTGGCCCTCCGGTTCGATGAGCGAGACATCGGGGTGGAGATGGTGATCGATCTTTTTACAAGAGGGACAGCGATCGCATCCATCCGGGTTATTCTCTCCTTCGAGGCAGTTGAGGGCCTTGGCAAACTGGAGGGCAACCAGGCTCTTGCCAATTCCCTCGTTTCCTAAAAAGAGGTAACTGTGGACAACCTTCTCCTGAGCGATTGCCCGCTGAAGTAAATTAATCGGCCTTTCATGGCCCATAACGTCTTTGAAGGACATAGGCTTTTCCCAAAAGTGGGCTCAAGGGTCCAAGAATTCGAGGGTTCCAGTGTTTTCTAAGATTTCCACTTGAACCCTGGAACCCTTGACTCCTTAAATCCTATTTGTTCATCCACAATCTCACGGATCTTCTCAAAAACTTTTTTCTCACCTGTGCGGGTATTGATGACTTTCACCCGATGAGGTTCCTTCTTTGCAATTGCCAGATACCCCTTCCTCACCCGATGATGGAACTGGATCTTCTCTCTCTCGAAACGCCCCTCCTTCTCATTTTTTGACATTCGATTTCTTTGAAGCGCCCTTTTCAATCCCAGATCCGAAGGGCAATCCAAAAGAAAGGTGAGGTCGGGTTTGATCCCCTGAGAAGAGAGGCGGTTGAGTCTCCGGATCAATCCCCGGTCTATCTTGCGGCCGTAGCCTTGATAGGCAAGGGTGGCATCATTGAACCGGTCGCAGAGGACAATGGTTCCCTTTTTGAGGAGAGGCTTGATCACCTCATGGATATGCTGTGCCCTTGAGGCTTCGTAGAGGAAGAGTTCACTCAGAGGGAGCATCTCTCGATGATCCGGGTCGAGAAGGATCTTTCTTATCTTCTCGCTGATCGGAGGGCCCCCAGGCTCCCGTGTCACCCTGCAAGGGATTCTCTTTCGGGTCAAATATTTTTTCAAACGTTGAATCTGAGTGGTCTTTCCGCTTCCTTCCACTCCTTCAAAGGTGATGAAAAGAGACAACCTCTTTCTCCTGGATGACGAATAAATATCTGAAATCTAAGCCAAAATATAAGTCAGAGTGCACTCCATTGTCAAGGTTTTTAGAGGAGATTTCTGAATAATCTGAGGAATCGGATTTTTTAAATCAATGTAATCAGAGAGCGGAAATTAGTTTTTCGTAGCTCTCGGGAGAAAGGGAAGGATGAGAAGGTGTGATAGAGCCAAACCATTGGGACTTCGGAACTGTGAGAGGCCGATGGTCATCCCCTCGTGTCTTGCCTCGGGTTGGGCGCGGTAGGTGCCTAAAATCCTGTCCCACCAGGGAAGATTAAAGCCGAAGTTGCTATTGAATTCTTTGATCAATACGGAATGGTGGACACGGTGCATCTCGGGTGTGACCACGAAGAGTCTTAATACCCTATCGATTGAAATGGGCAGCCGGACATTCCCATGATTGAACATACTCGTGGCATTGAGGAGGATCTCAAAGAGGATGACGGCTAAAGGAGAAGGGCCCAGAGTGATGACAACAGCCATTTTTATCCCCATGGAGAGGAGAATCTCAATGGGATGGAAACGGATTCCCGTGGTGACATCGAAATCGAGGTCGGTATGATGGACCCGGTGAAGCCCCCAGAACAAGGGGATGAAATGGAACATGGCGTGCTGAAGGTAGATGATGAAGTCGAGAACAAGAATTCCAATCACTATCTCAAACCAGAAGGGTAATGAGACATTATTTAGTATGCCCCAGCCCCGATTTTGTGCGAAGAAAGCCATCCCGATGGCCTGAATTGGAAGGAGCAGCCGGAGGGCAAGAGTGTCGATCAAGACCAACCCGAGGTTGTTAGACCATCGTATCGTCTTCGATGTTTTAAGAGGACGCCGCGGAGAAAGGATTTCCCAGACGGCCATGACAATCAGGATGGCAAAGAAGAAGGAGAGTCGAACAACGCCTTCATGTGCTAAAACAGAATCAGTCATTCTTCAATCAATCTTTCTGATATCGATTAAGTCTACTTCTCCTCTCTTTCCTAATGCCTCCACTTCCTTAGTAAATCCTGATCGCGAGAAGAGCCCTAAACGAAGGTCAGCGACTCTTCCTCCGGATGTAATGAGTGAGGCCTTCCTCTGGAGATCTCTCAGGATATCTATGCCTACCGGCTTTTTTGACCATTTACATTCAGCCGCAAATATAGGATGATCACCTTCCACTGCGACCAGGTCAATTTCTTCATTCCCACTCCACCAACGGCCGGCCGACTCATAGGTGAGGTTAATCTTTCCCTTGTTGACCCTATGCCGGAGAATTTCAACACAAATTTTGTCGAACACCTGGCCTATAAAGTTGTCGAGATGAGGAAGAATTTCTTTCTCTAAAATTTTTCGGCCGCCATCTTCTACGAGCCGGCTTTTATAAGGGAGGATAAAGCGAAACCAGAATCGAAAGAAGTGATCTGAAAGACGATAGATACCCTTCCTACTTTTCTCCGGGTGCTTCTCCGTAACAGGGACCTCTCTTTCTATCAGTCTCAGATCCTGAAGGACGGAGAGGTACTTGCTGACAGGACCCCTTTCCATTCCGGTCCGTTGGACAATATCATTCATCCGGGTATTTCCAAAAGCAATGGACTGGAGAGCGGAAAGATAGTGTTTGGGATCCCGGAGCTCTTCCATCAGAATGAAGCGAACCTCGTCATGTAAAAATGCAGTGGGGTTCAGAATCTGTTTTTCTATGTTTTGATGCAGCGATAATTTATCAGAGAATTGAATCAGATAAGCGGGCACTCCGCCAAGGATGGCATAGGCTGAAATTCTGTCTTCCGGAGAGTATCTTGGAAAAAATTCTTTCAAAGTATAAAGGGGTAAGGGATTTAACAAGAGTTGGCCGGTTCTTCGACCATAGAGAGGGCTTTTATGACCTAAGACCTCCCGCTCCATAAAAGTGACCAGGGAGCCAGAGAGAATTAAATAGAGTTTCGAATCTTTCCCCACATCATCCCATATTCGCTGTAGAATGGAGGGAAGCGCCGGATGGCTTGAACAGAGGTAAGGAAATTCATCCATCATCAGGATGATCCTCTCCTTTCCTCCTAACTCAATGATATATCGTAAGAGGGATTCCCATTCGGGAGGTATTTCTGTTTGGAGGAGGGGGCTCGGGTATATTAGGTTAAGAGTCTCTGAAAACCTACGGCGCTGGTCTTGATCTGCGCCAAGATCAGCCACAAAATAAACAGCCTTCTCTTTTTTGAAAGCATTCCTTAACAGCTCTGTTTTTCCGATTCTCCGTCGCCCATAGACGATCACAAGCTCCGCCTTATCGGATTTCATCCGGTCGAGTAGAAATTGAATTTCCGATTCCCGGTTAACGAATATCACGGTTTTCTTTGTCTCCTTTAAAGTAGTCTACTTTAAAGTAGACTACTTAGAAATGATTGTCAACTCCTTTTTTAGAGATTTCTGAAAAGCCCAGAAATCTCTGATTACAACGATTATGAACCGATTGCACCGATTAGAAACACATCATTGGGATGGGATTTGATCATTAATGATATCATCAAGCCGGGGGGGATATACGAATATCAAATCCAAACATTTTGGATAGTATCAAAACATAGGATAGATAGCAGAGATTCACCCCCCTCCATCGAGGACAAATCTCGGGGGGAATGAGGTCTTTTTGGGAAGCATCGACCTATAGAAATTGAACCCTTAACCAGGTTATTGGAATTAACCTGATTCCTCCTGTTCTTTCTTTGAAGCAAATAGCTCATGTCACAAAGTCCAGATAATTCTTACTGTTAATTATCTCGAGCCCAGCATTTCCGTAAGTTTCAATCCACGCGTCAGGAGCTTTTGTTTTCTTCTGGGACCATT
>VGSS01000036.1 GCA_016874935.1 Deltaproteobacteria bacterium | reverse complement strand
CCATCTCATTAAATGGGGTTGTGAGGGGAGCAAAGACCCCGGAAAGCTTTTCTTTGTCCATAGCCGTCTCCTTTTAGATTAACTTACTAAAGTCTTGCACTTTTTATTGCGTGCATAAAAAAGGCTGTTATCCTAAAATAGGCTAAAGAAAGCGCCAACTTACCTTAGCCCAGAAAGGAGAACAGCCCATGAGAATCCAAAATGCCAGACAAGAGATTCGGAACATATTATCCTTCTTCTCCGAAAGTTTTTCAAGACCTTCCTTTAAAATCTTCTCTTGCTTTATCATCGGCTTCATCCAGTTGGGCAAAGAAGTCCACACTTCCTCCATGGTGCAATCCCTCGCCCGTTCGTTCTTGCACCGATCGCTCTCGAGCTTCACTCGATTCCTCGGAGAAAGTCTTTGGGCCATGGAGGAGGTCACCGAGACCGCTCTTCATCAATTCTTCCAGACGTTGCGCATCAGTGTCCGGGATATCCTTTTTCTTATCGTGGATGACAGTCTGGTTAGAAAGACCGGTAAGAAGATTCCCGGCTGTGGTTGGCATAAGGATCATGCCCAAAACATGGCCAATGTCTTTGGCCATCAATGGGTCCTGTCGGCCTTGCTCTACAAAGATTTTCTTTTGCCCTTGTGGGCCAAGCTCTATCATCCGAAAGGGACCCGGGGGTGCGGCCCCTTCCAGACCAAAATCACCTTGGCTCAAAAGATCATCCGAGCCCTTGTATTGCCGATCCCTTGTAAGCTCTATGTCTTGGCCGATAGCTGGTATTGGGCCAAAACGTTGGCACTGGTCTGTCGAAAGTGTGGCTATCATATGATTTCGCAACTCAGATCCAATTCGGTTCTCTGGATTCATGGGAAAAAAACGAACGTGACAAGTCTTTTGGATCTCGTTTCTTCCTATCGAGAGGTTTCTCTTCTCGTGTATGGAAAAACCAAAACCCTCCGCATCGCCAAGTTTATTGGAGACATTAAGGGCCTGGGGAAAGTGGCCGTCGTCGTGGTGAAAGAAAAACGTAAAAAACCCATTTACCTTGTCTGCACGAATATTCATTTACCTGCCATCGATGTTATCAAATACTACGCCAGACGGTGGAAGATCGAACAGATGATCAAAGACCTTAAGCAACGTTTGGGATTGGGAGATTATCAAATCCGAGATCTTCAAGCCATCCAGCGCCATGTGGCTTTGGTCCTTCTGAGCTATTTTGTTTTGATCCTTCTAAAAGCCCTTCAATGGTCAAAGGATAAAAGTATTTCTCTCGATTTATCCATTCGACGGCTAGCCTTCCAGGTACGAAACAACATCTTGCTTGAGAACATCAGCGTCACTTTAAAAACGATGGAAATCCAATTTAAACAAAATATTCTCGATACTTACCTTGAACGACTATGGACGTAAAAAAGTGCAAGACTTTAGTTATTGAGTATCTCGATCTTTAATGTGGTAAGATTTATAAACGCCTGGAATTCGTCCCATGAAGTGCTTTCAGCCAGAGCGGAGAGGAGTAAACTCATCACTCACCCCCCGAATTCGACTTTAAGGCCTCATCGCTGCAGAATTTACGAATACCGATCTTAACGAGGAGCGTGGATAGAAGGATTGGCGGAATTGGGACGCCAATAGCGCCAGAGGCAATCAAATCCGCTAAAGTGACCACGAGCGTGACTTCATCATTGAGCTGTGGATCATCTAACTTATTGCAAAACCGGCTTTCAAGACAAATCCTGACATAAAGCTTTTTGCGGAGCCGGTCGAAGGCTTGTCTCCCAGCATTGATTAGTGCGCTGGGGCCGTACATGGAAGTAGCGGACTCTTCTAGCCTAATGGCTAGCTCATGATAAAGCTCGTCTTCATTCAATGCAAGAAGCCTTTTAATCTCGTCACATTCCTGATTTCTCATTGTTCAATTCTCCTTTCTTCGCAATAGGCAATTCCTAAATCTCTAGTCGAATGTCCTATGGATGCCGAACGCTCGGCGCTGAGCGACGGGCACGGAGGCTCCACCGAAGGTGGGAAGCCGTAGTGACCGCTCGCTCCAGCGCCTGGTTCGGCGCCAATTGCCGTTTGGTTTATTATTATTAATCACGACCGTCAGTCGCCGGGCCAGGCGCGCTTAGCGAAGCTCCGCGCCGAGCGTTCGGCGGGAACGGTTTTTTTGTTTGGCCCTCTACTTATTGTAGGCTGGGCGGAGGTTCTGCAACATAGGGTAATGTTTGGTGTTTAGGGTTTTCAATTCCGCATTCTCGGCTTCAGCGGTAGCAACCAAGATTGCGTCTGCAAGGCTGACGCCGTGTGACTTAGCGTAGTCGCGTTTGTAAATCCCTCCGGCCTTCGCGATTTCGGTACCTACAGGGACCACGCGGAAGAGAGAGATGAAGTTGTCCAGAACAGCTTGTTCTGCATCTCCTTTCACTCCAGCGTACAACTCTGCAACGACGATGGATGACAGAATGATTCGCGCAGAGTGGGTGTTGACAAAGGCCACCGCCTTACTGTGGCCCCGAAAGAAATCAACAAGAATATCTGTGTCCAGAAGGATTGACCGCGCCATGATTACTTCCTGTCCCATTCGGCACGCGTTGAATTGAAGTCAGGAAGATCTGTACGGTCCTTCCAGATTCCGGCAGCCTCTCGCAGTACCGCCTCCCTCCGACTGTAGCTCGATTGATTGATGAGGCGATCGACGGCCTCTCGAATGAGCTCACTTTGTTTCTTACCCGCGGCCTTCGAGATCGCAGCCAGTTCGTCACGTTGATGCTCTGTTAGATATATTTGTGTGCGAACCACACCGCACCTCCCATGCTGTATACATCAATATTATACATCATTCTTGCTCCCTGTCAACGTCAACGGTGCAGATCACCGGAAGTCGGTTTTATCGGCGATCCGGTGGAGCGACTGGTTATGCCGTTTCATCTTCCTGCTTGGCTAGATGAGGCGAAGTCGCGCGAATAGTCGCCTTTAAATCCACTCCAGCTTTTTGTAGAGCATCTTTATCCCAGACGATTGTGAGATGATGGTTCGTGTCGAAATGAGTTTTGGTGGTCTCAAATTTCTCCTTTTCACAGATATAGATGACGGGTTTCCCTAAACCTTCTGCGTACCCTGCTTCCCAATACGCCCCGGGATTATCGTGTGTAAGGTCTGCGATTAAGAAATCGGAAGATTGAATCTCCACGCGCAACCTATCATCAATAAGGCCCGCTTTTGGTGTGTCATCGAGCCGATAGAGCTCGAACCCCGCTTGTTTGACAGAGGGCTTCAATATCTCAGCCAAAAGCTTGTCGAGCATCGGATCACCAAATTTCATCGCTATAAACCCCTTCCTATAGGTCACTCCGCCACGGCGTAACTGTTCGTAGTAGTCCCAGCCTTTGAAAGAAAGAGTAACATGCGCTCTGCCAGGAGCACCCATTGTCTCTGAGAGATTGCCTTCAACGAGGCCCACTTCAAACAGGTAACGAAGGATAAGGGCGAACCCTTCCTGCGACTTGGCACCGATAATTGAACGGTGGGTTGCTGGTTCAACCCAGACAGTTTCACCTGGGCCTCGAACATTTTCGGCAAGCCAACGTATAAAGAGATCTGCCTGTTCACGGGGTGTCGGCAGCGGGCGTTTTACAATCTCGTTTATGGTATAGGTATTGAGTGCGGTATACCTATTGAGTTCTACGCTCTTGTCTATCGCTTGTATGGTCCGAAGGGCATGACTTATTTTTGGGCTTGCGTCCTTATTGGTTTGGAGAACATAAGGAAGAGTCGCAATCAAGCTACCGGAGAGGGCAAACTTACCACACAATGGGCAGGAGAAAATGGTTGCATCGTATCCTGGCACTTTCTCTTTCAAATCCGAATTACAGACCGGGCAAGGATCTGGCATAGTTTATGCCCCTCCTTTCGGCATAATGCATAACGCTAGGCGCTGAGCGACGGGCACGGAGGCTCCACCGAAGGTAGAAAGCCGAAGTGACCGTTCGCTCGAGGGCCTGGTTCGGCGCCATATGCCGTTTGGTTTGTTATTATTGATCACGACCGTCAGGCGCCGGGCCAGGCGCGCTTAGCGAAGCTCAGCGCCGAGCGTTCGGCGGGAACGGTTTCATCTTCTTGTTCCCGCCGAACAATTATTCAGCTGCAAATTATAATTTCCTCAAATCCTACACCCACGAATTGATTTTGTCAAACAAATTTCATGGGTTAGGAAAATCTCCCAAGAGCACCAAAGCACCGTATATTTTGGTCATTCCGAATATCCGGTGTTTCGTAGGAAACCTTCTGAATTAAGGAGCCCGTTGGATGGCTTGTGACAAAACACTACTCTACTGATGAAGGCGGTTTTAACGATCTTAACCAAATTCGGAACAGATTGAAGGTGCCTTTTGAAATAAAATGGGAACGTATCCGCATCACTGTTTCTATGGCATCAATACAATAGCCCTCATACATCTGGATGGTTCTCTCGCCGTACGGATGGCATTTCCCCAATCTTGCAATGAGAACCTATGCGAAATGAGATGCTCCACTTGAATGACCCCGCTCGATAGCAATTCATGGGCAATGATACAGGTATTGATAGACGAGAAGCTGCCAAGGATTTCAAGATCCCTCCTACAAATATCAAAAGCATTGATGACAGAATTCTGCTCGGGAGGCACAATTCCATAAAGAACAATTTTCCCTCCATTTTTTACGAATCTAAATGTTCTTTCCACAATCTGAGGAGAACCGGTTGCCTCAAAAACAATATCAAATCCCAAAGGAGCAATTTTTTTGAGTTCCTTTTCTTGGGAATCATCTGCAAGAACAGTGGCATCAATTCCCATGCTGAGGGCAACTTCGAGTCTGCTTTTTGTCCTTCCCGTGACGACCACGGTTGAGGCGCCTGTTTTCTTTGAAAGCTGGGCAAGGATGAGACCGTTTGCTCCCGTCCCAAACACGAGCACCTTCATTCCGGCTTGAAGTTGTGCTCTCCGGATCGCGTAGACGATTGTCCCCAGATTGGCAATAAAGGACCCGGCTTCAAAGGAAACATGGTTAGCAAGAGGGATCAGGTTTTTTGCGGGAACGACCACGTTTTCAGCGAACCCACCGTCCAGCCTCAACCCTTGCTTAGACGCCGTGTGGCCGATCACCATCCCATTGAGGCACTGGTTCGTCTTCCCTGTCTTGCAGAAAAAGCAGTACCCGCAGGCCATAAATGGCTCCACAGCCACACGGTCTCCAGGTTTTACGTGCGTGACTTTCAACCCCACTTCCCTCACGACTCCTGAGAATTCATGCCCTGGGATCAATGGATAGACCGATCCTTTGAACTCTCCATCGAGGAGATGGATATCGGTGCCGCAAACACAGCACGCCCTTACGTCCAGTGTCACTTCTCCCTCTCCGGGCTTGGGATATTGTAATTCTTCAATTTTGAAACTCTTCGGTCTTTCGATCACTACTGCTTGCATACCATCTCTCCTATACCAACGGCTAACCAATGTCCAAGGTGGAGCCCCCCATTTAAGAATTTACAGTCTTGTCTAATACCTCCACCAGATGAGCAGCCCTGGTCTTCGCCGCCCTTTGATGGAGGCCATCCTGCAACTGGATCATACAACCCATACAACTCGTCACGACGTAATCCGCATCCGCTTTCTCAATGTCATCGATTTTACGATGCATGACTTTTTTAGATAACCCATAGTAGATCAGATTGAAACTTCCACCCATCCCACAGCAGCGATTTGGCTCCTTCATCTCTACAAATTCGACTCCGGGTAAGGATCGAAGGAGCTGCCGGGGTTCTTGATAAATCTTCATCCCTCTCCTGAGGTGGCACGGATCATGAAAAGTGACACGAAATTTCTTATGCGGATCTGAGGTACGATCAATCTGAGGAGATGCTCCAATAAGCCCCAAGAAAAAAGTCGAGGGTTCAGTAATCTTTTTGGAAAATGATTTGACTTCCTCATCCCCTGGGAAAAGCTTTAGGTACCCCTCCTTGAGAAAGTAGAAACAGGAGGCGCAGGGAACGATGATCTGTTCGAGATTTAAACTTTGAAAGGCCCTTATGTTTTTCTTGAGAAGGAATTTTGCTGTTTCAATATCTCCTGAGCCATAGGCAGGCAGACCGCAGCAAGTCTGGTCCTTGGGGAGGACTGCTGAGAAATGGTTTTGGTTGAGTAAGCGAAGGGTCGCCTCTCCGATCGACGGGTACAGGTAATTGATGCTGCAACCAGAGAACAGGCCGATTCTCTTCTGTGCATCTTTTCCCTTCACCTCGTCTGGATATCGATCAAGAAAAAAAGGAGTCTTAATAGAAGGGATGAAGCGACCCTTATTTAGATAGGGAAGAGAAAACCGCAGATGCAGCCCACTCTCCTTAGGGATTTTTTTTAACAATAATCCCTGAACCAGGGAACCTGTTTTCAATAAAAGCGGCAGGAGGTGAGGAGAACGGATGATGCCCCGAAGGATCATCCATTTGGGAAGTGAAAGCCCCTTTTTCTCCACCATCAATGCTCGGACCGACAGAATGAGCTCGTCCGCCTTGACGCCATTCGGACAGTTTTCTGAACAGGCACCACATCCAAGGCATTGTAACAGGTAGGTTGACAGTTTCGAAGAATACCCGATCCTTTCTATAAGAAGGTTTCTGATCAGGGTCACCTTGCCTCTGGCAGCAGCTGCCTCCCGCTGTACCTCAGCGAAGACAGGACATACACTCTGGCAGATTCCGCATCTGACGCATTTCTCAGCGATTTCTTTCAGAGGGGCTAATGAGTTCATGTCTTAAAGATTTTTCCCCTCACCCTTCCCCTCTCCCCATCGGGGGAGAGGGAGGGGGTGAGGGGGTCATTAAAGATTTTTCCTGGGTTAAGGACGTTGTTAGGGTCCAGGACGCGTTTGATCTTCTTCATCACTTCAATCGCATCCCGACTCAACTCCAGATCAATGTAGGGCGCTTTGGTCATTCCAACCCCGTGTTCTCCAGACAGAGTTCCTCCCAATTGAACGGTGAGTTTAAAGATCTCTTCAATCCCCTCCTCCGCCCTTTTTCTTTCATTCTCATTCTTATCATCGATCATGATGCTCGTATGGAGGTTGCCATCTCCGGCGTGGCCGAAATTGATGATTTTTAGATGCCTTTCTTCGGCAATCTTTGCGGCCTTTCGAATAAAATTGGCAATCTGATTTCTCGGTACGGTAATATCTTCCGCGATCTTGGTCGGATTGAGGCGGTAACTGGCAGGAGAAAGGGCTTTTCTTGCCTTCCACAGGATTTCAGCTTCCTTCTCATTTTCAGCGATTTTCATTTCGTATCGATTCAATTCCGATGTGATTTCGTCAATCCTCCTCACATACTTTGGCAGAATCTCTTGATCTCCATCGACCTCGATCAGAAGCAGAGCCCCCGCATCCTTTGGGAGACCCATGTTGAGATAATCTTCCGCACACTGAATCGAGGGATTATCCATCAGTTCCAGGGTGGAAGGAACAATCTTTGAGCTAATAATCTTTGAAACAGCTGTCGCCGCATCCTCAACCTGGCGAAAGATGACCATCATGGTTTTCCTGGCTTCAGGCAGAGGGATGAGTTTCAGTATGATTTGGGTGATGATACCCAAGGTTCCTTCAGAGCCTACAAACAACTTGGTTAAGTCATACCCCACGACGCCTTTTACAGTTTTTACCCCTGTGTGGACGACCTCGCCTGTGGGAAGCACCACTTCCAGCCCAAGAACATAATCTTTGGTCACCCCATATTTGATCGCCCTTGGACCTCCGGCGCACTCCGCCACATTTCCACCAAGACTGCAATAGAGTTGGCTTGCCGGATCAGGTGGATAGAAAAGCCCCAGTTTTTCAACCTGCTTCTGAAAGTCTCCAGTGATGACACCCGGTTCCACAATGGCGATCAAATTTTCTGTGTCGATCTCGATCACCCGATTGAATCGAGTCATGACTAAGACAACACCACCCCGAACAGGAATTGAACCCCCTGAAAACCCAGTGCCCATTCCCCTGGGAACCACTGGAAATTGATTTTGGTTGGCCAGCTTGAGGATCTCGGAGATTTCATTGACGGCTTTCGGGAAGACGACCAGATCAGGAAGGGCCTCCAAGTTCGTGGCATCGTAGCCGTAACAGATTAAATCTTCCCTGGAAGAAAGGACATTCTCTTTCCCAACGATTTTTTCGATTTGCCTAATTAAGCTTTTATCCATAAATCACGATAATCCCTCTGTTAACCCGCCAGTTGCATAAAAAACAGTGAAAGAGGCAGGTGGGTATGCTGGGCCGGCCAAAAATAGAAAGGATAGCTACCATGCCGGGCGATTTATCGCCAAAACTTTATAGCGGCTCCTTTGAAAATTTTACTACTCAATTTTCAACACACTGAAAAGGTATCCTTAAGTGAAATCGCACATCACCCGCAAGATCTATAAAAGAACCGCAATTATAAAGTTTTGGAAGCATACTCACTTGCCGATTTCATGCAACGCTAAGGCTAAATTTTTAAAACACCGTTGTCGAGGACCACTTTTCCGTCAAAATAGACCGTCGCGTCTTTGTACATGACATCGACATGATTCGGTGCCAGGACCTTTCCTCCGATGGCGAAGTTGCTTCCAATCCCTGCATGGCAGTTCCCCAGTCGTCCCAGATCTTCCAGGTTCGTTGCTGCCAGACGTGCCTTGGGATTAAGGCCGATCCCGAATTCAGCATAATTGTAAGCCTTCTCATCCTTCAGGACTTTAAGAATCTGGCTCAGTTTGTTGGCGGCCATGCCTCCTTGTATATCAACCACCCTGCCCTGTTTCACGATGAGCGTCACATGATCATAAAGCGTAACACCAACACTCATAATGCTCACATCGCTGACGATCTTGCCTTCTGCAGTCCCTTCAACAGGAGAGATGTTGATCTCGCTATCTGGAAATGCCGCAAACTGCCCTGGCTTTTTAAATAAACCGGTTTCATATTGAACCGGCCGACCCTTCACATTTCCCCGGATGTCCGTACCGAGAGGAGTGGTGATCCGGACCTCAGTTGCCTCCGCAAGGACTGCACCAAGAATGCGGCCCATCTTGTCACATTCGTCGTAATCGGCCTCGATCGCCCCGACAGAAAGGGCATCCTCGGTCACTTCGCACATCGTACTCCCGCGTTTTCCTGCTTTAATCGCCTCCACCCTTGCCTTGGTATGCGTCTGTGACCAGGTGCTCGGCTGGAGAAAGACATCTGCCTCCCTAAAGGCAGCAACGACCGGCTCAGGGAGCTGTGCTCCGTGCACTCCCACAGGAGGAATCATGATGATGATGGGTGTTGCCCCGACCGCATAGGCTGCTGCCGCCAGTGTCTCTGCAATTCTCAGTTTATTCGTGTCAGTGGAAATTAGGACGGTCTCCCCCTCCTTCACGTCTCCACACCTCATGCATTTTAATGCTCCCTTCATCATCTGTATGGGACTTGAAGCTCCAGGTGTATAATGCCAGTATGAAATCGGCCACTCTCTTGTGCTCATCACCGTCACTCCTTCGTTTCAATTTTACTATGCTACTAAAGTCACCCCATCCTTGAGGAAGTAAAAGTCTTCAATAAATGAGTTACAAAGATTCTCTCACCATTTTAATCCACTCATCCGCTTTCATAATTTTTGCTCCATAGAATTTCTTCATGTATTCGATTGCGTAATTATGGTCTATTTCATTGAAACTCGAGCTACAGTCCTCCAATAGAATGACATCATACCCCCTGCACCAAGCTCCCATGACAGTATGTTGTACACAGGCATTGGTCCAAGTGCCAGTGAACACGCAGAGTTTGACCCCAAGTTCTCTAAGGATGGAATCGAGCCTCGTATTGAAAAAACCATCGTAAAGTTTTTTTCCTACCACAAAATCCTTTCCACTGTCGAACTCGAGTTCGGGCAAGATCTCTGCATCCTCAGTCCCTGCCACGGCATGCACTCCGAAAAGCTTGAAATGTCTATCGATGGGGATCTCTGAAGGTTGAAAATTGTCATTCACGAAAACCACTGGGATACCTATCTTGCGAGCCTCTTGAACGACCCTCCTGTTGTTTTGAGTGATCTCATTCGTTCGGGTAGGGAGGAGGGGGTTCGGTTTAAAAAATCCTTTTAACATGTCTACAACCAGAACAGCACTCTTCTCCATCATAAAATCCTCCTTCCGGTTTTTGGTTTGATCCAATAAAAATTCTTCTATAAATAGAGAATTCTCAAACCTCCTTTCCCAAATAAAGTTCGACTACCCTTTCGGTACTTCTGATTTCTTCTGTCTCCCCTTCCAAAGCGATTCGGCCAAGCTCCATTATATAGCACCTATTTGCGAGAGTGAGAGCGACTTCTGCGTTTTGTTCCACTAATAACATCGTCAAACCAGTTTTATTCAATCTTTCGAGTGTAGCAGCAACCCGATCGACAACCAATGGAGCCAAGCCTAAGGAAGGCTCGTCGAGGAGCAAGAGTTTTGGCTTTGCCATGAGCGCCCGACCGATGACGAGCATCATCTGCTCACCACCACTCAAAGTCCCAGCCTTCTGCTTCCTTCTTTCCTGTAAGATAGGAAATAGTTCAAAGATGATTTCGAGGTCTGCCTGGATTTCTGATTTAGAGGACTTGTTTCGGAGGTAAGCACCGAGAGTGAGGTTTTGGAGTACGGTGAGATCTTCAAAGACCTGCCTGCCCTGTAGGACTTGACTAATACCTGCCCTCACTACTCCATGGGGTTCCAAATGGGTTATCTCATTGTCAAAAAAGATGACTTTTCCCGAAGAAGGCCTGACAAAGCCTGAAATCGTCTTTAATAGCGTCGTCTTGCCGGCTCCATTTGGTCCAATTACTGTAACCATCTCCCCTTCGTTCACTTTGATTGAAACTTCTTTAAGGGCGATAATGGAACCATACTGGGAGGATATATTTTGCACATGAAGCATGATTGCCTATTTTAATCCTCGTCTGCCGATATATGCATCGATTACCTCTGGATTTCTTCTTACCAATGTGGGAGGACCCTCAAAAATTTTTTTCCCATAATTCAAAACGATCACGTGATCCGAAATGCTAAATACCATACTAAGATTGTGCTCCACGATTAGGATCGTTGTCCCTGAGTCTCTTATCGTGAGGATTCTGTTCTTCAGAACCTCGGTCTCTGCTGGGGTTAACCCCGCAGTTGGTTCGTCTAACAAAAGTAATTTGGGCTCGGTTGCCAAAGCACGGGCGATTTCTAAAAGACGTTGATTCCCGAATGGAAGGGTCCCTGCCAATTTCTCCTCGCTCTCCAATAGATTGAACATCTCGAGCTTCTTTAACGCCCATTCCCGAATCATATTCTCTTCTCTTACCATACTTGGCAAATGCAATCCCGTCTTGACAAGATCCGATCTTGTCTGAGCATGAAAACCGACCATGACGTTCTCGAGAACACTCAACTCCCCAAAAATTTTAGGAATTTGGAACACTCTACCAATACCCATACCGCATAACTTGTATTCTTTCACTTTCGTCAATTCTAGCCCGTCAAAAATGATGCTTCCTGACGTAGGTTTCCCCAACCCTGAGATCATGTTGAATACAGTGGTCTTGCCCGCACCATTCGGTCCAATTATAGCGGTAATCGTCCTCTCGCCAACGCTAAAATTTACGTTGTCGACGGCAACCAATCCATCGAAGTTTTTTGTCAAATTAAATATATCTAACAGTGCCATGTCGAGGGTATCGTGGATTAAACCAACAGTTTTGCTTTCGCTCCTTCGATTTTTCTTCCAATTACCCCGGTTATCCCGCCCGGTAAGAACATTAGTACGAGCACAAGTATGATTCCAAAAACAAGCATGTTATATTTTTGATAAGGGCCCAATAGAAATGGAAAGATAGTTGTAAATCCAGCACCCATCACCACTCCAGATATATTCCGGACTCCTCCAATTGCAAGAATAACAACAAGCCAAATTGAAAGATCCAAGGTAAAATTCCCTGGAGCGATGTAAGTTACGTAGTGCGCAAATAGACTGCCTGCAATGCCTGCACTAACACCAGTCAAAGTGAAAATTTTTATTTTATAACCTGAGACATCTATGCCAAGCACCGTTGCTGCATCTTCGCTGCCTTCTATTGCCTTCAGTGCCCTGCCAACTCTTGACTTAGTAATATTCCTCGAGAATATTAAGCTCAGAACAGCAATTGTCCAGACTACATAATGATAACTTGCGGCAGATTCCACTCTTATTTTCCCGAAGGACAGTGGTGGGATTCCATAAACTCCAGAGGGACCTCCTGTTATCGAGTACTGTTCTGTAACGAAGACATGAAATATCCCACACAATGCAAGCGTTACCATTGCTAAGTAATAACCACGAAGCCTCAGGGTTAGGGATCCGATCGCATAAGCCGTAAGGCCAGGTAATGCTCCTGCCGCCAAAAATCCCAACCAAACCGCCACCCCAAGTCGGGTTGTCAGGAGTGAAGAGGTATAGGCTCCCATCCCATAAAAAGCTGCCTGGGCAAAAGAAAACTGTCCAACATGTCCAATAAAAAGACTCAGGCCGACTAAAAGGACTACAAAAATCCCAGTAAAGATTGACACGTTTATTAAATATTCACGGGAAAATATGAAAGGGAAGACCAGTAGCACCCCTATCCCAACACCTGTGAGTATTCTCTTATGAAAAAGCCCTCTTAATAGTAAACGTATAGTTATCATTTATCTCTTTATGAACCTCGAGCCAAGAATGCCCGATGGTCTTACTAACAAGACCAAAATCAGAACAAATAAAGTAATTGAATCCCTATAGCCAGAAGATACTATCCCGCAGCTGAGAGATTCTGCGAGACCAAGTACGATACCGCCAACGACGGCCCCTGGGGCACTCCCCAGTCCCCCCAGGATAGCGGCTGCAAACCCTTTTAATGTCATCAGCACTCCCATATCAAACATTACCATTGTAATGGGAACGATTAGTACTCCACCTAAGCCTCCCAAGGCGGCAGAAAGGATAAACGAAGATAGCACCATCATGCGCACGTTAATTCCAACAGAAGCGGCTGCTTCATCGTTCATCGAACATGCAAGCATCGCCTGTCCTATTTTTGTGTATCGAAAAAATGAGAATAGGGCCACCGCCACACAGACGATTGCTCCCACAATCCATAAAGTCTGAGGCATGAGGGTGGCCCCATAGAATCGAATTGGGTTATCCCCTGAAAAGCCTTTGAGATGTAAGGGATCTACCCCCCATATCAAAAGGGAGGAAGAATTGAAGATAATGGAAGCTCCAAGGGTGATCATAACTAACGGAAAAATACCTACACCCTTAAGAGGATATATCATTGTGATCTCCATCGCACCACCGATCATGGCAACAATCAAGATGGAGAGCAATATAGAAGGGAGCAAGGAAATATGGAACAAGTTATGAAGGGTTGCCACCAACATTGCCCCAAACATAACAAAATCACCCTGCGCGAAGTTCACAATACGCGTGGTTCTAAAAATGATCGTGAAACCGAGAGCCACCATTGCATAGATGCTCCCCTGAGTGATTCCCGATATCACGAACTGGAGGATCTGGCTCCTAGTCATCTCTCCTTCACCAATTCCCATTACCATTTAAAGGGTATGCGATAGAATTTCCCCTCTTTTATTGAAATCATGATCCAGCTTTCAGCAATTGGCCACCGAAGCTGGGAATATTTGAAAATTGCACTTGCACCCTCATATATCGGAATTTTTTCCAAAGCACCGCGTATGTTCTCCCTATTCACTTTAGCCTCAGGTAGACTCCCAATAGCCTTTGTGAAGAGCATTATGCCATCGTACCCCATCGCATCCCACATATCGGGGGGCATCCCATACTTTCGCGTAAATCTCTCAACGTATTCTTGTTGTCGAGGTAGTGGGTCCGTCCATATCATCGTTGCAGCTGCAATGACTCCTTCTGCGGCTTCGCCTGCGATCTCGGGTGTCTTCTTAGATGCAAAAACGACGTTTCCCAGTAGGGGGACAGAAATACCTAAATGTCGTGCGTTCTTAATTGCAATCTGCGCTGCAGGCGCTGAAGCCCATATGCAAATGGCACAAGGTTCTGCCGCTTTTATGTTTGTTAGCTGGGGCGTAAAATCCTTATCCCCATCCGCACAGGTCTCCTCTCGAACAACCTCAATACCATATTTATTCTTAAATTTATGAAATGCCCTGGAAGCTTGAACCCCCCAAAATCGAGTCAGTCGCAAGAGGCCAAACCTGTTACATTTGAATTCTGCCTTTGCATATTTGATGATCGCTTCGACTGCATCATCGTAGTCAGGTATACAGAGGAAGTTATATTTATATCCTCTTTGTATCTCGTCGCCGCCAAAACCAGTCGGGCTTATGAAAGGGATCTTCTTTTTTTCGGCAATTGAAGCAATAGCCATGCAAGCATCACCCGTTGTACCACCAAAAATCCCCAACACCTCATCCTTCGTTATCAGCTTACTGCCTTTAACCACCGATAGCTCAGGTTTCCCTGCATCATCTTCAATGATAAGTTCTATCAGACGCCCATGAACACCTCCTTTTTCATTAATCACTTCTACTGCCAGTTTTGCTCCTTTTAACTCTGGATCCCCGAGTGCAGCTAGCGGTCCAGTTAGTGCCAAGCATACACCAATCTTGTATTGTTCTTTTGCTGGCGAGGCGGCATCTGAAGAATTCGTTGCCATCAATCCCAAGAAAAGAATACCAACACATAGAATCTTAACGGGTCTCATTTTGCACCTCCTTTAGCAATGAAAAGCGTGGAATTTAAATACCTTCCGCTTCTAACAATGGGTTTATAATAGATCCCCCCTTTCATTTTGAAATTAGTCTGTCCCCCTAACTTATCAGGTAGTAAAATGTATCGTTTGTAAATTAAATCAGCGTATTTCTTACAAAATAACTTTAATTGTGGAATTAAAAGCAAAAACATACATCAAAAACTCGGAGGACAGGTAACCCAAAGAACAACAGCTTCGTTCTTTCCATTATTTCTAAACCCATGCTCATTCGCAGAAGCAAAATAAAAACTATCCCCCTTTCTCAAATGATATTCTTGCCCATTTATCGTTAGAATGAAGGTTCCTTTTATAATGAAACCAAGTTCTTCCCCATTATGAGAATAGACTCCACCTGATCCACCTCCTGATTGAATTGTCTTATAACGAGCCTCCATTTTTTTAGTTGAAATTCCAGGTGCCAGAACTTCCGCAAGCATTTTTGAAGTAGGAAATTCTATTTTTAGACGCTCATTTTTTCTTATGACAACTTTTTCTGGAATAGATTGTGTAAATAATTCAATAATGTTTACTTGTAACGCATTTGCTATTTTTTTAAGCATAGAAAGAGATGGATCTGTCAAACCTCTTTCTACCTGTGAGAGAAATGCAGGGGTGCACCCTGCCTTTTGAGAGACCTCACTTAGCGTAGCTCCCATTCTCTTTCTTGCTTCACGAAATTTCTTACCAATCTCATCCATTTGGAGAATAGTCCATATCACAATTGAATTTTTTTGTCAATATTTTTTTAAGCAGTGCTTTACTTTTTAAAATATTACTTAAAAGCCATTAATAGGCCCATGCCAGGAAGAAAAACGGTTCGGGAAATCGAGGGCATGATTTAGACGATTTTAGATTCTGGATAGGGACCAAAAATTCTTGCGGATTCTCTCGTGGTGCCCTCACGTGGAGGACGTTCTACCCGATAATCGCTTTTTACCTAAGGGAGTAGAAAAGAGCCAATGTCGACTAAATTCTAATGTCCAGTCGATCTTTAAAGCGTGCTTCCAGCCTGAAATCCTTCTTGTACAGCTTCCAAAAGAGTGCGCGGTTTTACGCAGTCACCGATTTTTATAACCGATGATCCAGAGGATATGAGTTCATTATAAAGTCTATCATTTGGTTCGGCACCAACTGCGAAGACCAGCGTCCGAACTTCAACGCTGATTTCGTCGTCACCACGTCGCAGGATGGCGGTTTCTCCTTTCACTCGCTGAAGTGAAGTCCCAGTGTGAATCTCTACACCCTTCTTCTTGAATCTCATATCGAAATAGGCTTTTGTATCTGCGTCGGCTCCTGCTGCTATCTCCGGAAGGACCTCCACAAGAATCACCTTCATCCCTTTCTCGCTAAGGGAATCTGCTATCTCACAGCCCACCAATCCTGCTCCTAAGACAAGGCAAGCCCCTTTGGGTTTTTTCTCGTCAGCGAGTATCTCCCATGCCGTCATGGCGCGGCTTTTCTGCAGACCTGGAATATCCTGCGATCGGGGATGGGCTCCTGTCGCCAATATGACGACGTCCGGTTGGCTTTTCTTAATGAAGGGCATCACGCCTTTCCTTCCCGTGATCACCTTGACATCTGTCCTCTTGATCCGATTTAGAAGAAAATTCGTGAATCGTTTAATCTCTTTTCTTCCAGGGGGAAGTGAGGCCAGATTCAATTGGCCTCCCAATTCTTTATTCCTCTCAATGAGAGAAACCTTATGCCCCCTCTCCCATGCTGCATAGGCAGCCTCTAATCCTGCCGGACCGCCTCCAATCACAAAGATCTTCTTTGACTCGACTGCATGACCGATGAGGATCTCTTTTTCTCGACCGAGCATTGGATTGACCGAACATTGGATGTCCAACTGCTCGAAGATCCGTTTGTAGCATCCTTCGTTACAGGCAATGCAGGGGCGGATCTCGTCTTCCTTGCCCTCGAAAGCCTTCTGTGGCAAATAGGGATCAGCGAGAAGGGATCGCCCCATGGCCACCAGATCGGCCTTTTTATGGACGATGATCTCCTCGGCCAATGCAGGATGACTAATTCTCCCGACGGTGATGACCGGAACCCGAAGGGCCTTCTTCATATGCGCAGCCAAGGGAGCAAGGCATCCATGTTCTGTCATCATCGGCAGTGTTCGTAACACCTTGTGGGCCTGGCTCAAGTCACCCACCTTCTTCGCTCCTACCGAGCCAGCTGAAACCATCACGCCGTCGATTCCTGCCTGCTCGGCGAGGAGAACAATTTGGGTCATCTCCTCAAGGCCCAATCCCCCTTCAATAAACTCATCCCCGCTAACCTTGATGGTAAGCGGAAAATCCTTTCCTAACCCCTCCTTTATTCCATGAATCATCTCCAAGAGAAAGCGAGTTCGCCCCGAGAGATCTCCTCCGTATGCGTCACTTCTTCGATTAGAAAGGGGGGAGAAAAAAGAGGGAACCAGATATCCGTGCGCACAGTGGATATCGACGCCGTCAAAACCAGCCTCTTTTGCGCGGTTAGCTGCCTCAATATGTGCTTCAATTAATTCCTTGACCCCTTTTTCAGTGAGAGCCAGGGGAACTTCTGCTCCCGGATAGGCTGGCAGCCCAGAAGGAGCTACAGGCTGAAGTCCTGTCACTTTTGAATTAGCCCTTGGTCCGGCATGGTGAATCTGGATGAAGATCTTGACATCATTATTCAACCCATGGATCATCTCGGTCAACTTACGGAGCCTCTTGGCATGTTCCTTAGAGGAGAGGCCGAGTTGATTCCTGTAGCCCTTGCCTTCGGTTCTAAAGAATGTCCCTTCAACGATGATCAGGCCGACATCCCCTTTGGCCCTCTCCAAGTAGTAATGAATCAGTTTCTCTGTGGCAAGCCCCTCCTCAGTAGCGTAGTTCATGGTCATGGGAGACATGACCAACCGGTTCTTGAGCCTGATGATTCCCATCTGAAGCGGTTGAAACAAATTGGGGTATTTCATAAGATTCTCCTCAATCTAATGGAACCCCTCACCCTTCCCCTCTCCCCAGAGGGGAGAGCGAGGGGGTGAGGGGAAACAGAAACCCATGCTTGAAACCAAGGTGTGGAGGCAATTCATACTGTGGTGTCCGAGAAGAGAGGAGGCGATCCCACTCATCCCGAGATAACTCAATCCCTCTCTTCATCAGACTCAAGACAAAGCCCGCTTTAGAGACATCTCCGACTGAAATAAATCCGATTAACCTCCCTTCTCTGATGACCACCTTCCGGCAGGATTTCCCCTGATCGTGAATAAACACATCGATGCCGGGTTTACTTTCATAAAACGGGTGTCCGGCAGCCACCACCCGGAGGCCGAAGAGGTCGACGGAATTGAGATTGAAGTTATGGATGTACCTCTGATCTCCTCCCGCCATATTTGAGCCTGCGACCCTTCCCTGGCGGGTCGCAGCAGACCAGGTGGCATTGTTCACCCATTCGGAGTTGATCGAATCCTTGGTCATGGTTACATCTCCTGCTGCATAGACACCAGGGAGATTCGTTTCCATTCGTTCATTGACAAGGACGCCACCTTCTAAATCAATACCAGAGCCATTGAGGAATTGAGTATTTGGCCTTACCCCCACGGCTTCAATCACTCTCTGACAGGAAAATAAGCGACCGTCCTTAAGACGGACTCCCGAAACCCACCCTTCCTTATTCAAGATCTCCACGACCTCGACGTCCGTCTCGATCCCCAGCCCCCCTTCCCGTAACTTTTCCTCAACGAGCCGAGAAGCCTTCAGATCAAACATCCTCGCTGCCAGTTTTGGTTCCTTCTCGAGGACCATCACCTGAAGGCCTCGTTCTTTGAGGTGGCATGCCAGTTTCAGACCAATGAACCCTCCTCCAATGATAACGATCTCCCTTAAATCCGGCCCTCCTTGCAAAATCCTCTCTGCATCACGCTGATTTCGAAGGGAGGCCACCCCTCCTGACTCCTTACCCGGAATGGGCAGAGAAATAGGAGAAGCCCCTGTGGCGATCAATAGCCGGTCATATGAAATCTCGCCGCCATCTGAAAGCTTCAGTTTTCTGGAGAGGCTGTCCAATGAAACGGACTTTGTCCCAGACCGAAGGCCAATCCTTGTCCTCTCAATCCAAGAAGGACCACGAAAGAAAAGTTTCTCCTGCGAGAGACGACCCGCCATCCAGTAGGTGAGCAACACAGGAGAACGAGCCGGGTTTTCATCCTCCGAGACCATGGCAATGGCCCCTTCCCCATCCCGCGTTCGTATCGCCTCCGCAGCAAAGACGCCTGCCGGTCCGCTACCAATGATGAGATATTTCAACTCTTCCATGTCAAAAATTCCAGCACCTCATCAAGAAGGTTCTCTCTCCATGAATGAAAATAGACGTTGCCGAACCTTTTCTTTAAAGTCTCAGAGAAGAACCTCTCTACCTGGTCGCTACCATGAATCGGGAGGCTCGGAAAGGAGATGACATTGAATCCAAGTTCCAGTGCACCAAGTGTCCAGGTTGTCGAAGCGGACGAGATCCATACCATCACCTTCGTCCCGACAACAGGAGTGGTCCATTTTTTATAGAGTCTTCGCCCGATTTCTGGCAAGAGGGCAACCGCTTTAACGGAAAGGAGAGGGACTTCACCTTTGATCGATTCCTTTAGCCTCTGGGCTATAGGTTGGATCGATTCTCTCGAACCATACTTTTCGTCCTCAACTACAATGATCACTGGAGATGGATGAGAAGAAACAGTCTTTAATGTATCCAGAATCTGCCCTTCCTCTTGATCCGCTCTTTCTTCAAAGATACCATTGATATCTTTTTTAAGTTCTTCACAGATAATCCCGGCGGTCGATATCTGAAGGCAATTCCAAAGAATGGTTTCAATACCCGAAGATTCCGCCGAACCAGTCCCCGTCGAATCAAGAAGGTATCCCATTAACGAACCAGGAGGGAAAGGCACCTGGTACAAAGAGGGAAAGGTTTCTTCCGGGTATAGATTCTTAAGAAGAAGAGACTGTCCACGAGACATTGGAGAAAGGAGTTTTTCTGCCTCCGCAAAGAGGAAACGGCTCAGGGCCTTTCTTGTTCTCTTCGGTGGCAAACCATACTTCTCAAAGATTTCCCTCTGGTTATCGCTGAAGGCATCTCTTTTGGCATTGCCCTCTGTCCTGAGAGAGGAAGATCTTTCGACAGCCCTCTTCAAGGAACCTAACTCCTCTAAGGTCTCTCCCGCAACCGATTTGAACAGGTTTTTAGCGACCATCACATCAGAACTGTCTCCGCATAGCCCTTTTTCTGAATCCTTTTCAAAGGGACTGATGCGACATGGGCCAAGGAGGCAATTCGAACAGCAAAGTCCCAGAAGACCATATCCACAGGCAGAAAACTTTTCCTCGTCTTTTTCAGGTCTCCTCATGAAACTCCCCCATCTGCTGGACCATCCTTCTTCTTTTGCTCTGGATAAAGGAATTCAGTTCCTGAAAGACAAGGGCCTTGCTATGGCAGGCCTCGACGCAAGGAGGGGTTTCCTTCTCAAGACAGAGATTACATTTGGCAACCCGTCCCTCCTTCTCATCATGCTTCAGAGCATCATAGGGACAGGCCAGGATACAGGATCCGCATCCCACACAAGTTTCGGAGTGATGGACCACTCCTTCCTTACCTTCCATAGGAGTCAAGCTTCCGCTGACGCAGGCTTCAACGCATGGCGCAGAGACGCATTGCTGGCATTTCCAAACCCAGGGGGTTCCTTGAGATAACGTTACCCCTATCCTCCGACGCGGAACTTTGTCGACCGGGATTTCGTTCACTTGTGAAATCCCGAGAGAGTCCATCTCACAGGCCAGGACACAGGAGTGGCATAATATGCAGCGCTCAGGGTGGAAAAAAATCTTCCGGTTCATAAAAAAGCTTTCGGTTATCAGGTGACCAGAATATCAGAGGGCAGAATACCAGATAATCAGGATATCAGGAAAGACATTGGCTTGTTAACCTGATACCCTGGTAACCTGATGTCCACTTACTGGTGGCCTGATACCCTGATGCCCTTCGTTATGGTAGCCCCAATGAGCGGAGCTTCTCAGGAGTAGGTATACCAGTTTCTTTATCCCATCCCCTGGCCTCGTAATACCCATTCAGCAATTTATCATAATCCTCCCGGTTCAGTCTGGCCCCTTTACCAGGACCGTCTAACATTGCCTCTTCAAAGAAACGGGGCGGAGGATAATCCGATTCCCTCCCGAACCCTTCTCGAACATTGAAGAGTTTCTCCACATTATAAACTCGCTCTCCGCACCGGAGAAGCTCTTCGCTTGTCATCGGGAGGCCTGTGGCAGCCACAAAGGTCTCACTCACGAGGTCCAAACCTCGCTTGATCAGCATGGGAAAGCTTCTTGACCGGTACCAGGCAAAGAGACAGAGACCCATCAGATTTGAAACCGTAACCCAGTTTTCACTCCATGCGACCATCTTTCCTTTCCCCTCCAGGCCATCAAGGTCGCTGACCGAGGGAGTTCCGAAAAATGCCATTGCCTCTTCCGGTTTGATGAATTCATCGATGTAAGGAAATCCGCGCAGATGACAGGAACCTCTCGTTGCCACTGCGTAAGTGAGGGCCCGGGTCGGCAAACTCCGGGGATCGCTTGCATCCACTTCCAGACCTTTTATGTGGATGGCGTAATAATCAGCATTCAACTGCCGACCCATGATCTTTGTCCCTTCGGCCAGAAGATCTCCGAATCCTCTTCGAAAAGGGATCTTTTCGATGAAATGAAGAAGGGCCTCTCCGTTTCCGAAGACGAGATCCACACCGTCAACCTGTTCTTTTTTCAGGATTCCCCGCTCAAAGAGCTCCATGGCCATGGCAATGGTGGAACCGGCTGTTTGTTCATCAATCCCGTATTCATCACAGAGGTAGTGTGCACGCAGAATGATCGCCGGATCCGTGATATACGTCTTTGCTCCCAGGGCATTGATCGTGTCATACTCGGGACCTTTTGTAAAAGTTGGGGCGAGAGGTCCCTCTTGGATGGCAGAATACCTCCGGCAACGAACCATGCAGCCCATACATCCCATAACCTTCCGCAAGAATTTTTCTCTGAAGGCCTCGCCACTAATCTTCTCCCAGCCATCGATCGTTGCTCGCTGAAAGTTCTTGGCGCCCCAGATGCCCAACGTCTGCCGATGGGCCACCAAATTCGGGGTCCCCAATCTTCGCAAAGTCTCCGTCCAGACTTCACCCGTAAGGGTCTCCAGATAGGCATCGATCGTCTCTTTGAAACGTTTTGGATCGGCGATCCGAACATCTTGTGAGCCTCGCAAAACCACTGCCTTCAGAAGTTTCGAGCCTAATACCGCACCAACGCCCGTTCTTCCTCCCACACTCTCTTCATCGGTAACGATACAAGCATACCGTACCAGATTCTCACCGCCAGGACCGATGGCCAGAATGTGAACATCATCATCTCCGATCTCTTCCTTTAGAAGCTTATTCGTTTCGTGGATCTTCTGACCCCAGAGATGCTTTGCCGGTCGGAGTTCTGCCCTTCCATCCTCCACCCAAAGGTAGACCGGACTGGCAGATTTCCCACGTAACACTATGGCATCAAACCCGGCATACTTCAGCTCCGGTGCCCAGTAACCACCGGAACTGGCATCTCCCAACGCTCCGGTGAGCGGGGACTTTGCAGCCACAATCAAACGGCTTGCAGAAGGGGCAGGTGTGCCGTTTAAAGGTCCCGTCGCTAATATGGCGAGGTTATCAGGAGAGAATGGATCGGTTCCCGGCTTCAATTCATCAAATAAGATTCTCGAACTGAATCCTCTTCCGCCAATATATTTCAGGGCAAAGTCCCGATCCAAGGGCTTCTTCTGAATCGAACCATCGGTGAGGTCGACATATAGAATCTGTCCAGTATATCCGCCGGCAAAGACGCTCATCCTTTACCCTTTCCTGGGATTGCGATACAGTCTTTTAACCCGGCATCACCGGAATCAAACAGGGTTCGCAGGTTTAAAATCCGAAATTCGAATATCGAAATCCGAAACAAATTCGAATTTTCAAAATTCAACATTTCTAAACTCTCGTGTTTGGAACATTTGAAATTTGGTCATTTGAGATTGTTTCGATTTTCGGATTTCGTGCTTCGGATTTCCACCTCCCTGATCATCAATAACCTCGTTGCCACTTTACGCACAATTTTACCCATAAAGAATTAAGGGGAGTGGAGAAGGAATTTTGCAAATTGTTTCATCCGGTGCGAGGCCAATTGGCCCCCATCCGTCACTTTCAAAACTTTGGCTGGACAGTAGGCCACACATTGTGGATCCCCGCCACAAAGATCACATTTGGATGCTACCCCATCGACCGGATCCAGGATGATGGCCCCTGCGGGACACACATTGACACACATCGCACAACCGATACAAACGTTTTCGTTGACCAAAACCATGCCGTCCGTTTCCTTCCGAGAGAGGGCTCCCGTAGGACAGATGTTCATACATGGCGGGTCCTGACAATTGAGACAGGTGACAGGAATATCCTCTCCCTTTCCCAGTAAGATGACCCTAATCTTGCTCCGCCTTGGATTGCCCACCTGGTGGTGGTGAAAGGCACACATCAGCTCGCACATGCGGCAACGGCTGCAGATGTTCTCCGGATCCCTGCGGTTTTCAAAATAGCCGATCCTCTCTTTCGCCACCTTATCCCCCCGAAACGAAATATAACAGACTCACTTTGTACCCTTCCATCAGCGCAACGTCCCTCTGGTTGAGAGCGACCCCTGTGTGAGTCTGATCATTGACCATCACCATCAGCCCGGGTATCACAGACTCTTTTCCTTTTTCAAAAAGGAGATTCCTCATCGTCTCTCCATATTCCTCCGAAAGGCGCAATAATAATCCTTGCACAGTGCCCTCTTCTTCTTTCAACTCCAAAGAAAGCTGCGGCAACGGACATGCAGTATGAAAAACAGAACTCAGCTCAACATCAATCTTCAAATTCATTCTTACACTCGTTTATTACAACGGTGAACTCCTTATTTTAAAACCATGAGTGGACCACTGAAACCTCAGCATTTATTATCCGAAGTGTATACAATCTGAACTTCTAATCTAAAATATTTTTATATTCCAATCACGCATTTGTCAAGAACATTTATTAAAATCTTGACAAAATAATTTAATTTTCGTATACAATTGTTAAACTTGGAGTGTACCCGGTGAGCCCTCAATTTACCATCGAACGTATCTATTCAGAACTCCGCCAGCAAATCGTTAACCGCTCGATCCCTCCCGGCTCAAAACTTTCTGAAAACCTCTTATCCAGGAAGTGGAATGTGAGCCGAACGCCGATTCGAGAAGTACTAAGGCGACTGGAATCGGAAGGGCTTGTGACCTCTCACCGCTATAAAGGAGTTCTAGTAAATCTCATCACCCTTGAAGATGTCGAACAACTCTATCCTATCCGAATATATCTTGAAGGATTGGCTGGGAAGCTGGCCACTCCGATCATCTCTGGAGATCCGGAGAAATTAAAAGTCCTGGAGAAATTCTGCAGGGAGATGGAGGTTCTTTCGAAGAAAAAGGATATCGAAGGCTATATTGCGAAAAATAACGAATTTCATTATTATATTTGGCATTCCTGTGGAAATGGATGGCTCATCAAGATTCTCGAAAACCTTAATTCACAAGTCAACCGTTTTATCGTAAAAGCCCTCCATGTTCCGCATCGAATCGATAGGTCGGTCTGCGAGCATTGGGACATCTGCGAGAAATTGAGAATGGGAGACGGGAAGAAAGTGGAAAGAGCTGTTCAGAGTAATCATAGGAGGGCCTTCGAGGACCTCAAGAGAGAGCTAACAAATCGTTCTTAAATGGGAGGGATAAGAAGATGAAAGTTGCAGAGACATTTGCCAAATTTGTTGCCCACACAGAATTTCATGAGATGGATCCGAGCGTCATCGAATATGTGAAGATGCTGACCCTCAAACAGGTCATGGGTATGCTGGTCGGTTCAGCAGCTCCGACCAGCAAAAAGGTCATTCGCTATGTCATGGAAAACCCTGGAAGGCCGGAGTGTGGTGTCTATGGTTGTGGCTTCAGGGCCGACGCAGCCCAGACAGCCTTGGCCAACGGTTTCTTCGGACATGCCTCGGAGATGGAGGACGATCAATTTCCCGGAGGAGGGATCAGTGATGTGACCACCTGGCCAGCCCTGTTGACGGCTGCTGAGAAGTGTAAGCTCTCGGGAAAGGAGGCGATCGTTGCCTTATATGTGGGCCAGGAGATGCAGAACCGGATCGCAATGTATGCCTCAGTGGGGACGGATGGCATAGGGATCTGTAACCTTCCTTTTATTGGAATCTATGGAGCTACAGCCGCCTGCGCAAGGGCATTTGAACTCACAGAGGAACAAACCAAGGCATCCTTTGGACTCGCCATGGTCCAGGGACAGGGCTACATCCATACATGGGGAACCGATGCTCATTTCTGGGAATCGGCGACCGTCTGCAGAAATGCCGTCGTCAATGCCATCTTGGCAAAGAATGGAGCGACCAGCAACCCTGTGATCGAGAAATGCCTTGATATGCTGACGGGTGGGGATAAGAACATTGAATTTGACAAAATGATTGAGGGCTTAGGAAAACCGCCTTTTTATACAAATAACACGTGGATTAAGAAATGGGGCTTCTGTTTCTTCACCCATAATTTTGTCATATACAAGGGGGACGTCCATAAAAATATAAGTTGACATATCGGAAAGAGATTAATAAAGTGTTATTCATGCCTCGCAGAGCAAGGATTGATTATCCTGGGGGAGTCCATCACCTGATCGTCCGAGGGAT
>VGSS01000035.1 GCA_016874935.1 Deltaproteobacteria bacterium | reverse complement strand
TCTTATAATTTCTCAAATCCATTCCTCTTCGATCAAGTCGTGCTATTCATATCAATTGATCTCTTCTTTGTCAACAACATAGCCCGGGTTCGATATTGCAACGTCTGGGTCATCTCTTCTTTTCCTTCTTTTTGCGCAGTTCCTCGATCGACCTCAACCCTTCCGCAAATCCTTCAGACCCTTTTCCCGAACCCTCGAAGAGACTTTCCCCCACTGCTTTGATCGGAAGCCCGATGGCTTCAGCCAGTCCAATTCCAATTCGCATCAGGAAAGCTTCCTGTAGCTTAAACCGGGGATCATCCAAATTCCCTTTCACATGAAATTTAACCTTGATCCGGTTCCCTTTATTCTTTAAGAGAGAGATGAGGGTTTTTGCAGGAAGATAGAAAACCGTTCCCTTTTCTCCAATATGGAGATCGGTCAATTCCATCTGGCCGGGCGCATCGATCTCTTTACTCTTGACCGCAAGCGTTGCATCCATATTCATCAATCCGGACTCCATCTCCGCCGAAACCCTCTTCCGGTAGTAAGGTTCGAAGACCTTCAACTCAACCTCCCGAATTTTTAAGGAGGTTTCCATATCCGAGGTCATGAGGTCGATCCACCCCTTCGTAGCAACCTCCCCTTCTTTCGTCTTCCCCTTCATCTTTCCTTTCAGTTCAATGGGAGATCGGGAGGAGACAAGAGGATACCCGACATTCTTTATTTCCAGTTCGACCTCCCTCAATCGGATCTGCCCGGGGGGCTCGCCTGCCTTCATATCATCAAAATCAATGGCTCCCTTCTCGATCCGGAGACGGTCAATCTTAATAGGAATGGTCTTCCCCTCCTTTTTCTCTTCATTGCCGGGAGCCTCTCCGCTTTTCTCTTCTTTTTTAATGGATACCCATGGGCCGATAAGAGCCCCCTCCTGAGTTCGATGGATAAAAAAGGAGGGTTTTAAGATGATCCATTCTCGAATTTGCACTCTGTTTCTTAAAAATGAAGGAAGGTCAGGATAAATCCTCATCTCTTCAATTTGGAGAAACTTCTGTTTTGTGCGGGGGTCCTCAAATCGAATTTCATTGATGGAGAGGTGGGTTGCCTTGACCTTGATCTGAGCGATGGTGAATCCGGGTCCAATTGCTTTTTGAACTTGGATCTGAATTAATTTCACAGCATAGAAGGAGAGCAGGAGATAACCTCCCACGATTAAAATGGCGATGATTCCAAACGGGATCAATATTCTCCGCATGGTATTGTCCTTCGTCGCTTAATGCGGATTTCGGAATTCGGATTTCGGAGTTAAAAACTATAAGTTATTTGTTCAGAGAGCGGAGTGTTATTTTTTGAAGTTCCGCTCCTTACTTTAAATTCCGCATTCCGCAATCTGCAATCCGAAATTGAGTTACGGTTTCACAATAAAAGAAGGCTCCTTCACCTTCTTTTCGTAAGATTCCTTTAGAAGGGCAAAGATCGATTTAACCACAAGTTGAAAGAGGAAAGGGTTGGGTTGAATCAAATTCGGAGGCTTTTTGAGATCGATGGCAACCGCTAAAGAAACTTTTGCATCTTCCTCTCTTCCTGATTTGAAAAGATAGTAGGCCATCTCCTCCATTCTACGCCGATAAAGAGATCGCCTCTCTTCAGGGAAGAGATCGGATAAGGCCCTCTGATAAATCTCCTGGAACCGGACCTCCTTTTGGGCCTGGTTAAGGACGAGCTTTGACTCTTCGGCCTCCCAAACTTCATCGGCATAGGGCCGGATCTCTTCCTCTCCAATCTTCCAGGCGCTGAACAAGTCCGTTTTTAGAAGATCGCCTCCTCTTCTTAAAATCCGGTCGTTCCCTTCGATCTCATCCTCCTGGGTGCAGGAATAGGCCAGAGACTCCTCATACTCTTTCTTGATGCTTTCGATCTCCTTTTTCAACTGGAGATACTCCTGTGGGGGAGTCTTCCCTTTATCAAGGGTTAGTTGGTAGGCCCGAACAAAGAGGAATCTCACATAGGAAGGCTCTATCTCCACCAGGGGAAAGGGACTCCCTCTTTGAACGTCCTCAAAGAAGACTCTGAATCTTTTGCGGGCCATCTCCCCTCCTGAGAAATCGACCAGTCCTTCGGTATCGCTGACAATCCCCTGCATCACGGTCAACCCCCGTCCGATATGTGGAACAACGAGCATCAGGAATCGCTGACCGAGGAAGTCAAAGGGGCCTCCGAATCCCCTGGAGGGTTCTGCCTGCAATGGCCGGAACACAGGACCTTCCTTTCTCGGTGACACCTCCTCAACAGTGATCCCTTTGCTCTTCAATCGGTAGAGCCATCTCTTGATGTCCTTCCGGATTTTCTTGTCATCCGAGATATCGAACAGGCGCTGAAGGATACGGACAATCTGGGGAGAGGGAATGTTCGACAGTTCTTCAATCATCCGGCTTGCAGTTCCAGGTTCTTTTTCCAAAACCGGGAGAAGCGCTTGAATGATCTCGCCTTCCGGTCTTTCCTCTTTAAGGTCAGACCTTACTTTCTCGATAAGGGATTGAATCTCCTCCAATTTTACCTCCCGATCAGATATGCTCCCTCTCCTTTGGGCAACTTTGCCGTAATTAGGGGGATATTGTCTGTTGTAGGGTAAGGGTTATGGTCATCGAAAGATTGACCAAAAGGGTGTTCTTGCAGAGAAGCTCAAGCCTCTTGGCCTCACGATATGCCTCTTGCCAGGCCATCAGAAGATTCCAAAGGATGAGAAGGATGGGGATGGCTGAAATGGCAAATAGCCAGGAACTTTTCCCGAGCATGATGAGAATCTTAATGAAGAAGAGGCCAGCAAGGATGGAGAGCCCCATATAGAGATCAATCATCCTCTCCTTTCCGAATCGAACCACCAGGTTTCTTTTACCGATGGCGCGATCCGCCTCTTCGTCAGGAAATTCATTGATTAAAATCACATTGAAGATCGATAATCCCACTGGAATGGAAAGCCAAAAGACCTGATGACTGAAAAAACCGGTAAAGAGGTAAAATCCTGTTGCAATCGGAAGCCAGCCATAACAGAATCCGATGAGGATTTCTCCTATTCCCCGGTAGGCCCATCGGAAGGGTCTCCCTGAATAGAAGAAACCTAAAAAGATGCCTATCCCTCCGAGGACAAGGGTCCAGGGACCGGTTTGATACCGGAGATAGAGATAAAGGCCAGCCAGGATCCCTCCTGCAAGGCAACCATATCCCAGAAAAAGCGAAACTCGGGTCGGGAGAACTCCATCGACCAATATTCTTGATCCGCCTGAAAACCGGTTAAACTCCTGATTGAGGCGATCGCCCTCAAGGTCATTCCATTCACCCAGATAATAGGTCATCCACATGATGAGAACAACCGCCGCTGTTGCGAGGAGGTAGATCCCGAAAGGGCCTCGGTAACCCCATCGCCATGACAGAACGAATCCGAGGAATAACGGAAGGATCCCCACGGAGAGAAAAGGAACTCTCGAGAGCCTCCACCAGGCAGCAAGGTATCTCTTCATTTTCATCAATCTGGTTATACTAAATTGAACTACCACCAGCTACAAGCGGGTGGATTCTCTACGGACTGAAGTCGGCCAAAGAAAAAACAAATCAGCACAGAAATTCTCACGAGGGAAAACCTGAAAAACCTTCACACAGTGTGCATACTAAAGTCTTCGCCTAAAGGCGAGGGTTTTCCTCCCCGAGTGAGACAATAATCTGATGGCTAACCAATAGAACAAATTGGGTAAAAATTCAACTTTAAAAACGAAACTGTTTAGCCAAATCAAGCACAAAATCGTATCACGGAAATGGAGAAGCCGTTCGGAAAGGCTTCGAGGCGTACCTTTCGGAGCATTGGCACCGGCCTTCCTCCTGATCTGTGGGGCTGGCTCAGATGAGATCGTCCGCTTCCCATTCAATCCAAAGACCGCCATTCGAAGCCTTGGAGAGCGGCTTGTCCATTTCCGACTACGTGGGAACATCTATTGGGTTAAACTGTTACCCAAAAAGAAGGGCGATCATCTCAATCTCAGAGATGATCGCCCTTCTCGGGTTGGAGGTTAAAGGAGGTTGGAGATTGAAGCCTTAAGTTCAAGGAAAGAGTTTTAAAAAATCCGTAACAATCTTCCCAAAAAATATAAGATGAAGAAAATGTTGGGAAAGATCAATGCCCGCTCGGCAGCTCTTTTAGGATTGATCTCAACCTTTCTCTCTCCATCTTCAACTTCAATACCCAACCTTCGAGGTAAGTTCTAGTCATCCGCAAAACGGTAAAGGCGCCGAAAACAATCAGACAGGTGGTGATAAAATTTGCAGATGCCAGTTCAAAAAACATTGAATTCATTTAAATTTCTTTTTTGAATTTTCACAATAAATTAAGCAATTTTCATACCTAAAATAATTTTAGGGGCAAATATTTTTTAATTTATTGAATTTAAAGAAGAATTTTAATACGAACTATAGAGAGGGGAACAGAAGAGAATGGGACATATTGTCCAAATATTTAAAATTTTTGTTAATCTACTAAAATAACAATGTAAAAACAAAAGACAATTTGTCATGCCCCGGATAAATCTGTCTTCTGATAAATTTCTGTTACCTTCCAGAATTTTTCAATTATGGGATGATTCCTTTCACCTATAATAAATAGCTTGGTCATATTTTCAGCCCTGAAGACAGTTCCTCCAATGCCTCTCGATTCAGAACCAGTATTTTGTCCCTCTTCACATCGATGATTCCCTTCGCCTTCATCTTTGCCAGGGTCCTTGAAAAGGTCTCGCTGATTGTTCCAAGTTTAGAGGCCAGTTGAGTCTTGCTCAGATCGAGTTCAACCTCCCTTGGATCCTTCCCCTCTTTTGACGACTTCATGGAGAGATCGAGCAGATATTTGGCAATCCGTGAGGAAACCTCTTTCAATGAAAGTTCTTCGATCAGGGAGGCAAACCGCCTCAGATAATGGGAAAGAGAGACGATCATGTTGATGCTGAGCTGAGGATTCTTCTCAATCAACTGAATAAAACCCCTCTTGGGAATGAAAAGAAGCTGGCTGTCGCTCAACGGTTCGGCAAAGGCTGGGTAAGTTTCTTCGCGAAAGAGGGCGGCTTCGGCAAACGAATCGGGTGCTGAAACCACATGGAGGATCTGCTCTTTGCCTTCCGGGGAAATTTTATAGAGTTTCACCTTTCCGGAGAGGACAACATAGAACCCCCTTGCCTCTTCACCTTCGGAGAAGAGAATCTCCTTCTTCCCGACCTGCTTGAGCGTGGCAATAGCCCTAACGATCCTCAGATCATCATCCTTTAATCCGGCAAAAAGCGGACATTTCTTCAAAAGATCGATCGACATAGGAAACCTATCCTCCTGATATTAAAACATACCGGAATATTGGAATAATGGAACAGTGATGAAGTCGTAAAAAGTCGGAAAAGCCTCATGGTCGTCATTCCGGCGAAAGCCGGAATCCAGTAATTTCAGATAATTATAAAAACACTGGACACCGGTTTTCACCGGCGAGACGACTTTTTACGAGAGCATCAACAGTGGAATATTGAAGATTAGCCCATCATTCCATTTTTCCAACATTCCATTACCCCAGAATTCTATTAGAATCTAAAGGTTTTTGGCTCTTTTTGCAAGCGGAAAAGAGAGACTTCCCGCCCTGAATATAAAATTCGTAAATTATTACAAGTAGTTGCGTGAGGAATGGGCAATGGTTTTTCGTTTTACTGGCCATCCCACCGGGTTCAGTATATTGAATTGATAAAGGAATTATGTTAGTCTGAATCGAATTCATTACAGGAGGATAGTTTGAATTCCCTCTATAAGAACCTTCTCTTCTGGTCAATCATTATTATCATCATGATTCTCCTCTTTAACCTCTTCAACAAACCACGTCAGACAATTGCGGATAAAAATTATTCTGATTTCATCAATGCGGTTGAAAGTAATCGGGTCCTCGATGTTGAGACAAAGGGCAGGAGTATTATCTGGAGGGACGCGGAAGGGAAGCGGTTCAACACCTATGCGCCCGAAGACCCCGAGATGATAAAAATCATCAGGGAAAAGAAGATTGCAATCAATGCCAAGAAGGAAGAAGAAACTCCTCTCTGGCAAAACATCCTCCTCTCATGGTTTCCGATGATTATTCTCATCGGTGTCTGGCTCTTTTTCATGCGGCAAATGCAAATCGGCGGTGGAAAGGCTCTCTCTTTCGGAAAGAGCAAGGCAAAGATCCTTACCAAAGAACAACATAAAGTGACCTTTGATAATGTGGCCGGAATCGAAGAGGCCAAGGATGAACTTGAGGAGATCATCGACTTCCTAAGAGACCCCAAGAGATTTACCAAGCTGGGAGGGAGAATACCCAAGGGCGTTCTTCTCATCGGCGCTCCTGGAACTGGGAAAACCCTTCTGGCAAGAGCGATTGCCGGCGAAGCCGATGTTCCTTTTTTCAGCATCAGCGGCTCCGATTTTGTTGAGATGTTCGTGGGAGTAGGCGCCTCCCGTGTCCGCGACCTCTTCCTTCAGGGAAAGAGAAATGCCCCCTGCATTATCTTCATCGATGAAATCGATGCCGTTGGAAGACATCGGGGAGCAGGACTGGGCGGAGGCCATGATGAAAGGGAGCAGACCCTGAACCAGTTGCTCGTGGAGATGGATGGTTTTGAATCGAATGAAGGGGTCATCCTGATTGCCGCCACCAACCGGCCCGATGTTTTGGACCCTGCACTCCTCAGGCCCGGACGATTCGATCGCCAGGTCGTTGTCCCGGTTCCTGATGTGAAGGGAAGAGAAGAGATATTAAAGGTTCACACCAAACGGGCGCCTTTAACCGATGATGTCGAGTTGTCCCTTTTGGCCAGAGGAACTCCCGGATTTACCGGGGCCGATCTTGAGAACCTTGTCAATGAGGCTGCCCTTCTGGCGGCCCGCCTTGGAAAAGAACGGGTCGATATGTCCGACCTTGAACAAGCGAAGGACAAGGTCTTGATGGGTGTGGAACGAAAATCAATGATCATCCCTCTTGAAGAGCGAAGAATTACCGCCTTCCATGAGGCAGGCCATACCCTGGTCGCCAGGATGATTCCAGGAACAGACCCCATTCACAAGGTCACCATCATTCCGAGAGGCCGGGCCCTTGGAATCACCCAGCAACTCCCCATCGATGAGAAGCATACCTATCCGAAGGATTACCTCCTCAACAACATCACTGTCATGATGGGAGGAAGGGTTGCCGAAGAACTGGTATTAAACAGTCAGACAACCGGCGCAGGAAATGACATCGAGCGATCCACAGAACTCGCCAGAAAGATGGTCTGTGACTGGGGGATGAGCGAAAAAATCGGGCCCCTTGCCTTCGGCCAGAAAGAGGAACAGATCTTCCTTGGAAGGGAAATTAGTCAACACCGCGATTATAGCGAAGAGACAGCCCGATTGATCGATGCAGAGATCAGGGGGATCGTCACCCAGAGTTACGAAAAAGCGAAAGAGATCATCCAGAGGAATATGGATGCTCTTCATCGTTTGGCCGGCGCCCTTCTCGAAAAAGAGGTTCTCGACGGAAACCAGATCGAACGGATTATAAAGGGGGAGGCAGTCTGATCCCGGACCGCTCACTTTCTTTTATAAAAATGAACCTGATTCGATGCCTTCATATCACCGACCTTAAAGAAGCGATCCATCAGATAGAAACCGTGGGGGTGGATCCGACCGGCATCGAATTGATGAGAGGAAAAACCCTCCATTTCAACCTCAAGATGGAAGGAATCGATCCCCGGACCTCAAACATCCTCAAACAGGAGATGCTCTCTCTGGGCGGGGACATGGCGCTGGATGGCAGAGGTCTCGATTGCAGTGTCCAATCATTGGATGGAATTCTGATGGGGAGCCAGAAACAATTCGAGAAATTGATTCAAAAGCTGGATTCCTATCCCAATCTTCAAAAAATCGGTCAGGCATTAAAGGAAACTGTTCAGAATATTTTTAAAAGCCATTTTACCCTGCGCTGTCGTCGACAGACATTCAGGCTTGGAGAAAGAACGCTTTTAATGGGAGTGCTTAATATCACCCCGGATTCCTTTTCAGATGGCGGGCTCTTTTTCGATAAAGACAAAGCCATTGCTCATGGTTTGAAGATGGTTGAAGAGGGAGTTGATATCATTGATATTGGAGGAGAATCGACAAGGCCTGGTTCAAAACCGCTTGGGCTGGAGGAAGAGCTCGGCCGGGTTCTCCCTGTGATCGAAGCCCTTTCGAGAGAGGCGGAAGTTCCCATCTCAATCGATACCTATAAATCAGAAGTCGCCCGCAGGGCCATAGACGCAGGAGCTGAAATAATAAATGATATCAGTGGATTGCACTTTGACCCAGAGCTTGCCCATGTGGCGGCCAAAGAGCATACCCCCATTATCTTGATGCATATTCGTGGAACGCCTGAAACAATGCAGAAAGATGTTTACTATAACTCTCTATTTTCTGAAATCATCGAATATCTTAAAGCGGGTATCCGGCAAGCGGAATCCGCTGGAGTGGACCCGGAGCAAATCATCGTTGATCCTGGGATTGGTTTTGGCAAAACCCTTGAGCATAATCTTCTCATTATAAAGCATCTCTCAGAATTCCGGATCCTTGGGAAACCCATCCTCCTCGGGACATCCCGAAAAAGTTTTATCGGGAAGATTCTTAATACTCATCCAGAGGAACGGCTTGAAGGAACTCTTTCAAGCATTGCCATTGGCGTTCTTAACGGCGCCCATATCATCAGGGCTCATGATGTCCTTCAGGCAAAGAGGGCGATTGCGGTTGCCTCTGCCATCCGGATGGCAGAGGGGTAAGAATAGAGAGGCAAGAGTTATGAGTTAAGAATAGATAAAGGTAGAACCAGGAGTTGGTAAAAAAAACACCTTGGAAAAGAAAAAAGCTAATAGCTGATGGTTAATAGCCAATTGTAAATTGACAATTTCGAGGAGGAAGCATGACAAGACTCGGAGTTAATATCGACCATGTCGCAACGGTGAGACAGGCGAGAGGGGTGATTTATCCGGATCCAGTCGCAGCCGTATCCATTGTCGAGCTGGCTGGGGCGGACGGCATTGTCTGCCATCTGAGAGAGGATCGACGCCATATTCAGGATCGGGACCTCCGCATTCTGAGGGAAATCGTCCAGACCCAACTCAACATGGAGATGGCCGCCACAGAAGAAATGATCCGCATTGCCCTCATGACAAAACCCGACATCGTCACCCTGGTCCCTGAAAAAAGGGAGGAGTTGACGACCGAGGGAGGGCTCGATGTCGTTAAGAACTTCCGTTCCCTCAAAAAGGCGATCCAGCAGCTCCGAAAGGGAAACATCCCTGTCAGCCTCTTTGTTGATCCTGACAAAAATCAGATCAATGCCTCAGAAGGAGTTGAAGCCGAGGTCATTGAGATTCATACCGGCCACTACTGCGAGGCAAAGACCTCTGATCAGGCGGATGATGAATTAAAAAGGATTCTCGACGCTGTTGGAGAAGCGTCACATAGGAATCTCCGGATCGCCGCCGGCCACGGCCTCAACTATGTCAATGTGAGGCGCATTGCAGAGATCAAGGAGATTGAGGAACTGAATATCGGGCACAGCATCATCGCCCGTGCCGTTCTGGTAGGGCTGGACCGGGCCGTCAGAGAGATGATGGCGCTTATTCGATGAATAAAAGTTCGTAGTTCGGAGTTGGGATCTCGGAGTCAAAAATCAATTTCCCAAGACTTCGATTCTAAGTCTCCGAACTCCCTGCCTGCGCGTAGCCGCTTCGGCGAAGGCAGGCGAACTAAATTACTCCGAACTATTATGGTAATAGGAACAGGCATCGACATTGTCAATATCGAACGGATTGAAAGATTGATGGGACGCTGGGGAGAGCACTTTCTGAACCGGGTTTATACGGAGCGAGAAATCTCCCGGTGTCAGCGGAGGTCCCGTCCCTCAGAATGCTTTGCTATCCGATTCGCTGCAAAGGAAGCGTTTTTGAAGGCTATTGGTTCAGGGCTTCGAAATGGATTTCGATGGACGGATATCGAGGTGGAGAGCGATCCCATGGGAAAACCTTTTCTCTGCCTCCATCGAAGGGCAAAAGAAATTCTTAAAAACCATCGGATCGAGAGGGCCTTTCTCACCCTTTCCCACGACCGACCATTCGCCGTGGCGCATGTCCTATTAGAGGGGAAAGACGATGAAAGTAGCGACCGCTGAACAGATGCAGGAGCTGGATCGTAAGGCAATCGAAACCTACCGAATTCCAGGAATCATCCTGATGGAGAATGCAGGAAGAGGAGCCACAGAAACCATCCTGACCTCCTTCCCGGACCTCCGGAAAAAGAGGGTGGTGATCATCGCCGGAAAAGGAAACAACGGAGGAGACGGTTTCGTTATCGCCAGGCACCTGATGAACCGGGGAATACCGGTTAAGGTCATTCTCCTGACCGACCCGAAGTCGCTCAGGGGGGATGCGGAAACAAACCATTACATCCTCTATCGCATGAAAGGGGAGATCATCCCGGTTCCTTCCTCAAAGGATTATCAAAAGGTGAAGAGGGACGTGGAGAAGGCAGACCTCCTGATCGATGCCATTTTCGGGACAGGTCTCGACGCCGAAGTGAGAGGGTATTACAGAGAGGTCATCGATCATCTCAATACGCTTCGTAAGCCCATTGTCGCCGTCGACATTCCCTCCGGTTTGAATGCCAATTCGGGCAAGCCGCTCGGAACGGCGATACGGGCGACCCTCACCGTCACCTTTGGCCTGCCCAAAGTGGGACTCCTCATCTCACCGGGAACGGATTATGCCGGAACTCTGAAGGTGATCGATATTGGCATCCCAAAGAATCTGGTGGAAGATGAGAAAATTCAGGCTCATCTCCTTGAGGAAGAGGGAATCAGGCCATTCCTTTCCACGCCCAGGCCTCAGGACACTCACAAGGGAGATTACGGCCATCTACTTGTTATCGCCGGCTCGGTGGGAAAGACCGGAGCAGCCGCTATGGTTTGCGAGGCTGCCCTCAGAATGGGCGCAGGGCTGGTCACTCTCGCCATCCCGAAGAGTCTGAATGCAATTATGGAAATGAAATTAACCGAGGTGATGACCGAACCTATGCCCGAGACCCCTAAACAGACTCTGAGCCTGAGAGCGTTCAACTCCATCCTGCGACTTTGTGAAAACAAGAAGGCTGTTGTGATCGGGCCCGGCCTTGGAACCTTTAAAGAGACGCAGTCTCTCATCCTTAAACTGATCAAAACGATCGATCTTCCCATCATCATCGATGCCGATGGGCTGAACGCTCTGGCCACCCAACCCAAGCTCCTTCCCACCTCCAACCGGTCGATTGTCCTCACGCCCCATCCCGGAGAGATGGCCAGATTGATCCATTCCACGGTAAAAGAGGTGCAGGAGAATCGCATCGGGGTCTGCAAAAATTTTTCTCAATCCAGCCATACCTTTCTGATCCTCAAAGGATACCGCACTCTCATCGTCACTCCCAAGGGGGAGGTTTATATCAACCCCACAGGCAATTCAGGGTTGGCAACCGGAGGAACGGGCGATGTGCTGAGCGGAATGATCGGCGGTCTGGTATCTCAGGGATTTGACCTTCTCTCGTCCCTTCAGGCTTCCGTCTATCTCCACGGATTGGCAGGAGATGAGGTGGCCCGGGAACTGGGCGAAAAATCTCTTATGGCTACAGACCTCATCAGGGAGATTCCTGCCCTTCTTCGGAGAGGGGTTTGATTCCCTTACGGAAGTCTGTTAGGATTTTGAGGACAGATTTGAAATCTGTTCCCAATGGTGTGTGCTAAATTGGAGCGCTCATGGAGATGAGGAACGAGATCAAAAAACTAGCCCGTATCGAAGAGGGACCTTGCCCTTTTTTTTCTCTTTATCTGAATACCCGATGGGACTCTGAACAGCAGAGGGAACGCATTCGCCTCTTTACGAAGAATCAACTGAAGAAGGGATTCGACCGGCTCAAAGGAAGAGAGGACTGGCAAAAGACCTATCCTGAGGATCAAAAACAGATCGAAAGGTTCGTGGAGGGATTGGTTCGCCGGTCTTACGACGAAGGGGTTGACGGAATCGCTATCTTCTCCTGCAGTGCCGCCGACACATTCCTGACTTACCCTTCGATCATGCCCTTCGAAAACGAATTCTTCCTCTCCAGCCTGCCCGTCCTCCGGCCTCTCGTGCGGCTTTCCTCCCAGTATCAGGACACCCTTGCCGTTATGGTGGAGACCGATTCGGCCAAATTATTTGAGATCTCTCTTGAGGGACTGTTGGCGGAATCCTCCATTGAGAGTTATGTCCCCGGCCGTCATGATCAGGGAGGCTGGGCTCAGATGAGATACCAGCGCCACATCCGGGATCATATGAATAAACACCATAAGGAAGTCTCCGAGCAACTGACCGAATTGTTTGATGCGGGAAAGTGGAAAAGAGTGGTCCTCATCGGCCAGGATCGGACCCTTGCCAATTTTAAGAACTTCCTTCCCGAGCGGGTTAAACAGCAGGTGACGGACACCTTCTCCATGGACTTTTCCGAGGAGCGCTCCAGGCTGTTAAGACGAATTTTTGAGCGCCTCTTCCAGAGGGAGAAGGAAGAAGTTTCCCGGCAAATCGAGGAGTTGAAGGAGAGAACGCCTCAGAAGGGACGGGCCGCCTTTGGCCTGAATGGAACACTGGAGGCCCTGAACAAAGGACAGATTCAAACCCTTTATCTCCTTCCCTCGTTCAGCCTTCCCGGAGGAAAATGCTCTCGATGCGGCTCTCTCGTCCTCATCCATCCGCCGTCTCGTCCCTCAGCCTTCTGCCCCTTCTGCAAAGGAAACATCGCAGACATTAACCTGGAAGAGGAGATGATGAGATCGGTTCTCCGTCAGGATGGAGAGGTCAAATGGGTCGAAGAGAATGTCACGCTGAAGGAGAACGATGGCGTGGGAGCTTCTTTGAGATTTCGTTAATCCCGTTAGTCGTCGATCAAAGGAGAATAGAATGTTAGTCGAGATGAAGGTGAAGTTCTTGACATTCGATTCCTCATCGAATGGGTTCGTCGTTCTCCTGATGGACCTGGCAAACAAGACAGGGCTTCCCATCTGGATCGGACCGTTTGAGGCAAATGCGATCGCCATGAAATTAAAGAAGGTCGATTCCCATCGCCCTATGACTCACGACCTGATCCATAGCGTCCTGAAAACCCTTGAATCTCAGGTCATGAAAATCGTGGTCAATGACCTGAAGGAGAGCACCTATTATGCGTTGATTCACCTCAATCGGAGAGGGGAAGAGATCGTCATCGACTCCCGGCCCAGCGATGCCATCGCCATTGCCCTCGCCGTGGATGCGCCAATCTTTGTCTCGAACGAGGTGATCGAAAAGGCGAGGACCATCGACTTTGAAAAAGAGGGGGATCAGTTGAAAGAGTGGCTTGAAAACCTCAATCCGGATGACTTTAAATTTAAAGCCTAAACTAGAAATAGCCAAATCCCAAGCACCTGCCTTTGCCGAAGCGGCTTCGCGCAGGCAGGCCAATAACCAGATAAATTCCAATCATCAATATCCAAATTGTTTTAGTTACCGGTTTTTATTCGGTCATTGGGATTTGGTTATTATTTGGACATTGGAATTTGGTTATTGGAATTTATCTCGGAGATGATTTTATATTCCAAAAGCCCCTCAGAGACCATTCGCTTTGGTAAACAAATTGGACGTTTCCTTCAACGGGGGGACGTCGTGGCATTAATGGGCGAACTGGGAGCGGGAAAAACTCAGTTCATTAAAGGGCTGACGCAGGGAGTCGGGGTACGAAGATCCGCTTATGTGTCCAGCCCCTCTTTCACACTGATCAACGAATATAAAGGGAAAATACCCTTTTATCATATCGACCTCTACCGGTTGGAGGAGGAGAAAGACGCTGAGGAGTTGGGTCTGGAAGAGTATTTTTATGGAGAGGGGATCACAGCGATTGAATGGGCAGACAGAATTCTTTCCTTGCTTCCAGGCGAGCTTCTCCGGGTTAATATCCATTACACGGGCAAACAGACCCGATCTATAGAATTGGTCGCAAAGGGGAAAAGGTACGAAGAACTGATGAATCGATTGCGGATTTCGGATTGCGGATTTCGGAATTTAGTAACCTCGGATTATTAATTTGCCATTCCGCAATCCGCAATCTACATTCCGAAATTGCAAGGGAGGTGGCTGAATGGCATTGGTTGTTCAAAAGTATGGCGGCACTTCTGTAGGTGATATTGATCGAATCAGGAATGTGGCCAGAAGAGTCATTCACACCAGGGATGAGGGCCATCGGGTGGTGGTCGTCGTTTCAGCGATGGCCGGAGAAACAGACAAACTGATCCGACTGGCCCAGCAGGTCACTTCGGACCCCGATGAAAGAGAGATGGATGTTCTCGCCTCCACAGGGGAGCAGGTCACCATTGCCCTGCTTGCGATGACCCTCAAGTCGATGGGCTGTGATGCAAAATCGTATCTCGGATTTCAGATTAAGATTGCTACGGACAGCGCCTTTGGCAAAGCTCGCATCACCGGGATCGAGTCGGAAAAGGTGCTTGAAGATTTAAGAAGAGGAAGGGTGGTGGTTGTAGCCGGGTTTCAGGGCGTGGATGAGTCGGAAAATATCACTACGCTCGGCAGGGGAGGTTCCGATACGACCGCTGTGGCTGTGGCGGCCGCCATCAGAGCGGATGTCTGTGAAATTTACACCGATGTCGATGGGGTTTATACGACCGATCCCAATGTCTGCCCGAAGGCCCGGAAGCTTTCCAGGATCTCCTATGACGAGATGCTTGAAATGGCCAGTCTGGGAGCCAAGGTGCTTCAAATCCGCTCTGTGGAGTTTGCCAAGAAGTACGATGTTCCCATTCATGTGAGATCATCATTCAATGATAATCCCGGAACCATGGTCTGCAAGGAGGAGAGAGAGATGGAAAGGGTCGTCGTTTCAGGAGTGACTTATAATAAGAATGAGGCAAAGATTGAGATCATGCGCGTTCCGGATATCCCCGGGGTGGCCGCCAAATTATTCAAGCCCATTGCCGATGCCAATATCGTGGTCGATATGATCATCCAGACGTCCAGCACGGAAAAGGGCTGTGCCGACTTGGCCTTCACCGTTCCCAAGACCGATTTTTCCAAGGCCCTTCAGATTGTGAAGGAGGGCGTCAGGGAGATCGGCGGAAAAGAAGTCCTTTCCGATGAAAACATCGCCAAGGTATCGATCATCGGCGTCGGGATGAGGAGCCATTCCAATGTGGCCGCACAGATGTTTTCCGCCCTGGCCAGGGAGGGCGTCAACATCCAAATGATCTCCACATCGGAGATCAAAATCTCCTGCGTCATCGACTCCAAATATACGGAACTGGCAGTGCGAGCCCTCCACGATGCCTTTGAGCTGGATAAACCCTCCGTTACAGAGGAGAAATAATCAATGCAAAATGATCAATTAGCAATTAGCATTGATCATTGCTAATTTTGCATTGCTAAATTTGCAATGGAAGGGACTTAGTTTTGAGCAAGCAATCGATTAAACTTTACGATACCACCCTCCGGGATGGTTCTCAGGCGGAAGACATTGCTTTCTCCGTGGAGGACAAGGTCCGGATTGCCCAAAAATTGGATGAGCTGGGCATCCACTATATCGAAGGGGGTTGGCCTGGCTCCAACCCGAAGGACCTCCAGTTTTTTCAAGAGATCAAATCTGTTCATCTCTCCGGGGCCAAGATCGTTGCCTTTGGAAGCACCTGCCGGACGGGGACATCGCCTGAAGATGATCCGAATATCCAGACATTGATCGAGGCCGGGACAGAGACCGTCACCATTTTTGGGAAGTCCTGGGATATGCATGCCCTTGAGGCATTAAACATCAGCCTCGATCAGAATCTGGAGATCATCTCTCAGTCGATCCGCTTTCTTAAGGGAAAAGTTCCCGAAGTCATTTTCGATGCCGAACACTTTTTCGATGGATTCAAGAATCATCCCTCTTATGCCCTTTCCATACTGAGGGCGGCCCAGGAAGCGAAGGCTGATTGGATCGTGCTTTGTGACACGAACGGCGGCGCCCTCCCTTATGATCTTCAGGCGGCCATTCGAGAGGTGAAGAAGGAAATCACCGTGCCCCTCGGCATCCATGTCCATAACGATGCCGAGATGGCAGTCGCCAATTCCCTTCTCGCTGTGAGAGAGGGGGTGACTCAGGTTCATGGGACGATCAATGGCTATGGCGAAAGATGCGGCAATGCCAATCTCTGCTCCATTATTCCCAATCTCAAATTGAAGATGGGGATGGACTGTCTAACCGATGCCCAGCTCAAGAAGATGACCGAGGTCTCCCGCTTCGTCTCGGAACTGGCGAATCTGCCTCATCCGAAGTATCTGCCCTATGTGGGCGACAGCGCCTTCGCCCATAAAGGAGGCGTCCATGTGAGCGCCATCCGGAAGAGCCCCCTCACCTATGAACACATCCAGCCCGAACGTGTGGGAAATCGCCAGAGGGTTCTCATCTCCGATCTTTCGGGAGAATCGAACATTCTTTACAAGGCGGCCGAATTCGGGATCGACCTCGAAAGCAAAGACCCCGCCGTCCGAAAAATCCTCGACAACTTGAAACAACTCGAACACGAGGGATTTCAATTTGAAGGAGCGGAGGGCTCCTTTGAAATTCTGATCAAAAAAGCCCTTGGAAAGCACAAGAAATTCTTTGAGCTCCTGGGATTTCGCGTGATCGTCGAGAAAAAAGAGGAAGAAGGTTTCCCCCTTTCGGAAGCCACCATTATGGTTCGTGTCGGGGATCAGGTCGAACATACGGCCGCTGTAGGAAATGGCCCTGTCAATGCCCTGGACAATGCCATCCGCAAAGCCCTTGATAAGTTCTACCCCGAATTGAAGGAAGTCAAACTCTTAGATTACAAAGTGAGAATACTCACCACCAAAGACGGAACTGCCGCACAGACAAGAGTCCTGATCGAATCCGGAGATGGGGAATCCAAATGGGGAACGGTGGGAGTCTCCGAAAACATCATTCAGGCAAGCTGGCAGGCCCTCGTCGATTCGATCGACTACAAGCTTCTGAAAGAAGAAGACGGTTAAGCCATTTCGGATTTCGGAATGCGGATTTCGGAATTAAAAACAAAAATTAAATATTTATTTTCTCTCTACACTCCGCATTCCGCACTCCGCATTCCGCGTTTCAATAGATACTTCTCCCTCGGTCAGCAAAAGGGCCTCTTTGTTTTAGCCCTCTTTCTCCTCGGCATCTTCACCTTTAAATTATACTATTCCCCCCTTGACCCTTCAGAGGAAATCACGAAAGAGATTGTGATTGAAGTCTTGGGAGAGGTCCGCAAACCCGGGGTCTATATTTTTCAACATTCTCCCACCCTAAAAGAGGCCATCGAAAAGGCAGACGGTTTAAAGGAACCTGCTTCTGTTGACCCTGAATCATCCTCAATCGTTTTGGAAACAGGAACCCTGCTTACCATTGTGCAAGAATCCCCATACCAAAATATTCCCTCTCCCCTGGAGGGAGAGGGAAAGGGTGAGGGGGGATTGAGAAGGGAGTCTAAGGGGATTAAGCAAGATGAAATTAGAATTAAAATCGGAAGGGTAGAGGCTCATAAACTTCTTGTCTTCAATATCCCCCTTGATCTCAACCGGGTCTCCATGGAGGACCTTTGCTTGATTCCGGGAATCGGAGAATCCCTGGCCCGTGAGATCGTCACCTACCGGGAAAGGAGAAGGGGATTCAGATCGGTTGAAGAATTAAAAAATGTGAAAGGCATCGGTGAGAAAAAATACGAATCCTTCAAAACCTACTTTATCGTAAGACCTTGATGATTTTCCGTTGCCTAACCTTAAATCGGCAACATATTGAAAACAGGATTTATCATACGCCGGACATCGCCCCCAAAACCATTGAAGGTTAAGAGGCCTTCCGCCAGGGCGAAATTTAATTTTTACCAGGAATTTTTTGACACCCTATAACTGAGGCATTACATCTTGTGGTCGACTTTTATTGACATATTACTGTAGTGCATCAGACATCTCTTTACAATCCGTTCTTGGTGAACATGCCGAACCATGAACGGAGCCATTCGGTATCGTTCACCCTTCGACAAGTTCAGGGCGAACGGGATATGCAAAGAAGTGTGGGACGCACTACACTGCTTTCTTTTTTCTATTTTTAACCCATCCCGAAGCAAGTTATTATCATTATCACTTTCTCTGATCAGCAGTATTTCATCCTTTGCAGCGAAGAAGGCGTCCACTACCTTTGGGTCAAAGTGTCGTCCTCTTTCCTTTTTTATATAATTGAAAGCTTCTTCCAGGGAAAATGGCTTCATCCTATAAGGACGTTTAGAAGTCAGAGCATCGAAAACGTCAGCGATCGCTGCGATACGTCCGACCAAGGGTATTTTGGGGCCTTTAAGTCCTTTAGGATAGCCGCTCCCATCCCACTTTTCATGATGGGTGAGAGCAATAGTCTGGGCTAATTTAATGAATTTGGCTCCAGAACCCGCCAAGATTTGTGCCCCGATGATGGTATGTTGTTTCATAATTTGCCATTCTTTATCATTCAGCTTACCGGACTTCAGCAAGATGTGATCTGGAATTCCAATCTTGCCCGCATCATGCATGGGGGCTGTATAGAGAAAATCCTCCACAGTCTGTTTATTCAAGCCCATCTTGCGAGCAACGGCAGATGCGTAGCGGCTCATCCTTTTAATATGGTCACCTGTATTCTCATCCCTATACTCAGCCGCCCGACAGAGGTGGCAGATGCTTTCGAGAGAGACCTCCTTGAGTTTCTTTAAGGCCTGCCTCAGTTGTTCTGTTCTTTTGGCAACCTCCGCCTCCAGTTCCTTCTGGTAATTCCGCATGTGATCGTTGCAGGCTTTGACCATGACCAGGGATTGTACTCTTGCTCTAAGTTCAATCTTATCAACAGGCTTGCTCAGGAAATCATCGGCTCCCGCTTCTAAGGCCTTTACTCTATCCTCCACTTCATTAAGGGCGGTCACCATCACAATGGGAATGATTTTGGTTTCTTCCTCTCTTTTCAATTGTCGAGCTACTTGAAGACCATCTATTTGAGGCATCATGATGTCAAGTAGAATCACGTCTGGGGGAATATCATGCACCTTTTCAAGAGCTTCTCCCCCGTTACTGGCCGTGAGTACATCGTAGCCGAAGGAGGTCAAAAGGAGCTTCATCAAACGCAGATTCCGATCCTCATCGTCTACAACTAAGATTTTAGCTTTCTTATCCATATATTCCTCCTCCTCAGAAAACTTGGCTGAGGGTTATGAAGAGCTAAGGAATTTATTTTTTGGCTTGAAGCAATTGTTGCCTTTTAATGAGTGATATCTTGCAGAGTTTATCAACCATATAACGTGATGGCATTCCCTATTTAATTCAAAGTCTGCATTTTCCATACCACTTGCCAATATATATATACAACTAATGGATTTTTAAAGCCCTCCTCGATTTTCAAAATATTAGATCCAACATGAATTGATAAAAAATTCCAAAATATTGACAAATTTTGTCCGTTCAACCTGACTATCTATCAATTTTGATCCCCTATTTTAAATCTAAGAAGTTTCTGGAGAGAGTCATGCCTTAAATCCTGATTCTCCTGAGAACGCATGTGAAGCATCAAAAAACAAGACCCCGCTGCTCTTCGCCTAAAAAGGCTGAAATAATCATTGATAGGCTATTTTATTAGGTATAATTTTTGCATCATTAGTGTCAGTTATAATAGGGTTGGGCCTTTGATATTTATATTTTAAACACGTTATCCTTAAATTTACATTAGCTTTTTAAGATTTATTATATTAAAATGAAAAAACGAAGTCAAGCGGGAGGAGGCATAGAGCCATAATTTTCCTGACTTATTTGATATAAACGAAAATTTTGAAACCGAGGCTTTGGAAAAGGAGAATGAGTGCTGTTGACATTAAAGAGCTTAATTTACTCCTAGAGAGGGTATATCGAGAGGGAGGATACGATTTTCGGGATTACAGGCATGGAACTCTCATCCGACGCCTGGAGAAGAGACTTCACGCCACTAGGACAAGAACATACCGAGACTATATCCAATTTCTGGACACCCATCCTGAAGAGTATGAAAAAATTGCCGAGTGCCTCACCATAAAAGTCAGCGGCTTCTTTAGAAACTCATATGCTTTTCAGCAGGTCGCTCGCCTGGTGTTTCCTGATTTGGTATCAGAGAAGAGAAACAGACAAGACCAGAGTCTGAGGGTATGGAGCGCTGCCTGCGCCCGAGGCGAGGAGCCCTACTCTATTGCTATCCTCTTTGCCGAATTTTTGGGGCATCAGCGGCAGGGCTTTAATATCTCAATCTATGCGACTGATATCAGTCGCCAGACTTTAAAAGAAGCCAGGGCAGGGATATACTCTCCAAAAGATACCGAGGGCCTTTCTGACATGATCCTTGAAAATTATTTTAACCATACTAATGGGCACTACGAGGTGATGGCTGATATTAAAGAAACGCTCCACTTCTCTTATTTTGACCTAACCTCAATGGCTCGGCCGCCTTTTACGAACCTTGATTTAATTTTCTGTTGTAATGTCTTGATATATTTGCAGAAGCAGCTCCAGGAGAGAGTGCTTGATAAGCTCTACCATTCACTCCACTCGCAAGGCTACCTTATTCTTGGAGAGTCAGAGACACCGCCTAACAGTCTCCATGCGAAGCTGGGATGTTTAGATAGAAAGGCGAGAATATATAAAAAGGTTGGAGTTCACTTATAAACCGAGGAGGGCTGAATACGATGGCACAGCAATCCGTTGTGTTTGAGGATGATTTAGCGCTGAAGAAAAATGTAACTAAACTTATTTTCCTGGGTTTGTTCATTGCGATTGAAATAGGGGAGATCGATTCATGAAAACAAGGAAAAGAATCTCAAAAAAGGCTGAGGAGAGATACCGGAGAGACGCTACCGAGCACAAGCAGGGTGAAGAGGCGCCGAGGGAGAGTGAGGAAACGGCCGGGCGACTCTCTCAAGAGAATGCTGTCATGGCCGAAATCGGGCGAATTATCAGCTCCACCCTGAACATCGAAGAGATCTATGAACGCTTTTCCGAAGAGGTGCAGAAGCTTATTCCCTTTGACCGGATTGTGATTAACATCATTAACATTGAAAAGGCCACTGTTATGAATGTCTACATGGCAGGAAAAGGGATTGCGGGTCGCAAAATTGGGGAGATCTATCCTCTCGAAGGTTCAGGCAATGCCGAGATGGTACGTACAAAGTCAAGTATTCTCATACAAACAGAAGACTTCAATGAGTATAAAGACCATTTCCCCATGCTTTTGTCCACCTTTCAGGCTGGGTTTCGATCAATCATGGATGTCCCTTTATTCTCAAAAGGGCAGCTAATAGGTGGACTACTTTTGAGATCTTTTAAACCCTATGTCTATACGGATAAGGATGTGAGGCTGGCTGAAAGAGTTAGTAGTCAGATTGCCGGTGCCATTGCCAATGCACAGCTTTTTATTGAGCGCAAGCGGGCAGAGGAGGCATTGGAAAAGAGCGTAGAAGAGCTCAGGGCGTTCAATGAGGAGCTTCGGGCTACTGAGGAAGAATTAAGGGCAAGTAACGAAGAGTTGCAGGCAGTCAATGAAGATCTAAAAGAAGCACAAGAGCAGCTCATTCGCTCCGAAAAGCTGGCAGCCATAGGAAAGTTGGCTGGAGGAGTCGGACATGAGCTCAGAAACCCCCTCGGAGCCATTAAGAACGCAGTCTATTATATAAGAGGGAAGCTAATAAATAGTGAATTGGCCAAGACAGAGCCGAGGATTATAGAATTTCTCGATATCGTGGACGATGAGATAAGCTGTTCTAACAAAATCATCACTGACCTTTTAAATTTTTCGCGTGTTGGCAAGCTCGCTGTCTCACCCGCAAAGATACGGAAGGTCATGGAGGCCGCCCTTTCTTACTTGACTGTCCCCGAGAACATCGAGGTCATCAATACGCTGGATGCCAATCTGCCTGAGGTTGAGATTGATGCTGACCAAATCCGCCAAGTGCTTGTCAATATAGCTACAAATGCTATACAGGCTATGTCTGAAAGAGGTAAGCTAACGATAGATGCCAGGAGGGTAGACAAATTCCTGGAAGTTACAATCTCTGATACCGGTGATGGAATTTCCGAGGATGTGATAGGAAAAATCTTTGACCCGCTCTTCACCACTCGAGCTAAGGGGATTGGCTTAGGGCTGGCGGTGTGCAAGTCGATCATCGAGAGACATGGGGGAGCCATTGAAGTTGAGAGCAAGGTGGGAGAAGGAGCCACATTTACCGTAAGGCTACCCTTGAAAGCAAATTAAACCGTGATTAGGAGGTAACTCATGAGTAAGACAAACATTTTAGTGGTCGATGACATTCGGAGTATGCGCGTAACTTTGGGAGGTATCTTGGAAGACAAGGGGCATCATGTGGTCATGGCGGAGAACGGTTATCAAGCTATTGAGGCAGTGAAGAAAACCCTCTTTGATGTCATTTTTATTGATATAAAGATGCCCGGGATAAACGGAGTTCAAACCTTCAGAGAAATAAAGAAAATAGATCACAAAGCAATCGTGATTATGATGACGGCCTATTCAGTGGAGGATTTGGTGAAAGAAGCATTGGAGGAAGGAGCCTATGCGACTGTCTATAAACCTTTTGATGTCGATAAAATCATATCCGTCATTGAAGAAGTTCTTCATGAGAAAACTCTCATCCTGGTGGTGGATGACAAGTTTAGCGACAGGGAAACGCTGAAAATAATACTCGAGGACAAGGGATACAGGGTAGCTACCGCAATGGATGGCGCTGAGGCCATTGAGATGGTCAAGAGCAGGCACTACGATATCATCTTTTTGGATGTGATACTTCCTGGCATAGATGGCGTTGAGACCTTTGAACGTGTTAAAGAGATAGACCCCGAAGCAACAGTGATTATGATGACTGGCTATACTGTAGAGGATTTGATAAGGAAAGCAGTAAGCGAGGGCGCTTATACCTGCATCTATAAGCCTTTTAATATGGAGAATTTGATAGAGCTTGTGGAGGGTATATCCAAGGAGAAGAAAAAATGATGCAAGAGGCTGCTCGGATTCTGGTGGTCGAAGATGAAGCGGGCTCACGCCTAACCTTGTGCGGAATACTGGACGATGCCGGATATGAAGTCACAGGAGCGGAAAAGGGAACCGAAGCTCTGGAAGTGATAAAGGATGGCAACTTTAATGTCATCATTACGGATATAAGATTGCCCGATGTCGGGGGAATGTCGGTTCTCGAGTTAGCAAAAGAGGTAAACCCTGACATAGCAGTGATAATAATGACCGGTTATGCCAGCATTGAAACTGCGGTCAATGCGGTGAACGAGGGAGCCTATGCCTATTTTCTTAAACCCGTTAACATGGATGAAATGAAGACCGCCATTGTCAATGCTCTCAGGCAGCAGATGCTTTCTCGCGAGAATAAAAGGCTTGTGGATGACCTGCAACGATCCAACAAGTTGCTGTTTGAAGCCAATAGACAATTGAGAGCAGCCACTGAGGCAAAATCTATTTTTCTGGCTCATATGTCTCATGAGCTGCGCACGCCGCTCAATGCTATCATCGGCTTCTCTGACGTATTGCTCGGGAGTGTCGCCGGCAAAATCAATAACAAACAAAGGCAGTGTCTTGAAGATATTTTGAGCAGCGGTAAGCATCTGCTAAGCCTCATCAATGATGTCCTTGACCTGTCCAAGGTGGAAGCGGGAAAGATGGATATCAAGCCGGAAAGACTGAGACTGGCTGATGTTGTCGATGATGCGATAACGACGGTGAAACCCATGCTTGATGATAGCAGACACGAGTTGGCTATCAGCATTGCCGAAGATTTACCTCCGATTTACGGTGATAGGAACCGACTAAAGCAGATACTGCTCAATCTATTAAGTAACGCCATAAAGTTTACTCCTGACGGTGGAAAGCTATGCCTTGAGATCAGCCGGAAGGGGCATTTTTGTCAGGTTAGCATGGTCGATAATGGTATCGGTATCAGGAAGGAGGATCAGACTTGCATATTCGAACCCTTCACACAACTGGATACTCTGCCTGGAGAGAGAAAGCAAGGCACAGGACTGGGGCTGGCGCTTAGCAAGCAACTTATTGAACTGCTCGGGGGCAAGATTTGGGTGGAGAGTGAATATGGGAAGGAAAGCCGTTTTAGCTTTACAATACCGCTTTCAGAAAAGGAAGCGGCGTCTAAGGAATAGCCAATGAACAAGAAGATACTGATAGTGGAGGACAATCCTCAGAATATGAGACTGACTGAAATGGTCCTCAGTGCCGAGAGTTACACCCTGCTCGAAGCGACTAATGGGGAAGAAGCATTGGAAGTAGCCAAGGAAGAATGTCCTGACCTTATCATAATGGATGTCCAGCTTCCCAAAATGAGCGGGCTGGAGGTGACCAGGAAACTCAGGGAAATCCCGGAGTTCAGTCGAACGCCCATCATTGCTATCACGGCCTATGCTATGAAGGGAGACAAAGAGAAAGCTCTTGATGCCGGCTGCAATGCGTACTTGTCGAAGCCTATCAGCGCTCGTGACCTGCCCAACCTGATCGCGAAAATGTTGCTTCAACGGCAAGAAGAGGGCCAGGGATAGGGATTAGAAACCCCCTCATTTCTTTATGAACCCTGTTGTTGCATTAAATTCGGCGCTCAGATTCATCAAACATTTGGCAATTAAAGGACGACGCTTAAACCAATATCAGCTTCTTAACATAAACATCTGCAATCCTTTTTTCTCTCTTCTGTTCAATGTCCATTGTTCATCGTTTATTGCTCCCCAACTTCTGAAACTGTTAGATGGGAAGGAAGCGGAAGGGTTGACAAATAAGGGGGGGCTATCCTATATAGGATGAAGTTTATGGAAAATTCAAATTCCAAAGTTGAAAGTTCAAAAATAGAAGAGAACGATCAAAGACCGAAGGAGATAAGACCCGAAGAGGAGAAAAAGCGGGTAGTGGATCTCAACACCCTCTTTCCCGGGAAGGATTATGATCTGAATCGCCTCTTTCCCGATGAGGGGACCAAGAGGCTTCTCCATGAACTGAAGCGAAACAAGCGGGATATTGACCGGTTTATCAAAGGTCTCAATCTTGAGGAGGAGTAGATGAAGTGCCCCCGTTGTGAGGAAGCATTGCCTTATATTCTTTGTGAGGGATGCGGAGAAAAAATACCGGAGAGGAGCCATTTCTGTTGCTGGTGTGGAAACCCGGTTATGGCGAAAGACGAAGAAAGCGATTTGTCGAATAGGCTGTTATGCAGTGATGGAAGCTGCATCGGCGTCATCAATGAGGCGGGGACCTGTAATATCTGCGGGAAGCCCTATGGTGGAGCCTCATGAGAATAAGCCCTGTACCTAATATGGTGCAGGGCAAGCACCAATAATCAAATAATGACCAAATATCAATGACCGAAATTCAACAAAATAGATATTCATTCTTGCATTAATTTTGGTGTAATACTTTAGCCTTTTAAGGCGGTTATCAGAAGATCAGGTGATCAGGAAGTGGACGTCAGGATATTGGAATATCAGGTCAAACCCAAAAGCTGTTATTCTTTATCTGAGAACCTGATACCCTGGTATTCTGCACCCTGATATCCTGATCACCTGATCCCCGTATTTTCCACATAAAGGTTATGGGTCAATTTCAAAGCACTAAATTGTTACGTTTTGGTTAATTGGATATTGCGTAATTCCTGCCTGCCGGCAGGCAGGGGAGTTTATCTGGTACCTAAATTGAGCGATTTTTTTACCCTTCACAAGGGGGGCGGGGAGGCCGAAAAGCCTTTTAGAGCGATTACCTTTAATAGGTTGAATCAACCAGGGGGCCTGTTCAATCATCACCGGGTTGGTGAAAGGCTTATGGTCAATTGCCCAAACGTTCAACGTATCGCATTCTAAAAGGGTTTGAGGCATCTCTGCCTCCCTTGTGAGATAGGGTGAATCGCTCAATTTAGGTGGGATTTGGAATTTGGTTATTGGAATTTATCTTTATAT
>VGSS01000034.1 GCA_016874935.1 Deltaproteobacteria bacterium | reverse complement strand
ACCTTTGCCGCCATCACCGCCGTCAGGACCTCCCTTGGGAACATAGCGTTCCCTTCGAAAACTGACGCATCCATTTCCGCCATTGCCTGCCATCACCCGGATTCTGACTTGATCCACAAACTTCATTATCGATCATTGCAGGCTAGAGGGACTCCTGCACCATGTAGCGTGCAGGGCTTTGCCCTGAACCTAACATGGTTCAGGGGATGTAAACGCTTACCTGTTTCTTATCTCTTCCCCTTTTCTCGTATTTGACGATCCCTTCGATTTTGGCAAAAAGGGTGTAATCCTTTCCCATGCCCACATTCTCTCCGGGAAAGATTCGGGTGCCTTTCTGACGGACCAGGATACTGCCTGCGGGGACCGATTGGCCGCCGAATCGCTTCACCCCTAAGCGCTGTCCGGCGCTATCCCTTCCGTTTCGGGAACTCCCTCCTGCTTTCTTATGTGCCATACGAACCTCCAAAAAATCTAAAATCCGAATACTAGATACTAGAATGTTGGAATATTGGTTTAACCCATCATTCCATTTGAGTCTTAGTTTAAAGCAATCTCATTCACCTTCAGGTAGGTGTAAGTCTGGCGGTGCCCTTTCATCCGGCGGTAATTCTTCCGCCTTTTCATCTTATAGGTGAGGACCTTTTTCCCCTTGACCTCGCCCACGATCTCGCCTGTGATGGCCGCGTTGCTCAAATTGGGGGTACCCAGGTGGACCTGGCCTTCCCCCGAGATCATTAAGACATCCTTAAGGGTCACCTGATCTCCCACATTGCCGGCCAATTTTTCTACCCGAATGATATCCCCCTTGGCGACCCGATACTCTTTTCCTCCAGTTTTCAATACGGCAAACATCGAAATCCTCCGAAATTATTATCTAAAAATATTAAATGATTTTGCGGTATTTGTCAAATCCCGGAAACTTCTTTTTAAGGAGTAGATCAAGGGAGCAAATCCCCTTTAATTTCCAGGGGCTTGAATCAAGCGGTCCTCATGCTGATCAAAGTTTTGATACATGATAGTTCTGCCAGTTCATCGACGATTTTTCAAATATTGTTCAATCATCCTCTCCATCCAACTGTTTTTAAACATCTTTTCAGCAATCGAGCCCACTTTTTTATGGGTGATTCCAAGTCTCTTGGAGCGGAAAGGTTATCTCCGGTATACTTGACGACGATGTCGCACTCGCATGATCCTCACGGCCTTCGCTTTCTCATCAATCTCATAAAGGACACAATAGTCCCCAATTCGGATTCGCCAATCGTTCTTTGAACCGGTAAGTTTGCGGCATCCCGAAGGTCTCGGGTTTTCAGCTAAGGTTTTAATCTGGTGGACGATACGGTCGAAGGTGGATGTGGGTAGACGCTTTAGATCGTTTTCAGCAGATCTCTCAAGGTAGACTTCATACACATGGATGATACTCCTTCAAAAAGTCCCCGAGCGTTCTAAACTTAAGGGGTCTCTTCCTCATTTCTTTGAGCATATTCAAATCCTCAAGCTCCTCAAGACGCTCTAAGATTTGGCGATACTCATCGATATCAAGAATGACCGCAGAGGGTTTACCCTTTTTCAGGACAATCTCAGGAGTTTTCCTTTTCACCTTGCTCCTCATCTATGAACCTCCGATTTATTTAATCTTGAAATATAATACACCCTTTTATGTCCAATTGTAAAGCCCATTCCAAGCTTAGGAACGAACAACCTAACAACTTGTCTGCCGTTGAGGTTTGCCTGCCCGCCGAAGGTTGAGTCATACCGTAGGCAGGCCTGCCCGTCGAAGCTTCCGTATAGGCGGAAGCTTTCTTCTTTGAGCTTTACGCTCTGCGCTCTGCTTCATGCTGTTTTTAGTTTTCAATTCCGCATTCCGCATTAAGATGGGCCAACATCTTTAGGGAGGACACCGTATCTCAATCTTTAAGTCTGACCCCGAATCCCCGAATCCGAATCCCGAAAAAGGGGCGGGAGATAATGGATATTGTGAAGGCTGGAGATAGCCGTCCAGGCGGGTGCCAATCATATGGTTGATCGGAGTCCTTCCGCTGAAACCCGTGACGTCTTACTTGGTAATATTTTTGGGAGGATATTTTTTATCAAAAATTTCCTTAATTGCGGGGAATCCTTTCTGTCGAATTGCCGCTGGGAGAGTGAAATTTGGAACCTGGTCTAATGATCTTATGCACTCTTTTGCTTCTTGATCTGAAATAGCCGTTTCTCTGTTCAAAAGATAAATCATCTCATAAAAAGAATACCATTTGATTTTTTCCCTAACCTCTAGAGGGAGAAGACGGTTTGCTTCATGATCATGTGATAACACGGAAAACCCTGCACAATAAGCGATAGCGTAACAGCTTGCTTCTCCTTTATGTATAATTTTCCTGAGTTCTTTATATTTTCGCATGATTGCTTTCTCTTGTGCGGGATCAGAAGGTGAAAAATATTTCCAGACGCCCTCTTTTAGTAATTTCTCCTTTAATGAAGAGGAAACCCGATCCACTACCTCTTCTTCAATTTCCTGGGAGATAAAAATCTGCCATTTGAGGGTAGTCTTTAGAAGGTTGAAATAGTGAGGTTTTAGAATCGAGACAAGGAGGAAGATAATATCTGAATCAATGATTACATTAAGACAACCCAATAACTTCCTCCACGGTTGGCTCTTTCTTCCCAATTCCGAAGAGGGTTGCAATCTGGTCTTTGGGGAGAAATAAATATTCACTAAGCTTTCCAAAAGTGATCTTTGATTTCGTGTACGCGGTTTTTGCCAAGAACCGATATCGTTCTGTCAACATGTTGAAGATAGGATAATCAGAGAACCTTTGATCTTCTTTCCGGTCTGAGTAATAACGGGTATATTCATTCGAAAACCCCATTCTTTCCATATCCTTGGCAATTCCTTCGATCTCCAGAAAACCGCCCCTTTCGTCTTCGGAAATCCATCCAGTAAAGAGGAGACGGTTGAGAACGATTTCTCTACTCAATTGATGGTGATTCATCAGGTAGTAAAGATCATACCTCTGAATCTTCGATTTCCCTTTATGGTATCCACATTCAGTGAAGTATATTTCGAGAGCCTCCTCGGGTAATAAGAACTCATTGGAAAAAAAATTAGCGCGTTTCTCAACAACTTCTTCGGATTTCTCAATCGAGTTGCAAAAGCGCGAAAAACTGCTGCTATCCATAAGCACATGTGCGAGTTCATGAGCAATGACAAAATTCCTCGAAAAGGGGTTTTTATTATGGGCATTTGCAATGATGACTGGTCGCTTATCATGAATAAAGAAAAAGCCATCCAATATATCTGACTTGAAACTGATTTCAAGAACCAATATCCCTTGCTCTTGAAGGATAGATCTTATCGACATCGGGTCACTTGGATTCAATTCCAGAAATTGGCGTTCCTGTCTGGCAATTGTCTTGGCCACCCTGGAAAAGGGAACATCGGGTGGGTAAGAATAGGTGCGGAAGTCTGGATGAACTTCTTCCTCAGATACTAACTCCTCTAATTCAGTATAGTTTATTCCGATCTCCTGGCAATTTTTGACCAGATCTAAGTCCTCTTCATCAAGCGAACTCTTTGCCCTAAAAAGGAGAACATTCCTGGCTGGCTTTTCCTCCTCTTCAAAAAAGTATTCCAAGGGTTGCCCCAAAAACCTGGATATCCGATAAAGCTCTTCGTTGGAAATCCCCATTTTACCATTTTCTACCTGGCTAAGCTTACTCCGGTTAATCCCAGTGATACGGCAGATTTCTTCTTGGGTATATCCGTTAACTTCTCGTAATTCCTTGAGCTTTCTTCCGATCAAAGTGTCCATATTATATAACTTTACAAAATTATGTTAATATTTTAAACATTTCTTTATAAAACATAATAAATTAAGTTATGTTTGTCAACAAAAAAATAATCACTCCCTTTTGACAGAAAATCAAACTTCGATGATGTTGAATTGTTCTTGGTGGAAGCCGGATTTGGCCTTGATCACGATCTTCTTTTTCAACTTCTTCTCCAGTTCCTCCACCCTGGCCCTTTCCTCCTCGTAGAGGAGGTCTGCCACATCCGGATGGACTTCGACCATGATGCTATTGCCTCCCAGTTGGGAGGTTGTTCTCTCGATTTCGCGGAAGATGTCGTAACAGACCGTGACTTTTGATTTGACATGGCCCGCCCCTTCGCAATATGGGCATGGCTCGTCAAGAACTCTCGAGATGTTCTCACGCGTCCGCTTACGGGTCATCTCCACCAAACCCAGTTCGGAGATCTTAAAGATGTTGATCTTCTGTCGATCCTTCTTGGTGGCCTCCTCCAGGGCCTGATAGACCTTCTCCTTATCGCCCTCCCTCTCCATATCGATGAAATCGATAATGATGATCCCTCCGATATTGCGAACCCTCAACTGGTAGGCGATCTCCTTGGCTGCCTCAAGGTTCGTTTTCAGGATCGTATCAGCCAGATTCCTCTTGCCGACATATCTACCGGTATTCACATCGGCGGCCACCATTGCCTCACTGATATCGATGACGATATAGCCTCCTGATTTGAGCCAGACTTTCCTTCCGAGAATCTTGTCGATCTCCATTTCAATGCCATAGGCATCGAAGATGGGGGCCTTCTCCTCATAGAGGAGAATCTCATATTTCTGCTTGGTCATATAGGTGTTGATGAAGGAGACGATGCTCTCGTGTTCCTCTTTCGAATCGATGATGATCCGGTTGATCTGAGGGGAGAGGAGGTCGCGAATCATACGGAGAATCAATGTCAGATCGCTGTGGATGAGGGAGGGGACGGAAGCATGCTCCTTCCTCTTTTGGACGTTACTCCAGAGCTGGAGAAGAAACTCCATGTCATTTCGAATCTCCTCGGGCTCTGCTCCTTCACTGGCTGTGCGGATAATCATGCCGCCCGAAGGAGGTTTGACGGACTGGGCGATATCCCGCAATCGCCTTCTTTCCTTTTCGTCTCTGATCCTGCGCGAGACACCCACATGATCCACCGTGGGCATGAAGACGAGGTAGCGACCCGGGAGCGTAATGTGGGAAGTGATCCGGGTGCCCTTCGTGCCGATGGGTTCTTTGGAGACCTGAACCAGCACCTCCTGGCCCTCAAAGAGAAGATCCTGGATCTGCGACGGAGGATTGAGGTAGTTGGTCATCTCGAGGCCCAGAAAACCCATCTCCTCATACTCTTCCATCCCTCCATAAACATCGGCGACATAGAGGAAGGCGGCTTTCTCCAGTCCGATGTCGACGAAGGCAGCCTGCATGCCCGGCAAGACCTTGACGACCTTCCCCTTATAGATATTTCCGATGATCCCCCGGTCCCGGGTTCGCTCGATGTGGAGTTCCGCAAGGACCCGATCCTCTAAAAGGGCAACCCTTGTCTCCTGAGGCGTCACATTGATGATGAGTTCATTAGCCATAACCTCTCCCCAAACATTATAGAATTGGAATACTGGAATAGTGGAATGGTGGAATAATGGGTCTTAAAGAGAAAAGCAATCCACCAGTTATTTTTAATTCTTGATGGTCTCGTAAAAAGCCTGAAAAGGCTATTTTCCGTCATTCCTGTGCAAGCAGGAATCCAGTATTTTCATGTTGTTAGAATTTTCTGGATTCCCGTTTTCACGGGAATGACGACTTTTTACGATTCCATAACTCTTAGATGCCAATATTCCATTCATTCCACCTTAACGATTCTGCATTGGGCAAGCCCTTCTCCCTGTATGCCCAGAAGGGCTTCAACGACCTCATTGGGTTTTGCCGTCTTTCCGCTGAGGTTCCGAAGAACGAGTTCTAAGACCGGACCGGCCTTTTCGCCTGATTCTTCCGTTTCTTCCTTCACTTCGGCTTTCTCGATCAGAGGAAGAAGATCGATCCTCCTCTCCTTCTCCTTCCTCTCCTGGAGGATGAAGAGTTCTTCTTTCTCCATACTCTTTTTCAGCCTTGATTGGGTTTCTTCTTTTGAGAGGAGATGATCCAGGGAGATCCGATAGACCGACCGATGCGGAAGAGAGGAAGAAGGCAAGGGAAACAGGACTTCCCTGGCCTCCATGATTTTAATCCCCTCCGGAAGGGCCTGATTAAGCCTCTCCATCAATTCCGTCGATGAGATCCTTCCCTCCAGTTCGATATCGACAATCTCTCTCAGGCTCTCCACTCCCACCGGAAGGGCCTTTTCGAAGATGATTCTCGGCATTGGGTGAAATCCTTCGGAGTGATGGAGGGAAAGGCCGGCCCTCTTTGCCGACCGGTAGAAAAGATGAGCTAATTCGAGGTGGCTGACGAACCGGAGCTCTCCTTTTTTGACAAACGTCAACCGAAATTTCATCCTGAGACCCTTCTTTCGAATCTCACGCATTTCCGATTTTTTCGACGATTCAATTTGTAAGGGGCGCCCTTCTCTCACCGCAATATCTTTCCCGTCACAGAGGCCGCAGAGATGACAATCCCTCGCCGTGCAGGAAGGGCTGATCTCCTCCTTCAAGCCTTTCTGATACTCCTTCCATAAGAAATCAGCTCCACCCCCTGTCTCAATAAAAGACCAGGGAAGCGTTTCTTCAAATCCCTTTTTCCGTGTGTAGGAGGTCATCTCCAGATCCGCCTTCTCAAAGGCCTTCTCCCAGAGATCATAGCGGAACTGGTCGCTCCAGCCATCGAACCGGCATCCCAGCCGATGGGCTTCGACCAGAACCCTCGATAAATTTTGGTCTCCCATTGAGAAGACACCTTCGAGGAGGCTGAGATGGGGATCCTGCCATTTGAGACGGAGACTTTTCCTCTTCAAATTTTCCTTTAAAAAATGGAGTTTCTCTTTCATCGTTTCGAGAGGGATTTGTGGTTCCCACTGAAAGGGGGTATGAGGTTTGGGCACAAAGGTGGAGACACTCACGCTGATCTGGGGATGAATCCTCTGGCGTTCTCCCCAGGACAGGATCCTTCTGGAGAGATCGATGATGCCCCTTACGTCCTCCTCCTTCTCGGTGGGAAGGCCGATCATGAAGTAGAGTTTGAGATTTTTCCAGTCCATGGAGAAAAGCTCTCTCACCCCCTGAAAGAGGATGGCCTCGTCCAGTTCCTTATTGATCACCTTTCGGAGACGCTCGGTTGCGGCCTCGGGCGCAATGGTGAATCCTGTTTTTCGGACTCGTTTCACTTCCCCTGCGAGATGGCCGACGATGCTTTCAATTCTTAATGATGGGAAAGAGACCGCCACCCGCTTTGACTCGAATCGGTCCATCAGATTCGAAAGAAGCGGCCCGATGGAGGAATAGTCTCCTGCGCTGAGAGAGAGCAGGGAAATCTCTTCGTAGCCCGTCCGTTTCAATGAAGTATTAAGGATCTCCTGGATCGTTTCCGGCTCTCTCTCCCGATAAGGCCGGTAGATGAACCCTGCCTCACAGAAACGGCATCCCCGTTTACAACCCCGGGCGATCTCCACATTGAGGCGGTCATGAACCACCTTCATGAAGGGGACAATGGGGCAGGTGGGAAAAGGGGCGCGGTTGAGGTCGGAGACGATCCTCTTTTGGATCTTATGGCTCTGACGGAGGCTGGGGACATAGATGCCCTTCAACTCCGAGAGGGATTTTAAGAGATCATCCTTTTTACCATGAGACTCTTTCCATTGGATCGCCAGATCGCAGATCTCAAGCGCCGCCTCTTCGCCATCTCCGATGACAATGGCATCGAAGAAATCAGCCACAGGCTCCGGGTTGAAGGCGGTGGGGCCTCCTGCGATGATAAGAGGAAATCGCTCATCCCGATCTTTTGAATAAAGAGGGATGTTGGAGAGATCGAGCATGTTGAGGACATTGGTGAAGCAGAGCTCATACTGGAGGGAGAAGCCGAGGATATCAAACTGATTGAGAGGTGTGGACGATTCGAGAGAAGAGAGGGGAACTCTTTTCTCCCTCAAGACCTTCTCCATATCGACCCAGGGAGCAAAGACCCTTTCGCAGGCCACCCCATTCTTTGAGTTAAGGATGTGATAGAGGATCTGGATGCCGAGATGGGACATCCCCACTTCATAGACATCCGGAAAGGCGAAGCAGAATTTCAGTCTGACTTCGGAGGGATCTTTTCTGATAGAATTGATCTCCCGGCCCAGATACCTGACCGGTTTTGACACAAGAGAAAGAAGCTCTTTCACCGACAACCATCCTTAATTTATCTATTGAGAGCACTAAAAACTAATTTTCGCTCTCTGCATTTCTAATCTATGTAATCGGATCCTAATCCCTGCCTGCCGGTAGGCAGGGGTGTAATCAGAGATTTCTGGCTTTTCCAGAAATCTCCTATTTTAAACCTAATTTGAGCGATTTTTTCACCCTTCACAAGGGGGGTGGGGAGGCCAAAAAGCCTTTTAGAGCGATCACCTTTGATGGATTGAATCAACCATGATGGGGATAGTTCAAAGATCACCTGTTTGGTGAAAGCTTATGGTCAATTGCCCAAACTTTCAACGTATCGCATTCTAAAAGGGTTTGAGGCATCCCTGCCTCCCTTGTGAAATAGGGTGAATCGCTCAATTTAGGTTAAATATAAAAGGGGAATGATCCCCTCACCCTCCACTTCTTTTATGTGGTTAAAAATACTACAATTTTAACCCACTGTCAATTTTTGCGGGGCGGGGGGGTGCACAAATTCATCTTTTAATGGGGTTCTTCCGGCTTTCGCGTGGATTAGAATACACCGATCACCCTGAGGCTCTCGAAGGATAAAAGCTCTTAAAGCATTTAGGGGACGGGATATAAATTCTTATAAAGTATCCATCCCTTTTTCTCGCCCCAGATCTGGGAAGAAAAACCCTTTCCCTGTCCCTAATAATGTCGATATTTTCCCCAGGCCTAAATCAACGAAAGGCTGTCAGCGATGGCGAGGCCGTTCTGCGTGGGATAGAGAAAGCCACCCCGGATGGAGATGAATCCCACTTCCTCTAATTTTGCCAATAGTTCCTTTTTTTCGGTGAAGAGATCGCAGGCATACTGATTCTTGAAATCGTCGAGGGAGACTCCCTTTTTCGTCCTGAGGCCGAGATAGAGCGCTTCCAGTCGAAGCTGTTCTATCGTCAGGGTTTCTGTCTCTTGGACAGGGAGGTTTCCAGCATTGATCGAAGCGAGGTACTGATCAAAAGAACGATGGTTCCACCATCGTTGATTGGCCCGGAAGGAATGGGCCGAAGGACCAAGACCGAGGTAAGGGGAATGGTCCCAGTATTTTTGATTGTGTCGTGAGAAGTGCTCAATTCCTCTTGCAAAGTTCGATACCTCGTAATGGATATAGCCGGCCTCTTCGAGAAATCCGGACGTCTTCATAAAGAATTCGTACTGCAATTCGTCTCCGGGGACGGAAAATTCTCCTGCCTGGCGCCTTATTCCTAAGGGTGTTTCCGCTTCAAGCGTCAACTGGTAGCAGGAGAGATGCTCCGGTGAAAAGACAAGGGCCTGCCCCAAGGTATCGAGCCAGGACATGATTCCCTGGTCCGGGACCCCGTAAATGAGGTCGAGCCCGATGTTGTTAAACCCGGCCTTTCTCGATGTCTCGATGGCTGAGATGGCCTGCTTTTTGGAGTGCCTTCTTCCGAGGAAACGGAGTATCTTCTCATCGAACGACTGGATTCCAATATTGATCCGGTTCATGCCCATCTCGAGGATCGATTCGAGGAAAGGTGGGTTAAGGTCCGCCGGATTTGCTTCCAAAGTAATTTCGGTGTTCGGTATCAGATCGAAGTTTTTTCTTACATTGATCAGAATGTCTTCCAATTGCTCTGGGCTGAGAAGTGATGGGGTTCCACCACCGAGATAGACCGTATCAAAAGGATCGAATCGGTGGCGATATATCTCCATCTCACTGAAGAGTCCATTCAGGAAAGCGGGAATGGCAGAGATGGAAGTTGCCGAATAGAAATCGCAGTAAGGGCATTTGCTCAGACAAAAGGGAATATGAATGTAGAGACCAGGTGTTTTTGAGTTCATTAAGTAAAACCTAATGAGGGTTCAGGGATTCAAGGGTTCCAGGGTTCGAGTTTTTAAAAAAATTAAGGTTAAATTGAGTATTCCACTCGGACCCTTGACCTCTGGGCCCCTTGAACCCTTTAATGATCCGTGTCCGATTTAAGGACGGCAAGAAAAGCGCTCTGGGGGATGGAGACCGACCCGATCGTCTTCATCCTCTTTTTTCCTTTCTTCTGCTTCTCGAGAAGCTTTCGCTTCCGGGTGATATCGCCGCCGTAGCACTTTGCCGTTACATCCTTGCGGAAGGGAGAGATTGTCGTCCGGGCGATAATCTCTCCTCCGATCGCTCCTTGAATCGCTATCTTAAACATCTGCCGGGGAATTTCTTCCTTCAATCTTTCGCAGGCCCTGAGGGCTCGGGGACGGGCCTGATCGCGATGGGCAATTTGCGACAGGGCGTCCACTTTCTCGCCGTTGACCAGGATGTCCACCAGGACGAGGGTGCTTTCTCTGTAATCAACGACCTCGTAATCAAAAGACCCGTATCCCTGAGTGATGGATTTGAAACGATCGTAAAAATCATAAATCACCTCGGCCAGGGGCATCTCATAAGTCAACTCCACACGGCCCGGGCCCAGGTACCCCAGCTTTGAGTTTTCCCCTCGCTTCTCCATGCAGAGTTTCATCACGGAGCCGAGATATCTCTCCGGAAAAAGCAGCATGGCGCGAATATAGGGCTCTTCTCCTTTTTCAATAGAAAGAGGATTCGGGTAGTGAGCAGGATTGTCAACGAACATGACGCTTCCGTCCTTTAATGTAAACCGGTAACGGACGCTCGGAACGGAGAGGATGATGGAGAGATCGTATTCCCGTTCCACCCTTTCCTGGACGATTTCGAGATGAAGAAGGCCTAAAAACCCGCACCGGAATCCTTGTCCCAGGGCCACCGATGAATCTTTCTGATAGACGAAGGCCGCATCATTCAACAAATATTTCTCAAGGGCAACAGCCAGGTCTTCATAGTCTTCCGGAGCGATGGGATAGATCGAAGAGAAGACCACGGGTTTGAATTCCTTAAAGCCGGGGAGAGGCCTATCGCAGGGCCGTTCATCGAGCGTAATCGTATCGCCGATGTGCACATCCGATACGGTCTTGACGCCTGCGAAGATGTAACCCACCTCTCCTGCGGAGATTCGGTCACGTTTTTCTCTGGCGAGCAGGAATCGTCCCACCTCCTCGACCTTATAAGCCTCCTGATTGAACATCAAACGAATAAAATCTCCAGGCTTCACGGTTCCATCAAAGACGCGGCAGTGGATAACTGTTCCACGGAAAGGATCATACTGGGCATCGAAGATCAGGGCGGCGAGCGGCCCTTCAGGATCGCCTTTCGGAGGAGGAATTCTCTTGACAATGGCCTCCAGGACCTCTTCGATTCCTATTCCTTCCTTGGCCGAACATTTTAGAGCACTGAAAGCGTCCAGTCCCAACTCCGAGTCGATCTGCTCGATCACCCGTTCCACATCCGCCGTGGGAAGATCGATCTTATTGATGACCGGAATGATCTCCAGGTTATTTTCCATGGCCAGATAGAGATTGGCAATCGTCTGAGCCTGAACGCCCTGGGCCGCATCAATCAGAAGAAGCACGCCTTCGCAAGAGGCCAGGGAGCGGGAAACCTCATAAGAAAAATCGACATGACCCGGCGTGTCGATCAGATTGAGGACATACTCCTCCCCGTCTTCGGCATGATAGGGAAGGGCTATGGCCTGGCTCTTGATGGTGATCCCGCGCTCACGCTCAATGTCCATATTGTCCAGGATCTGATTTTTAAAGTTCCGATCATCAACCATGCCGGTATATTGAATGAGCCGGTCTGCCAGGGTCGATTTCCCATGGTCAATGTGCGCGATGATGCTAAAATTTCGTATATTTTTCATGGATTTATTTTAGAGATCTTTTGTCTTTCTCAAAGTAGCATTTAAGGAATAGAGGGACCCCTCGGAAACGTAAAACCATTATGAGGTCTTTGGAAAACCCTTGAAAGCCTTAGCAGAGGCTTCGAATTAAACAGATATTTTCTATTTTCAAAAGATTTATTAACGGTCTCAAAATAGTCTGTAAATAACCCCACCTACCCTCCCCTTACCTCAAGGGGAGGAATATTCCCCTCTTGGGGTAAGAGGGGGGAGGGGGAGTTATTATTATAGATTGCAATCATAAGTTCATTGGTGGTGTCCATTCTATTATGAGACTATTAATATAATCCGTGTAATCGTTTCATAATCCCTGCCTACCGGCAGGCAGTTATGGAATCAGAAATTACTGGTCTTATCAGGAATTTCATTATAACCTATTTTAATCGATTTTCCCTTCCCACCGTTCTGGAGAGGCTGAAAAAAAGACCCGAGCAAGAAAGGAATGAAATAATTTATTATAATTGTTTGCCCCCCAAACCCTGCCCCGAGAATTTCTTCCTGAAAGAGTGATTTTTGAGTTTTGTCCTTCGATACATTCTTCCAAATGGTAATCAATAATTCTTATTGAAGTTTCCATTCAAAATTAGTAGACTCTTATCAAATGATAAGGGTTTAAACCAACCTCCAAATAACCTTCGGGGATTCCGTAAGAAACGATACTGGACAGAGGGAGACTAACGGTCATGAGAGATCAGGGCACTAAGCGGTTTGATGTTGAGGGTGGAAGAAAAACTTAACGGGTCGTCCCATCAAAGGATATCCCGGAAGATGTGATCACCATGGATTCAAAGGTCCGCCTGAAAGATTTGGACTCTGGCGAGGAAGTGGTTTATTCACTGGGAGAAAGAGGGGACGTCCCCTTCTTTCCCCTTTCGGGCTTTACAATAGTCTCAGGTGAGAATTTAATTCAGTCGGACCGAGACCACCTTCGAGACTCCAGGGGTCTCCATGGTGATCCCGTAGAGGGTGTTGGCCATCTCCATCGTCTTCTTGTTGTGGGTGATGAGAATGAACTGGGAGGTCTTTGAGAATTCCCTGACCATTTCAATGAAACGGTTGATGTTCGCATCGTCCAGCGGTGCATCCATCTCATCGAGCAGACAGAAGGGCGTTGGTCTGATCATGAAGAGCCCGAAGAGTAAAGCGGTGGCGACCAGGGCCTTCTCCCCTCCGGAGAGAAGGTCAATGTTCTGGAGTTTCTTGCCAGGTGGTTGGGCCATGATATCCACGCCCGAGGTGGATGGGTCCTGTTCATCCATAAGGATCAGGCTGGCCTGCCCACCCTTAAAGAGCCGGGAGAAAACCTCTTTGAACTTCTCATTGACGAGATGAAAGGTCTCTAAGAACCGCTTCGTCGTCGTCCGGTTAATCCGGACAATCGCTTTCTTAAGCGTATCGAGCGCCTGTTGAAGGTCGTTGTGCTGTTCTGTGAGGAAGTCGTGCCGCTGTTTCAATTCCTGATACTCCTCAAGGGCCATGAGGTTGACCTCTCCGAACCCCTCCAGGCCAGCCTTCAGCTCCGCAAGCCGCTTCGACCCCTCCTCTCTTGAAAATTCCTCGGGAACCATTCCGATGGATGTCGAAAGGGTAGCTCCATAACGCTCTCTCATCGAATCCTGAAGATGCTGGAGTTTCAATTGAACCTCTGAAACCCGAATCTCCTCCTCATGGCTCTTCTGCCGGATATCTTCCAGCTCCTGGCGGAGATATCTCGAAGAGGCTTCTGCCTCTTTCCATTGATTCGAGAGCGCCTCCACCTTCTCTCTTAGATGGGAAAGACCTTCTTCATTCAACCGGTGGCTTTCCACCAGCCCTTCCAGCTCTTTTTCCCTCTGATCGATTTTTTCACGAAGCGAACCCTTCTCCTCTCTCGAGGCCCTGATCCCCTTCACTCTATGGATGACCTGCTCACGCAGTGTCCTGATATTCTCGGAGAGGTTGACAATCTGAATCTCCATCCCTCTCTGCTTCTCCTCGACCGAGGCCAGATAGACCTTCTTCTCCGTGATCCTTCCTCCTAATTCTTCTGTCCCCTCCCTCACCTCCTCCACCGTCTTCTTGAGGGACTGAAGCTCCTCCTCCTTCTCCTTTCTTGCGGCCTCCTCTCTCACCATTTGATCCAGGACCGTCTTCATCTCCTCTTCAATTTCCTTTTCCTCCCCTCTGAGCTCTTCTCCTTCAAACCGGAGGAGGTCGGCCCGCTGATGAAATTGTGAGATATCCTTTCTTACCCCTTCCAGATCCCGGTCCTGATGGAGAAGTTCAATCTCCTTCTCCTGGATCTCTCTCTTCCTATTCTCCAGCCGGACTTCTCTCTCAAGGATCTCCTGATGAAGGCGCTCTTCTTCCTCAAGGGCTTTACCGCACTTCTGCTCCTCTTGTTCAATCTTTTTCTCCAGCTCCCTGATCTCCCGCCTTCTCTCCAGGATGCCGAGGCCCTGATCACGGCTTCCTCCGGAGATCACCCCCGTCCGTTCCACCACCTCCCCTTCCAGGGTGACAAGGGTTTCAAATGCTCCTTCTTGCTTCATCCAGTTGAGCGCCTTCTCCAGATGATCGACCACGCCGACATCCCCGATCAGAAATTCTGCGATGTCAGAAAATCCTTCTTTCACTTTAACAAATCGCATCAGAGACACCGGCCCTTCTTCCAACTTCAATGGCGAAGACCATTCCTTCTGTTTCTTGCCGCTTACTCCTACGGGAATGAAACTCCCTCGACCCAGGGACTCCTTTTTGAGGATTTCGATGGCGCCCATCGCCCCTCCCTCATCCGCCACCATCAGGTATTGCAACCGCTGTCCCAAGACGGCCTCGAGTGGAATCTCGTATGGAGGTTCGGGTTCCAGGATGTCGGCCACCACCCCAATGATCCGGTCCCATTGCTCCTGCCCCTCTCTTTTTTTGAAGAGAAGAGACTTCACTCCCTTTTCAAACCCTTCATAATTCTCCTGAAGTTCTTTTAAGGAGAGATATCGAGACCGGTCCTGTCTCAGATTCTCTTCTAACTCAAAGCGTTCGGATTGTCTTGTTCGAAAGGCCTCCCTCAATCTCTCAAGTTCTCCTGCCCACCTTTCCTTCTCCTCCTGGAGCGCACTCCGGATGGAGAGATTGACCTCTTTCTCCTTCTCAACATTCGATAAGGTCTCTTCCAACCGGAACAGTCCTGTTCTCACCTCTTCGGACTCTTTTTCATGGGACCGGATCCGCTTCTGAAGATCTTCTCTTCTCTCCTCAAGGTGGGATTGACGGTTTCTGAGGGAGGTGAGCCGGGTCAGCGTGTCGATCAATCTCCCCTTCTCCGTCTCTAACTGGTCTGAAACTTCCTGGAAAGTTCCTCTGAACTCGTTGTAGAGAACCTCCCATTCTTTCACGATCTCTTCGTTCTCGCGGCTCCCTTTTTCCAGCTCCTTCCGGGTCTGTTCCATTCTTCTTCGTTCTCTGCGGGTTTCTCTCCAGGCCTGAAGTCCCTTTCCTATTTCCTCCAGCATCTGGGCCTCCTGCCTCTGAAGGCCCTCCCTTTCCCTCCTGAAGAGTTCGACCTCGTTCTCCATCTTCTGAATCCTCTGATTCAGATCGTAAAGCTCCTGCTGGAGAGTGCGGAGCCTTTCTTCTTCCTCCACACTTCTCAGCCTCATCCCTTCGACCGATGCCTCCCTCTCCGCTATCTGAGCAGAAATCACGGCCTCCCTTTCCCGGAGGGCTTTGAGATAACCCTTGGCCGCCTCCCCTTTCTCCGAAAGTTCGCCATATTCCTGAATGGCAAAGCGGAGTTCGATCTCCCGGACTTCCTTCCGCATCGCCTTAAATTCCTCCGCCCGCTTCACCTGCCGTTCCAGTGTGACGATCTGCCGTTTCACCTCGGAGATGATGTCTTGAATCCTCAGAAGGTTCTGCTGGGTCGCATCCATCTTCATCAGGGCCAGTCTCTTCCGTTCCTTATACTTTGCAATCCCCCCTGCCTCTTCGATTAAAAAACGCCGGTCCTGGGGATTGGCATTGATGAGATTTTCCACCCGGCCCTGTTCCACAATCGAGTATCCGTTCACGCCGATCCCCGTATCAAGGAAGAGATCGATGATGTCTCTTAGCCGGCAGGGAGTCCGGTTGATCAGGAATTCACTCTCTCCGGATCGGAAGAGCCTGCGGGTGATGGTGATCTCACTATACTCCTGGTACTCCACGGGAGCTGACCCGTCCTCATTGGAGAAAGTGAGGCTCACTTCTGCCATTCCCAAGCGTTTTCTTCCGTCCGTTCCCCCGAAGATGACATCCTCCATCAACTTTCCCCGCAGATGCTTGGCGCTTCGTTCCCCAATGGCCCAGAGGATGGCATCGACGATGTTTGACTTCCCGCAGCCATTCGGCCCAACGATCGTCGTCACCCCTTCCGGAAAGGAGAGATGGAACCGGTCCACAAAAGATTTGAATCCGGTCATCTCAAGAGATTTGAGTTTCATCGAATCATCCTTGCATCATCAATGTGGTACACCTTTCAAATTTCTTCAATGTCCAAATTCGAAGCACGAAATCCCTGCCTTCGCCGAAGCGGCTTCGCGCAGGCAGGCGAATTTCGAAACAATTTCAAATGACCGAAATCCAAAACTGATATTCTCGTAAAAAGTCAAAAAAAGCTAATAGTTGTCATTCCGGCAAAAGCCGGAATCCAGTCTTTTCAAAGGATTAGAAATTTTCTGGACTCCGGTTTCCACCGGAGTGACGATTCTTTACGAATCCATCAAAACTAAATTAAGGTTAAAAAGTTTAGAAAATTTAGTCATTTAGATTTTGGATTGGTTTCGGATTTCGATATTCGAATTTCGGATTTTGTAATATATTCCATTGCCTTTTTTAGTCTCTGTATCACCTTCTCTTTTCCCAATGCCTCCATCACTTCATCAATGGGCGGGCTGACCGTTCTGCCCGTCAATGCCACACGAAGGGGCTGGGCGATCCTGACCAGAGGCTCGTGCCGGGATTCGGATAGCCGCTGGATCAGAAGGTGGTTGCTCTCCTTTTTTAGAATCGGTTCCTTCGAAAGTGAGGTGATGACCTCTTCGAAGATGACCATTGACTCACCTTTCAGAAATTTCTTGGCGGCCTCCTCCTCATAGACGATCTCTTCGCAGAAATAAAATTCTGAAAGCTCCGCCATCTCTACCAGGGTTTTCGATCTCTCCCTCAAAGAGAGAACCGCTCTCTTCAGGAGGTCTGCATCTGTCACCGAATACCCCTTTGCTTCAATGAAGGGCAAAACCTTCTTGGTCAGCTCATCCGTTTCCATCCTCTTGATGTACTGGGAATTGAGCCAGTCCAGCTTCCCCGGATTGATGGCTGCGGCTGCTTTGCCCACCGCCTCCAGGGTGAACTTTTCGATCAACTCCTTCAGGGTGAACTCTTCCTGATCGCCATAGGACCATCCCAGGCGGACGAAATAGTTCACTACGGCCTGTGGAAGATAGCCCATCTTCTGATACTCCATTACGGACTGGGCTCCATGCCTTTTGGAGAGTTTCTTCTTGTCCGGGCCAAGGATCATCGGAACATGACCGAACTCCGGCAAGGAATGGTCCAGGGCTTGGTATATCTGAATCTGCCGGGGGGTATTGTTGAGATGGTCATTTCCCCGGATGACATGGGTGATATTCATTGTGACATCATCGACCACCACGGAGAAGTTGTAGGTGGGGAGCCCGTCGCTTCTCAGGATGATAAGGTCATCCAGTTCGCTATTGTCAAATTCCACGCGGCCCTGGATGAGGTCTTCCACCACGGTCTTCCCCTCATCAGGCGAAAAGAACCGGATTGCAAAAGGTCTGTCCGGAGGAGGCGATTGACTTTGAAGGCAGGTCCGGTCATATTTTGGCTTGATCCCTGCCTTCATTGCGGCTTCCCGCTTGGCCTCCAGCTCCTCCGGCGAACAGAAACATCGGTAGGCCTTCCCCTTGGTCACAAGTTGATTCGCCATCTCCCGGTAGAGGGAAAGTCTCTCTGTTTGATAAAAGGGGCCTTCGTCCCAATCCAGCCCCAGCCAGGTCATGGCATCGAGGATGACCTGTATCGACTCCTGGGTCGAGCGAGCCACGTCCGTATCCTCGATCCGTAGGATGAATGCGCCTCCGGTATGCCGCGCCAGGAGCCAGTTAAACAAGGCGGTCCGGGCCCCTCCGATATGGAGGTCGCCTGTGGGGCTGGGGGCAAATCGTGTCCTGACGGTGGCCATCTTTCTTTTAACCTTTCATATATCTTCTTTCGACTTCCGCAGAGGAAAATCCCTGCCGATCACCCTGAGGTTCTCGAGGGGTATTTCACTGCACAGTTCATGCTTCGACAAACCTGCCCTGAGTCCCGCGCTTTGCGGGATTCGCCCTTCGACCGTTCGACAAGCTCACGGCTCAGGGCGAACGGAGTTTTTCCGAATGTCCCAAGCGAAGTCGAAGGAAGGGCCCAGCACGAACGGAATTGAGTCGTCATAACAAAAAAATCCCCCTTTCCTTCCTCATGAGAAGGATGGGGGTATGATCTTCCACTTTAAATATTTAAATGAGATCGTCAATGGCCTTAAGCGCCTCGTCCAGCTTTTCGGGATCGGTCCCTCCGGCCTGGGCAAAATCGGGCCGGCCTCCTCCTGTTCCTCCCACATGAAGAGCGATCTTCTTGATCAATTCGTTTGCCTTGAACCGACGGGTTAGATCTCCGGTGACGCCTATCAACAGAGTGACCTTCACATCGCTCTGGCTTCCGAGAAGGATGATCCCCGAGCCAATCTTTTCCTTCAACTGATCGATATGCTCCCTCAATCGCTTTGGATCCTTTCCGTCCAACCTGACCGATAAGACTTTCACGCCCTTCACCTCCCTCACAAGCGAAAGGAGGCCGGAGATCTCCTGGTTCGACCACTTTGCCTGGAAAGACTCCACCTCCCTCTCCAGTTCCTTCTGTCTCTGAAGCAGTCGTTCCACTCTTACGGCAATCTCTCCGGGCGTTGATTTGAGAGAGGAGGCGATCTGCTCGAGTTGACGCTCCTCCTCCCGGATAAACCGATAGGCGGCCTCTCCTGTGAGGGCCTCGATTCTCCTCACGCCTGCGGCCACACCGCTTTCATGCAGAACTTTAAAGATCCCGATATCGCCCGTTCGGGAGGTATGGGTTCCTCCGCAGAGTTCGATGCTGAAATCAGAAACTCTGACCACTCTCACCTTCTCTCCATACTTCTCTCCGAAGAGGGCTGTGGCTCCGGTCTGGAGGGCTTCTTCCACGTTCATAATCTTCGTTTCGACCCTCATATTCTGACGGACTTTCTGATTGACCATCGCCTCAATCTGTTCAAGGTCCCCTCTTTCGATCGGAGCGAAATGGGTGAAGTCAAACCTGAATCGTTCAGGGGCCACAAGAGACCCTGCCTGATGGACATGGCTCCCCAAAACCTCTCTCAGCATTGCCTGAAGCAGGTGAGTGGCTGTATGGTTGAGGGCAATCGCTCTTCTTCGGTCGGGATCGACCTTGAAGGTCGCTTCCATTCTTTCCCTCACTATTCCTCTCTTCACCCGCGCCTTGTGGACGATCAGGTCCTCGAGGGGTCTGATCGTGTCCTCCACCTCCAGGGAGAAGTTTTCCTGAAAGATCACGCCCCTGTCTCCGACCTGTCCGCCCGTCTCTCCATAAAAGGGTGTCTTCTCCGTGATGACTTCGACCTCATCTCCTTCGTTGGCAAAGGAGACAAATGCGTCCCCTTTGATCAGTTTCAGAATCCTCGATTCGCACTGGGTCTCCTCATATCCCACAAATAAGGTTTTTATCCCCTCGTTTAAGAGTCGTCGGTAGATCTCTTTTGCTTTTCCCTCGCCCATGCCTTGCCAGGCCTGCTTGCTTTTCTGCCTCTGCTCCTCCATCTGTGCCTTGAAGCCTTCTTCATCAAGGCTCATTCCCTCTTCCTGGAGGATCTCAGTCGTCAGGTCGAGGGGAAAACCAAAGGTGTCGTAAAGACGGAAGGCCGCCTCTCCGGAGAGGACCTTTCCTTTCCCCTTCTTCAATTGATCCAGCTCTTCTCTCAGAATCTTTAACCCCGAATCGAGGGTCTCTGAAAAACGCTCTTCCTCATTTCTGATCACCTTTGAGACGATCGCCTCTGTCTCCCTCAGCTCAGGATAGGCGTCCTTCATCAGATCCACCACCTTCGAAGAGGTTTGATAGAGGAAGGGGCGATCGATCCCGAGCATCTTTCCATGTCTCATCGCCCTACGCATGATCCGGCGAAGCACATATCCCCTGCCCTCATTGGACGGCAGAACGCCGTCGCTGATCAGGAAGGTTGCCGCCCGGCTGTGATCGGCAATCACCCGGATGGAAATGTCGGTCTTCGGATCTCTTCCATACGAAATATGGCCGATCTCTGCGATCTCCTTGATGATCGGGATGAAGAGATCGGTCTCAAAGTTGCTCTTCATGCCCTGAAGGATGGCAGAGATCCGTTCCAGTCCCATGCCGGTATCGATGCAGGGGTTGGCCAGAGGGGTCATCTTTCCCTCGGCATCTCGATTGAACTGCATGAAGACGAGGTTCCAGAGCTCCAGGTAGCGGTCGCAGTCGCATCCCACCGCGCAATCGGGCCGGCCGCAACCCATGCCTTCTCCCTGATCGATCACGATCTCAGAGCAGGGCCCGCAAGGCCCGGTCTCTCCCATGGCCCAGAAGTTATCCTTCTCTCCCAGTCTGACGATTCGGTCCGCGGGAATGTTGATCTTCCGCCAGAGATTGTGAGCCTCATCGTCATCGAGGTAGATGGTAATCCACATCTTCTCCGCAGGCAATCCCCACTGACGTATGAGGAGGTCCCACGCCATCTCAATGGCGCCCTCCTTAAAATAGTCGCCGAAGGAGAAATTTCCCAACATCTCGAAGAAGGTATGGTGACGGGCGGTCTTTCCCACATTCTCGAGATCATTGTGTTTGCCTCCGGCGCGGACACACTTCTGGGAGGTGGCGGCGCGGGAATAGTCCCGGGTCTCTTCGGTTAAAAAGACCCCTTTGAACTGAACCATTCCGGCATTGGTGAAGAGCAGGGTGGGATCATTCCTGGGGACGAGTGAGGAACTTGAAACGACACGGTGATTCCTCTCCTCAAAATATTTGAGAAAGGCCCTACGAATCTCATCCGAGGTCATCTTTTCAAACCCATGCCTCCCATCTTAGGATCGACCGGCCTTCCCAACTTCGCCGTCTTCTCCTTCTCTCTCTCTTTCTCAAGCGACTCGAAGTTATCCCAGGAGGTGTCGCTTGTGGCGAGAATTCCTTTCACTCTCAGGGCAAAGTCATCGGGGTTGGTGCAGTGCTTGAGGGCCTCCTCATAGGTGATGAGGTTCAGTTTCATCAGATACATCAGCGATTGGTCGAAGGTCTGCATCCCGTAGGCGGTCTGGCCCTTGGAAATGGCATCGTTGATTTCGCTCGTCTTCTCCTTTTCGACGATGCACTCCCTCACTCTGGCGGTGGAGACCAGGATCTCCACTGCCGGAACCCGTCCCATCCCATCCGCCCTGGGAACCAGCCTCTGAGAGACCACTCCTTTGAGCACAGCCGCCAGCTGAAGCCGGACCTGCTTCTGGTGATAGGGAGGAAAGACGGAGATGATACGGGTGATCGTCTCCGTGGCATTGAGGGTGTGGAGGGTGGACATGACGAGATGGCCTGTTTCTGCCGCGGTCAGGGCGGTCTCGATCGTCTCGAAGTCCCTCATCTCGCCGACCAGGATCACATCCGGGTCCTGTCGGAGAGCCACGCGCAGGGCACTGGAAAAGGTGTTCGTATCAGAGCCCACCTCCCTCTGGTCGATGATCGACTTCTTGTCCTCATGAATGAACTCGATCGGATCCTCGATCGTGATGATGTGGCTGTTCCGTTTTTTATTGATGATATCGATCATGGAGGCCAGGGTTGTTGACTTGCCGCTGCCGGTCGTCCCGGTGACGAGGACGAGGCCTCTATTCTCAAGAGCGATATCTCTGATCACGCTTGGTAGATTAAGCTCTTCCAAGGATTTGATCTGATAGGGAACGATTCGAAGGGCGATCGAGAGCTTTCCCCTCTGCCGATAGACATTGATCCGAAACCGGCCCAGGCCATAGACTTCGTAGCCCATATCGACTTCCCGGTTCTTGATGAACCGTTCCTTCTGCCAGTCGCTCATCAGTCCGAAGGCTATCTTCGATATATCATTATGGTCTAAAGGTTTCATCTTATTGTAAGGCTTGAGCGTGCCATTGACCCTGAAAATGGGAGGAGCCCCTTCTTTGATATGAACATCAGAGGCTTTATGCTCCAGCGCTTCCACCAGGATCTGGTTAATATCCATCTCAACCTCCTTCTTTGAGGTCTCTGAAAAAATACCCAAAGACCTCTGATTCCACAGATCACAAACCGATGATGTAGAAAATAAGGGCTTTGTTCAACGGTAACGGCAACGAGGCCCGCCCTGTACCATGATAGGTTCAGGGCCCGTATCGTTCATAAAAGGTTACGTTTATCGTCTATTAATTCCTTTTACGTAACCGTTACCGAATGACGAAACGGGCTTCGTAACCGAAACCTTATCCACTATTCCATTATCCCGCCGATCCCGCTCTGGAGAGGGAAAAGCTCTCGAGGAGCTCCTTCTCCATTTGCTCCAGGATCTTCGAATTCTCCTTTAAAAATTGTTTTGCATTCTCCCTTCCCTGGCCGATCCGCTGTCCGCCATAGGTGTACCAGGTCCCGCTCTTCTCCACGATATTCTTATCCACAGCCACGTCGAGCACATCTCCCTCTCTCGAAATGCCCTCTCCATAGATGAGATCGAACTCCACCTCTTTGAAGGGAGGCGCCACCTTGTTCTTCACCACACGGACTTTGGTCCGGTTTCCGATGACATCCTGCCCCTGCTTGATGGAGGCGATCCTCCGGACATCGAGACGGACGGAGGAATAAAACTTGAGGGCATTTCCGCCGGTTGTCGTCTCAGGGTTTCCGAACATGACGCCAATCTTCATCCGGATCTGATTGACGAAGATAACGATCGTATTCGACTTGCTGATCGTGGCCGTCAACTTTCTTAGGGCCTGAGACATCAGCCTCGCCTGAAGCCCCATGTGGGCATCGCCCATCTCTCCCTCAATCTCTGCTTTGGGAACCAGGGCCGCCACGGAGTCGATGACGATCACATCGACCCCTCCGCTCCGAACGAGATGCTCTGCAATCTCCAGGGCCTGCTCCCCTGTGTCGGGTTGTGAGAGGAGAAGTTCATCGATCTTCACCCCGAGTTTCTTTGCATACTTGGTATCGAGCGCATGCTCCGCATCAATAAAGACAGCGATCCCGCCCTTTTTCTGTGCTTCGGCAACAACATGGAGGGCAAGGGTCGTCTTTCCCGAAGCCTCGGGGCCAAAAATCTCCACCACCCGGCCTTTTGGCAGTCCTCCCACGCCAAGGGCAATATCGAGGGAGAGGGAGCCTGTGGAGATGGTGGGAACCTCTCCGGGCATCATCTCCGCACCTAACTTCATGATGGCGCCCTTACCGAACTGTTTTTCAATCTGTGTGACCGCCAGATCAACTGCCTTCTTTCTGCTCGGATCCTCTCTCATCATAATCATGCCCTCCTGCCCCGACGGAGTCGGGATTGACTCGGTGATGGGGCAATCTTATCTTCACCCTATCTCCCTACCTCCCCATCTCCTCACTTTTTCTTAGCCACCCAACCTCACTTCCCTCAATGGGGTATAGATCGGTCCTGCCGGCCTCAGATCGCTCTTAAAAAGAACGATCCTCTCGACCTGAAAACTTCCAAGTTCCTCTTCTCGATACCTCTCCATTCCTCTGACCAGCTCATCCTTTCCCCGGTTCGATCTCATTCTTCCCAGTGTCAGGTGGGGATGGAAGGACCGGTCTTCAGGCTGAAACCCGATCTTCTCAAACTCTCCTTCTAACCGTTTCTGAATCGCGACAATCATCTCCTTCCCCTCTTGAAACCCCATCCAGATCACCCTCGGGTTCTTCAGGCCTGGAAAAGCGCCGATCCCCTGAACGTTGATCGAAAAGGAAGATGTGGTGTGGACCGGTTCCTCGATCGATTTGACAATCGAGTCTATCTCAGATTCTTCAATGTTTCCAAAAAATTTCAGGGTGAGATGAATATTTTCAGGGCTCACCCATCGGACATCAGCTCTTGAGGATTTTAAATCGTTTTGAACCTCCTCAATCCTTTTCAGGATCGATTCAGGAAGCTCGATGGCCAGAAAGGATCGAAGCAATGAAAAACCTCTTCTCTCTCCTTTTTCCCTTTATGAAACTGGGGAAGCAATTGAATCGATGGTAACACAATTGGAAAAAAAGTCAATGTTAAAAAGGATTTGGAGACTTCTCCCGTACTCAATTTCTTCTTGACAAAAGAGAGTCTTTTCTATATGAGAAAGGAAGTTTGGGTGGTTCTAAAAGATTTTAGCTTCTATGCTCCACAATCTCTTTTAATCCTTGACGAGAGGGGGTGATTTCATCAATAAGGCCTCCGGTCCGATTTAAATCTCTTCCATTAAGGCTCTTTTTCCACATCTAACCCTTTAAAAAGGAGGGAACATTTATGAACGAGAAAAAGAAGGAAGAAGTCCGAGGAACATTTGAATTCCTAAAAGATTGGGGCGATGGCCTCACCCGCTGGACAGAGCGATGGATCCCGGATGCATTGGTCATCGTCATCTTTCTCAGTATCGTTACTTACATCTTGGCCCTCATCTGGGGATTCAAGCCTGAGATTGGCATCGGTGACCGAGCCTACCAATCGGTTCAGGCATGGGGAAAAGGTTTCTGGGAACTGCTCACCTTTGCCATGCAGATGTGCCTGATCATGATGACCGGGTACATTCTGGCTTGCTCCCCTCCTGTCCGGAAACTGCTCAACGGACTCTCCGGCTGGGCCAATCCTGAAAAACCCTGGCAGGCCATTGTCGTTATGTCTCTCTTCTCGATGATCATGGCCTGGCTCAACTGGGGTTTAAGTCTGATCGCCAGCGCCATGTTGGCCCTTTTCATCGTAAGGAGAAATCCGAAGGTCGATTATCGTCTGCTCATTGCCGCCGCCTATCTGGGACTCGGTTGCACCTGGCATGCGGGTCTTTCCGGTTCTGCCACATTGCTCGTAGCCACTCCGGATAACTTCTTAATCAAAGGGAAGTTATTGGATGCGACCATCCCTGTAGCCAATACGATCTTCCATCCTTTCAACCTGATTCTGACCATCATCATTGTTGCTGTGGTCACCATTCTGATGGCCCTGATGCATCCGAGACCGGGGAAAGCCTTCGTTGTGAAGCCCGAGTTGATGAATCAACTGAAGCTTTACGAGGCCCCCCCAAAACCAGCAAATTTTGAAAGCCCCTCGGACTGGATGAACTGGTGGCCCGGATTCAATCTTATCATCTTCATCGGTGGACTGATCTGGCTGATCTGGCACTTCTCAACCAAAGGCCTTGACCTTAACCTCAATGTAGTCAATTTCGCCATGCTGATGCTGGGCATTCTCTTCCACTGGAGGCCCTGGTCATTCCTGAAAGCGACCGAGGATGCAGGGAAGGCGGTTTGGGGAATCGTGATCCAGTTCCCGTTCTATGCTGGAATTCTCGGGCTTTTTAAATTCACCCTCCTCTCCACGGTATTCACGAAGGCTTTTGTGGCCATCTCGAATCCACAAACCTTTCCGCTTTTCGTCTACTGGTATGGAGGGCTTCTCAACTATCTCATTCCCTCCGGCGGGGGAGAGTGGGCAGTGGTGGCGCCTTATATCATTCCGGCGGCTAAAGAGCTGGGGGTCGGCATGGGCACGACGGTCGTCACGTTTGCCTGGGCCGATATGATGACCGACATGATTCAACCATTCTGGGCCATTGCCATGCTGGCTGTAGCGAAACTTCACTTCAGGGATATCATGGGCTGGCTGTTGATGGTCTTCTTCGTCTACTTCGTCATCACCTCCGCAGCGTTCCTCTTCTTCATCCCCAACTGGTAACAAAAAGGGCCTGTCCCCGTTCCGGGGGCAGGCCCCTCTCTTTAGCATATCCACTTATCTTACTTCCAATGCTTGTCGTTGGTGAGGCGGTCTTCGATGTTCACCCTATAGAGTTCCTGGATGGGTCTGAGGATCCCTCTGTCCTTTTCGTGAACGGTTTTAAGGGCGCTTCGCACAATCGCCACCCCCTTAGGCGTCATCTTTCCGAGAGGTTGCCGGCAAGGCCCGGATGGCATACCCAGTCCCTTCATCATCGTTTTAATGG
>VGSS01000033.1 GCA_016874935.1 Deltaproteobacteria bacterium | reverse complement strand
AAATCAGAGCACAAGACATCTCTCCTCACCATGCAAAGGATTTGCTCCTCAACACCCTTTATAAGTTTGCCGAGAACCTTCAGCAAGGGGCCTTGATTTCGGTGGATGAGGAAAAATCAAGAGTTCGTTTGCTTCCCCTAAGACGAGAAAAGACAGATTAGAATAGAAAATCGGGGGCGGGTTCACGTTGGTGCGCCCGATCACAGGTTGGGACATGAACAGGTCAGAAGCTCAATATTATAAAAAGCATAGGAGGTGAAGAAACGTGAAGGGAAAAGATAAGCCCTGGGCCGATTATTATGACCAGGTAAACATTCTGGATGAACTCCTGGAGGAACCTGTTAAATTTAACTTGGGTGAACGGCTCCACCGCGATATTCTTTTAAAAAAGAGAAAAAGAAAACTTGAGAATTTAACGATTAAGATAGACCCCCTCCAGGTCCAGGCGATCAGGAAGTTAGCGACGACCAAATCGATTCCTTATCAAACATTAATTCGGCATTGGCTCTCAAAAGAAATTAAGAAAGAGTTGAATCTATTATAACACTATTAATTTTTCAAGGTGGAAAAATGAGACTCAAAAATAGAAAAGCGATTGTGACGGGGGCGGGGCAGGGGATTGGTAAAGCGATTGCCCTGAAGATGGCCCAAGAGGGGGCGGATGTCGTCGTTGTGGAATGGAATCCCGAGACCGGCATTCAGACCCAGAAAGAGATCGAAATCCTGGGCAGAAGATGTCTCTTCTTTTCGGTGGATGTGGGAGACCGGAGACAGGTAGAGAAGATGATGGCAGAGGCTCTGCGAGCCTTCGGACGGATTGATATTCTGGTCAATAATGCCGGTTTTGATCGGCCGGGGAATCTTCTAAAAACGAAAGAGGAGGATTGGGATGCTGTGCTAAATGTCCATCTGAAGGGGACCTTGAACTGCATCCAGGCGGTTGTCCCCCACATGATCGAAAAGGGTTACGGAAAGATCATCAATCTCTCCTCGGTTTGGGGAAAAAGGGGAGCTGTTTCAGAGATCAGTTACAGCACGGCAAAAGCAGGAATCATCGGTTTGACGAAAAGTGTTGCCAGAGAGTTGGGCAGGCACCAGATCAATGTCAACGCGGTTTTACCCGGATTTATCCTGACCCCTACGGTTTCCAGGATGGCTGAGAAATACCGAAATATCATCATTGAAAATACCCCTTTGAAACGGGCCGGTCAGCCTGAGGAGGTCGCCAATGTGGTGGCCTTTTTAGCCTCCGACGAAGCCAGTTTTGTAAACGGCGCTGAAGTCGAAGTCTCCGGCGGATGGAATATGTAGGGCGAAGCAGGGGATTAGAGCATCGGGCGATCAGGGTATCAGGGGATCAGGAAATCAGGAAATCAGGAAAGAAGAGGTTCTTCCAGAAAAGCTTGCGGAAATATAACCCCTCCACACCTCCCCTTAAAAGACTGTGTCGTAATAGGGTAAACTGTAGAAAATGTCATGCCGAACTTGTTTCGGCATCTAATAGAATCAAATAGTACGAGACCCTGAAACAAGTTCAGGGTGACAAGTTAGTAATTACGACACATCCCTTTAACATAAGGGGATGTTACCCAATTGAAACTAATTCACTAATGTGACATCGTATAGGCATGATTATCTTTACGCACCATACGGGTGAGCCCCACGGGATCCTTGGGGCTCAACTGGCAGCGACCTTTTTTCAACGAAAACTTTCCATCCCATCCATTGTTGTCGGAATCGAAAGAAACTTCTCGAAAGAGCGATTGTTCCGTTTTTTAGATGAACATTATGCGGGGAAGGAGAGGGTTGCCGCATTCTCGCATCTCTGTGGAAGAAAAGACCTCATCGAACTGATCCGTGAACTGAAACAGAAGGGGTTTGTTACAATCATCGGAGGGCCTCAGGCCCGGCAGGATTATGTGGGCGAACCAGAGGTTGATTCTCATCCGCACCGGTTCAGAGGACTGAGATCCACGGTCGACCTTGCTTTTCAGGGGCCAGTCGATGGCTTCAGATCGGAGCATCTGAATATCCACGAAACACTCTTCGAATATCCATGGACAAAGGAGATATCCATCGAAGTCGACTGGTCAAACCTCCATCTATTTTCCGACACCCTCCAGAAACACGAGGTCCGGCTGTGTCAAGTTCTTAATGCGATCGGTTGCCCATATTCCAGTAAGGCGCAGACCGTGATTCTGCCTCCACCGGTGGATCTCAAGGGGAGAGGGGCTGTGGAGTTGAGCGTACGGAGTGAAGGATGCATCTTCTGCGATGTTTCACATGACAAAGGCTTTCATGACTTATTGGAGATGGAACAGGTTATTGATCAGATTGTGAGATTGCCCGAACTCGACGGAAAGAAGGTCCCGTTCGAACTCATAGACGAGTACCCCCTCCGCTCCCTCGGCAAACTGTTTGAGGAGATAAGTCATCAAAACATCAGACTATCACAAATCAATCTGGTCTGCCGGGTCGATGATGTCAATGCTCACGCCTCTGATCTTCCGGGGATCCTTTCACAGGCACAGAATCAGGATATAAAGGTGATGTTTGCATCGATCGGTTTTGAATCATTCTCCGACCGGTTGCTTCAATATTTCTGCAAAGGGATTACCCTCTCGGATATTGTGGAGTGCGTTGAGACCCTTCGCCGCCTCAAAGACCGGTTCAAAACCCACTTCCTTTACCGGAGGGATGAGGGCGCAAATCACGGCTTTATTCGGCCTACCCCCTGGGACGATGGGGAGACGATGCAGGAGATGGACAGGAATATTTTTCTCCACCGGTTCTTTGAGGATATTCTGCCCGAACACAGCACCCCGCTCATCATTCACCATGCCTCTTTTCTCGGGGACTGGATCAGAAAGATTGAATCCACTACAGACATTAGGTTCGGACGGGACGGAACCTGGATCGAATGGTGGAATCCATCCTTCGAAGGTGGAACGTAGAGGGTGGCCTGTGGAGTCCACATCCAAAGAGTTCACAATAGTGAACTTGAATCATGGCACAAAAAAATATCCCTTGACAAAAAAATAAATGTAGTTTAATAATCTGAAGGAGTTGAGGTTTTGGAAGGGGTTTTGAAGTTCACTATTGTGAACTTAAGGCGTGAAGAAGAGGCGACTTATCCACCCTCCACCCTCCACCCTCTACGAAAATGCTGCAGAATCTCCCGCCCTGTGGACGGGGATGAATGCAGCGGAGTCAAGTTTCGATAGGCGGGACATTCCTGTCCCGCCAGCATTTTCGCCGAGGCTGGAAAGCCTCGGCTATCCGTGAAGGCGCGCCCTGTGGGCGGGGCTTCACTTTCCACATTTTACTTTGTGAAAGGGGGTTGTTATGGTAAACGAGAAGGAAGGACTTTCAACCGCTGAGAGTCTGCGTAAGACTCGTACCTATGGCCAGGTGAGGTGCCATAATCCCAGTTGTATGGGAAGACTCGAACCAAAATCCGGGGAACCCACCGTGAAATGCCCTATGTGTCATATGGAATGGCGTGTGGCCTGGGTCAAAGAAGGTTTCCCCCGCATCAGGGGCCCGGTATGGGATGTGAACAAAAGATTGGCCGAGGAAGAGTTTGGAAGAAAAATGAAGGAGGTTAAGAAAGATGGCCCTAAATAGGAAGATAGCGTATATTGATCTCTCTACAGGCAAGATAGAAATCAAACCCATCCCCCTTGAGGTCAGGAGAAAATTCCTGGGAGGCCGGGGCCTCGATGCCTATCTGCTTTATAATCACACAAAGCAAGGATGCGATCCCCTCGGTCCTGACAACACACTCATGGTGAGCGGCGGAATTTTGACTGCCACATTGGCTTCAGCAACTTCCAGATGTCATGTGATGGCTAAATCTCCCCTCGGAGGAATGTTGGGGAGCGCCAACATGGGAGGTTTCTTCACTCCTGAGTTAGCCTGGGCTGGATTCCATCATCTCGTCATCAAAGGGAAGGCGGATAAGCCGGTTTATCTCTGGATCCACAATGGCAAAATCGAGATTCGTGATGCTAAGAACATTTGGGGTAAAACCGTCACCGATACCCAATGGGCGATCCGGGAAGAGTTAGGGGATGATGACATTAAGAGCCTGGTCATCGGTCCGGCCGGAGAGAACCTCGTCAGGTATGCCAATGTCATGACCGGCATCAAAAATTCGGGTGGAAGAACCGGAATGGGAGCGGTCATGGGCTCAAAAAATTTAAAGGCCATTGCCGCCCGCGGCACCATGGATATCAAGATCGCCTATCCGAAGGAGGCTCTCGAGTACAACAAGCGCTTTATCGATCAAATCACGAGCGCAAAGGTTAACCAGACCCAGGGAACCCTGGGCACCCCCTTTATCTGGGGAGCCACCAATTCCTGGGGCGGTGTCCGAACCAGGAACTTCCAGTATAATCAGATGCTGTACGCTGACGAGATCGAGCCGGAATCGATTGACGAAAACGCTATCAAAACGATTGGGCCCTACCATATGACCGGTTGCTTCGGCTGCCAGGTCCACTGCCGGGCCCAGTACAAGATTCCCACCGGACCTTATGCAGGCATCTATGACGAGGGCCCGGAATATACCTCTCAGGGCGGGATGTCGTCGGAACCCGATATCCCAGGCCTGGAAAACCTGTTGGTGTGCAATCACCTGGTTGATCAGTGGGGTGTGGACAACCTTGAAATCGGAAGCATTATCTCCTGGGCAATGGAGCTTTATGAGCTGGGAATTCTCACCGACAAGGAGACCGAGGGCCTCGATTTACGGTTTGGCAACGCCGAAGCATTTCAGGAGATGCTTGAACGGATCTGCTTCAGAAAGGGCTGGTTGGGAAATGTCCTGGCTGAGGGAGGAATCATCGCCTCCGAGAAAATTGGAAAGAATTCCTTCGACTACCTGATCCAGGTCAAAGGGGTCAGCAACCTTCACTCTGATGAGCGAGCGACACCCGCTCTTGCTCTTAATATTGCCACTGCCTCCCGTGGCTCAGACCATTTGAGAAGCCGTCCAGCCATTGACCTTTACCATTTGCCGGTAGACGTGATGAGAAGGATCTACAGCAGCCCGGTCCCTTACGACGGACCTTTGAGTTCGGAACATACGGAATATATCGGCAAACCGTGGCAGGTCTTCTGGCATGAAAACTGTTACATGGGAGTGGATTGCCTTGGCATCTGCAAGTATCACACCACGTTCCTGGGCGCTACGCTCCCCAACTTTGAAGATTGGTCCAGGGTGCTTTACTACAATACAGGGCTGGAGCTTACCCCTCGGGAAATCTGGGACGTTGCCGAGCGTTCCAACATGATGGAACGGTTGTTCAACCTTCGCGAAGGGTTAACGAGAAACGATCTCAAAAAGGGCGATATGCTCAACCATCGCTACTTTGATGAGCCCGCCCGAAGGGGCGCCCTCGATGTGGTCGGGAAGGTGATCGACCGGAAGAAATTCGAGAAAATGATCGACGAACTGTATGAATACAAGGGACTTGACCAGAACGGCGTTCCTAAGCCGGAAACGCTCAAGAGGCTCGGCGTGGATAAAGAACCCTCACACTTACTGTAATCATTAAGCGAATGGAACGAATGGTAACGAATGACACGAATATTTTATTGATCGTGCGGTTGATTCGTGAAATTCGGTTTCATTCGAGTCATTCGTGACACACGAAAGGAGAAACTTCTAATGGAACCCATGGGTAAAGTTCTTGCAATCAGCCCCGAAAAGTGCACCGGCTGCAGACTCTGTGAGCTCGTCTGCTCGGTTTTTCATGATGGCGTATCGAATGCCGCCCGAAGCCGGATCAAAGTGATGAAATGGGAGTCCGAGGGGCTTTATATCCCCATGTCCTGTCAGCAGTGTCAGGATGCTCCCTGTTTGATCGTTTGCCCTGTGAAGGCCATTTCCCGCGATGAGAAGTTGAGCCGGGTGATGGTCAACCATGATATCTGCATCGGTTGCCGCTCCTGCGTGACGGTCTGTCCGTTTGGCGCGATGGGGTTCAATGTGATCGACCGGAAAAATTTTAAGTGCGATCTCTGCGATGGTGATCCGCAGTGCGTTCGCTTCTGTGATATGAAAGCCGTGGATTATTTGGACGCGGACCGGGTGGCCATTGCCAAAAAGAAAGCGGCCGCAGAAAAAATCACTGCGGCCCAGAGACAGGCTGTCGCCTTAGAGTCAGAATCACATTAGGAGAAGAGATACGATTAAAAAAAGAGGGGCTGAAAATATCAGTCCCTCTTTTTTTAAGATATTCTCTCCTGTCATCCCTCAGCCAAGCGCCTCTTTCAATGCAGACAAAACCACATCAACCTCTTCTCTGGTGATGATGAGCGGAGGGAGAAGCCGGATCACCGTGGGCCCGGCAAGTAGGACGATGACTCCGCTTTCCATCAGTTTCTGAACATAGGGGCCAGCCTTCTCTTTCAATTCAATGCCGAGCATGAGGCCGAGGCCTCTCACTTCCCGGATTTTCTCGCTTTTAATCGACCGAAGCTCTCCCAAGAAATATTCTCCCAGAGTCTTTGCCTTTTCAGGGAGATTTTCGCGTTCGATCACCTCCAGAGAGGCAAGGGCAGCCGCACAGGCAAGGGGGTTGCCACCGAACGTGGAGGTATGGCTTTTGACGGGGACATTGACAGCGTTCGAGCAGAGCACTGCTCCCATAGGGATGCCTCCAGCGAGCGATTTGGCCAGGCATAACATGTCTGGCTCCACAAACTGCTCACACGCAAAAAGGGTTCCTGTTCTGCCAAAGCCTGTCTGAACTTCGTCGAAAATGAGCAGAATCCCTTTTTGATTGCAAAGGTTCCGGACCTGATGGAAATAAGATTTGTCCCCGACCCGGACACCCCCTTCTCCCTGCACAAGCTCCAGGATCACTGCTGCCGTATCTTCATTGACCGCTTCGTTCAATTTCTGAAAGTTGTTATAAGGCACATGTTTCAGCCCTGGCATCATCGGCACGAAAGGTTTCTGGTATTCCTCTCCCCATGTGGCGGCAAGTGCGCCAAAGGTCTTTCCGTGAAAGCCCCTCATAGCGGCGATGATCTCCGTTTTCCCGGTGCTGGCACGCGCAAACTTGAAGGCAGCTTCAACCGCTTCAGCGCCGGAGTTACAGAAGAAGACCCGTTTGAGCCCTTGAGGGCTCAGAGAGATCAGTTTTTCGGCAAGCCTGGCACGGACAGGGTTGTAGAACATGCCGTAGCAGTTTGATAGAGTGAGATACTGCTCATAGATCGCCCTGGCCACTTCCTCCCTGCCATGGCCGATATTGGAGACTCCGACATTGGAAGCGCAATCGATATATTCCTGTCCCCGGTCGTCATAGAGTTTTGCGCCTTTGCCCCGGACCAGAACGATATTCCGGCGAGGGTAGACCAGAAGTTCATACTGGTCTTCAAGTTCTTTCGGGTTGATTGAATCAATAGGGTTCATTCGATGACTGTTCCTTTTCCTGAAAGGGCGCCTGCCACAGGATGCTCACCCCGTCCGTCCGCAATGACGACCCTGCTTGCACCATGCTCAAAGAGCTTTCTAACCGCCAGCATCTTCCGCTTCATCCTGCCGTCCACCTGCTGTTCACGGCTCTCGAGCTCCGCGGCTGGGATATGCCGAATGAGGCTCGTTTCATCCTCTCTGTTTTCAAGGAAACCCGGCGCCTCGATCAGGTTGATCACCATATCAGCGCGCATGGCCTTTTGAAGGACTCTCACAACGTCGTCGTTTTCCGTATTGATGGCGCTGTTCTGCTCGTCGATGATGGGAACGGTAAGCACCGGGATATAGTCATGATCGAGCAGAAGATCGAGGAGACCCTTGTTGATCGTTTCGGGTTTGCCTGAGTAATCCCGAAGGATTTTCAGCTTACCATCCTGGTAGACACGGATTCCTTTGTTTCGGACCCCCTGGACTGCCTTCCCGTCCAGACCGGAGAGGCCAACGGCATTGATGCCATGCTGGTGGCAGAGTTCCACGATTCGTTTATTCCGTGCTCCGGCATAAGCCATCATCATCTGGTCGATCAGGTTGTCATCCGAATAGACGCTCGAGTAACCGGAGACCGAAGTGACCACCTTTTTGGGCTGACCCAGGTCTTCGGCCAGTTTGTCCCTCAGGGCGTTTGCGCCATGAACGATGATGAACTTTTCCTTGAGTTGAGCCAGATCCTGAATGATCCCCTGAAGATTGATTCCGGCTCCTCCGCCGATCTTAACAATGATCATTTTCGTAACTCCACAAGGGTCGGGAGGTTCTTCTGGAAAAACTTTGAAGCGAAACCTCTATTCGTTGAAAAATATAGGTTTGTTTCCCAAACCCATTACGAAAGAGGCAGAATGGCTGGTTCGTATAACCTCTATGATCGCTTTACAAGGTTTTGGAAGGGGAACTTTCCGACCCTTTCTGGTCAAGTATCCCCTATAACCGTACCATCACTCGCTTACCAAGCCCTCACCATCCCGTTGGGAATGCTCTGCCAGCCTTCTTCGGAAGGAAAGGCTTCCGAGCAGATGACCAATGGGGGACCCTCCTTATACCGCAGGGTGAAGTAGTCCTTATCTCCGGTAAAAAAACTGGAGAGATAAATACCGTTTTCCCTAACCAAGATAATATTCATCCCCCTGATGGATCTCGTTCGATTTCTGATGAGGCCGACCGCCTTCTTCAGGGCAGCCAGCGTGTCTCCATCATCGAAGCGGCGGATGAAGTTGAAGATTTTTTCTGCGCCAATCCGTCCCTGCTCCTTGATTTTGACTCCTCTCAATTCCCCGTTGAAGATGAAGATCCTTTCTCCATCTGTGAAGGGCATGTTGTTTTCAACAACGATATCCCTGTCTTCAAAGGCGCTGCGGGCATGGGCAATGAGAAGCGAGGTGCGGGGAAAACGGGAGAAATCGTCTTCCCAGACAGGGTGGATATTTTTATAGATTAGCCATTTTTGGTCTGAATCCCTCCATACACAACCCCAGCCGTGGCCCTGATATTCCTTGCTGTTTCGGGCGATGGAGGCGAATGGCGCCAGATAATCGGCAGGAATGATCGGTTCCTCTGATCGTACGGCAAGTAGTCTGCACATATCTTCCAGATTGCGAATTGCGGATTGCGGATTTTTAAATTCCGAAATCACTAATTCGAAAAAGATTGTCATTCCGGCGAAAGCCGGAATCCAGTGTTCTCAATCCCGCCAATGGCTGGACTGGATGCCCCCGTATCAAGCACGGGGCAGGCTCCTCAAGTCCGGCATGACGGAATAACGGACTCTATAAACAGACACTATCTAAACCGGATGAAGGCCGGCAAAAGATAGCCCTGCTGTTTCTTCAAAGCCGCACATCACATTCATGGCATGAACCGCCTGTCCGGCCGCTCCTTTCATCAGGTTGTCGATGGCTGAAACAGCGACGAGCCTGTTCCCATCCAGCTCGAAACCGATATCGCAGTAATTGGTGCCAGCAAGAATCTTGGGCTCAGGAAAACGGTAGATGCCCTGCTTCTCCTTGACGATCCGGATAAAAGGCTCCTCTCCATAGATCTGGCGATAGGCCTTCCAGATCTCTTTCTCCGTGATCCCCTTTTTCACAAAGAGATGGACCGTGACCAGAATTCCCCGCACCATCTCAATCGAGGTGGCAGAAAAATAGATGGGGTGGCCCAGCTCCTGTTCCATTTCGGCGATGTGACGATGTCCGGTGGGCTTATAGGAACGGACACAACCGCTCCGTTCCGGATGGTGGGAAGCCTCGCTTACGGCATTGCCACCCTCTGAGGAGCCGCACTTGGCCTCGGCGACAACAGGCAGGGCTGTATCGACCACACCAAGCTTAAAAAGGGGCCAGAGGGGGAGGATCGTGGCTGTGGCATTGCATCCGGCGCCAGTGATGTATTGGGCGTTCTTTATTTCGTTCCGGTGAAGCTCCACATTTCCATAAACAAACTGGGCAAGCTTGTCCGGATGGGGATGATCCACTCCGTACCATTTCAGGTAGGCAGCAGGGTCCTTGAGTCTGAAATCAGCCGAGAGGTCTACCATTCTTTCTGCCAGACCGCTGAATTCATTAAACCTCTGCATAAACTGGGTGTGGGGCAGGGAGACGAAGAGGAGATCGACCTTTTCAAGCTCTTTGACCATACAGAAATGGAGCAAGGTCCTTTTTCGTAGATTTGGATGAATTCTCGTGACGGGCTTTCCAGCGTTTCTTTCCGATGTCGCCTGATGAACCTCCACATGAGGATGGTCCAGGAGGAGCCTGAGAAGCTCTCCGCCGCCATAACCGGATGCGCCAACGATTGAGACCTTCATTTCTTTCCCACCTTCAGGACATAGTCCACGACTTTGGCCGGAATATTAACCCCGGTCGTATCGATGCTGTTTCGGAATTCCATGGTATAGTTGACTTCATTAATCGAGAGTCCCTCAGGGGTTTCAAAGACATCAATGGCGACCACGCCTCCTCCCACGGCTTGGGCGGCGCGGACGGAGATGTCGTGAAGCTCATCCGTTACCGGGCAATTGGAGGCCCTTCCGCCACGGGCTGTGTTGGTGATCCAGTGTTCAGAGTGACGATAGATCGCACAGATACAATTAGCTCCGACAACGAAACTCCGGATGTCTCTGCCACGCTTCTCCATATATTCCTGGATGTAGAAGATGGAATGGTGATAGCTTCCCAGGACCTCTTTATGCTCCAGGATCGCCTCGGCTGCATCGCGATCATTGACCTTCGAGAGCAGTCTTCCCCAGGAACCAGTATTGGGCTTGATAACGCAGGGGTAGCCCAGTTCATCCATGGCCGCAAGAGCCGATTCGGGTGTGAACGCAAGATAACAGCGGGGCGTACGGATGCCGGCCTTGATGATGGCCTGCGTGGTCAGGAACTTGCTTCCGCAGGTTTCGGCCACCTGATAGGTGTTGACCGTAGGGAGGCCAAAGTCCTCAAAAATCTTTATGGCGTGGATGGCTCTTGAATGGTTGACGCATCGTTCGATGACCACATCGAAAGGATAGTTGTTCTTGTGGAGATTGAAGACGATTTCTCGGTCATCGATAGTCGCCACTTCGACGCCAGGGCGGCTGCGAAATTCGTTCAGGAGGAGTTTCTCCTCTTTTCGGATAATGGAATGGATTAATCCTACTCTCATCTTTTCATCTCCATTTAGGGCGAAGAATCCTTATCCGGCGTTCTATGGATTTTCTTCCCGCCTGTTTCATTGTCCCAATGGGTTTTGAGTCAGCTACCGGTAGGCGTTTTATAGGGTGGGTAGGCCAGGGGCCAGAAAATTGATGACTTCATTACTCCCCCCAGTCCTCTTCCTCCTGCGGGGCTTCCTGAACGCTATCTTTTCCAGTCACCTCCAGCTCGGAGCCGCAATCATTACAGGTGATGATTTCCCCTTTTTCTGCGCCCTCAACCAGTTTGAATTCAGCCCCGCAAACAGGACACTCTGCCATATTCGCTCCTCCTTAAAATTAGGCAATCATTTATACTATTTTGATTCCAATGTCAACCGCCGGCGAGCATGAGGATGAGATGAATCTCGTCTCCATCCCTGACGGGTTTAGTGAGTTCGTTTGGGTGGGCGCTGGCATGGTTGAGATAGACTTCGACGATGTTATGAAGTTTATCTTTTTTGGCAAAGATGGCTTTTTCCATTCCAGGGAACTGGAGAATGAGGTGGTTCAAACATTCACCGACGGTATTTCCCTCTACCGCCGCGACCTCCTGGCCGTTGGTGAATCGTCGATGTGTTAAATGAATGTGAACTTTCACAGGCATATTTTATTCCTTTTGCTTATCTGGCATAAGGGCTAACTTTGCTCTTACGTCCTTTCATTTGCCCCATCCCCCTTCCAACCTCCCCCTTGAAGAGGGAGGAGTTAAGAAAGGTATCCACAAGATTCCCTCCCTTTCAAGGGGAGGGGTGGGGAGGGGATGGGGTGAGGGGAGTTCCGCAATGATCGCACTCCGGGTTTCGGTTGACAGCAAATTCAGTGAAAAGAGCTTCCAGTCCATCATACATAAGTAAGCGATTGGTCAGAAGTTGCCCGATCCCCAAGAGATACTTAATTACCTCTGCCGCCTGAATGCTCCCGATGACAGCGGGAGTGACGCCAATGACAGGAAACTTCTCTTCCGGCACCGACCCCCGATACATGCACCTGAGACAGGCTGTTTTTCCGGGAAGAATGGTCATGGCTCTTCCTTCAAAGCCTCTTATGGCTCCGTGAAAGAAGGGGATGTTTTTCTCGATCGCACAGCGGTTGAGGATGTAACGGGTCGGAAGGTTGTCCATTGCATCTACGATGGCGTCACAACTATCCATCAGACTGGAAACATTGGCTTCGGTTATTGTTTCATCGATTGCTTCGATCTTTACTCCCGGATTTAATTTTCGCAATTTTGTTGCGGAAGATTGAACCTTCTTCTTCCCGATGTCCTCTTCCCAGTGCAGGATCTGGCGGTTCAGGTTGCTCAAAGATACCCGGTCGTGATCAATCAATCGAATCATCCCGACTCCGGCTGCTGTAAGATAGATGGCGATCGGAGAGCCAAGGCCACCGGCGCCGGCAATAACCACCCGTGACCGTTTGAGCTTTTCCTGGCCCTCCGGACCGATCTGCTCGATCAATATCTGCCGGTCATACCTTTCCCGCTCATCCGGTGTCAGCATCTCCCCCCTACCTTCCAATATCCAAATCACCAATAGACATGACACACTTAGTTCTGTATAGTTTGTCATTCCGGGCTTGACCCGGAATCCAGGTGTTTTAATATCTGGATTCCCGTTTTCACGGGAATGACATGATTGGAAATTTTTGAAATAGCTAACTGTAAAAATAATTCTACTTGGAAATGGGTGTTTATCCTCTCGCCTGCTTCAAGAGATCGGCCAATCTGTTGGCGGCCTCCTTCTTTTTAGCCATCTGCGCCCTGTCAGCGTCTACAAAGGAGATGGCTTTGACATTGCAAAAGGCCACACATTGCGGATCACCGTCGCAGTAGTCGCATTTTACAGTGACCCGTTCCTGGTGATCGAAGAAAGGCTGGCCGAAAGGGCAGGCGATGATGCAGGTTCTGCATCCGATACAGAGCTTTTTATCAATGACCACACGGTTATCCTTGTCAGGTTCCCTGTGGCAGGCTTTGGTCGGACAGACCTCGACACAGTAAGCTTCTTCACAGTGATTGCAGGTCATCGGAAGGTAGATCCCCACCTGTTCCCATTTCACCACTCTGACCCTGGAACGACTCGGATTGCTTGCCCCGGTATGATAGACCGAGCAGACCAGCTCGCACTGGCGGCACCCCGTACATTTTTGCTGATCGACCAAGAGGACCTTTTGCTCCATCTGGATCTCCTTAATCTACCCGTTTTATGCCATATTGGAATTCCACCAACCGCTGCATCGGAATCTGATCTTTAATCCCTGCCTGAATCAGCCCCAGCCTGAGGAAAAAACCGCCAGTTAAGAGCGAGAGGCCGGCAATAAATAATAGCGCGGAATTCTGGTAATATTTGGATATCCATTCGAGAACGATTGGAAAGAGAAAACCGAGAAGGATAATGCCCTGCCAGAAGACATATCGTAATTTGCCTGTCATCAGAAGGCGAACCGACTCCTTTCCCTGCGCTGAGGCCTTGTATCTTCGGGAGAGGAAGAGGTAGAGGACGATCCCTTCGATCACCACAAAGATCTGCTCTCCGATCATTAAGACCTTCATTGCCCCGCTGTGATAGGAAAGCAGACCGGTTCCGAGAGTGGAGAGGATGATGGCCATCGATCCTGTTGAGAGCGCAGATGTGAGAAAAAGGAGGGGCAGCAGTGGCGTATTCCACAAAGGGACCGATTTCGTCGCCTTTAAAAGGATGCCCGTGTAAAGGGCGGTCGCAAAAGCAAAGACAAAGGCAATTCCCTCCGGGATGAGCCAGAGGCCGGATTCGGGGTTAAGCCATCTAAAAGGCAAAAGAGACTTTGCGAGGATCAAGAGTCCAAAGACGATAAAGACGGAGAGGATGATAAATCCACGCGCCACCCAGGAGGTTCGAGGATTCAAACAGGCATACATGAACCTCCATTTGATCCCAAGATCCAGAATCAGAAAAGGGGCGCCAATGGAGACCATGATCGCCCCCCAGAAGATCGGGAGCTTTGCAAGATCGAGACGGACGCCCAAAAAATCAACAAAAGGAATGGACAAAGGATTGAAGGTTACTCCCATCCAGTGGATCAGGATGCCGATGATAAATGATCCGGCCCCCATCCCGGCGAGATAGAGATAGATGGCAATAATCTCTTTCCATTCCTGCTGTGGGCTGACATACTTCGTCATTCTTGTTGACTGAATGGATTCGGTTGTCACCCTATAATCTCCCGATGAAGATTGTTCTTCATGATGAACAATCAGAGTTAAGCTAATCATAGCACATAGACCCATCTTGTCAAGATTTTAAAAAAAAGAGTTAATTATAATTCGTTATCATGAGATGCTGAACCAAGTTCAGCATGACAAAAAGGCTGATTTTCGAGTCACGTTGAACTTGTTTCAGGGTCTGGTCTGTTGGTTCTAAATGATATAAAAAAGGACCTATTGACAAAACATAAGTGAATCTGGTACCGTTAAAATCAGTTCAACATGGTGAACCAATGAAAAAGAGCACTTATTCGGCGCCCTCCGTCCAAAAAGCCTTTAAAATTCTTCATACCATCGCCGATTCTTCTTTCGGCCTCGGCGTGAGCGAATTAGCAAAACAGTTAAAGATCGGAAAGAGCACGGTCCACGGGATTACCTCCTCTCTCGAAGATTTAGGGGTTTTAGTCCGTGATCCGATTGATAAGCGATACAATATGGGGTATACCCTGCTGGAGTTGGGAAGAAAAACTTACGGTCGAATCGAATGGAGAGAGGTCGCAAGGCCTCCGATGGAACGGTTGATGGAAAAAGTGGGAGAAACGATTTTTTTAGGGATTATGAACGGGGATCACATTACCATTCTGGACGTGGTGGAGTCCTATAATGAGATGAAGATCACCTCACCTCCGGGAACCCGGTTGCCACTTCTTGCTGGGGCCACGGGAAAGGCTTTCCTTAGTCAGCTTGAAGAGAAGAGGGCAAGGGAGATCGTCCAGAAGATGGGGTTGAACAGGTTCACAGTAAAGTCGGTGACGGACCCAAAAATCTTTCTCAGGCAAGTCGAGGAGACGAAGAAAAAAGGTTATGCCATTGACGATGAGGAGTATCTGCTTGGCGTAAGAGCCATTGCGGCCCCGATTCAGATGATCTCACTGCCTCCTGCTGCCATCTGGGCAGTTGGATTTACTTCAAGCCTCAATGACCAGAAAATGAAAAGGATCGTCCCGGAGGTTCAAGAAGCTGCCCAGGACATTATCCGGTCAATAAAAACATAAAAAAAGGGGGACAGGCTACTTTTTATTAAAGGAAGAAGGAGAAGATTTCAATTAAAAAAGTAGCCTGTCCCCCTTTTCCCCTTTTTTTAGAACAGAATTTAGTGTGTAAGTATCTAATAAGACTTAAGGATTCTGACGATATCGTCTCCAACCTCATTCGTCTTTGAACGACCTCCAATATCCATCGTTCTCACCTTCTTTTCGGCCAGATTCTTTTTGACTGCCTGGTAGAGGAGATTAGCCGCCTCACGTTCCCCCAGATAGTCAAGCATCATCCTGGCCGTCAGGATCGCCGCAATGGGATTGGCAAGGCCTTTTCCGGCGATGTCCGGGGCAGAGCCGTGGACCGGGTCAAAGAATCCGGGATACGTCTTATCCTTCGGATTAAAGCTGGCTCCCGGCGCCAGTCCCATACCCCCTGTGACTGAGGCCGTGACATCTGAGAGAATGTCTGCAAAGAGGTTGGAAGCGACAATTACATCATACCCTTTTGGATTCCGTACCACATCCATGCAGGCGGCGTCGATCAGTTTGGATTCGGTCCGGATGTCAGGATACCGGGATGAGACTTCCTTAAAGATTTTATCCCAGAGAACCATTCCATATCGCTGGGCATTCGACTTGGTGATGGAGGTGACCTTCGTTCTTTTTTTCTCCCTGGCATATTCAAAGGCAAATGTGATGATCCGTTCGATTCCCTTTCGTGTAAAGAGTGCTGACTGAATCGCCAGCTCTCGATCCTCGATCCCGACCATGCCGCCGACATTTGAGTATTCCCCTTCGGTATTCTCTCTGACCACAACGATATCAATTTCACTTTCTGAGATTCCGGCTAATGGGCATTCGACTCCCGGAAAGAGAAAGACCGGACGGAGACCCACATAGAGATCAAATCCGAATTTGATGGGGAGCAGGAGGCCGTGAAGGGTCACATCGTCAGGCAGGCGGGGATCTCCCACCGCGCCCAGGTAGATGGCATCGAAGTTTTTTAAGGCTTCGATGCCATCTTGTGGCATCATCTTTCCATTCTGAAGGCAATATTCGCTCCCCCAGGGGAAATATTCGAATTCGAAGCGGAGGTTTCCTGAGATCTCGGAGAGGGTATTCAAAGACTTCACCCCTTCGGAAACCACCTCGGTTCCGATTCCGTCTCCCGGAATAACGGCGATATGGTGAACTGTCGACATAGATTAGGAAATAACCTTTATTTTTTCTTTAATTTGATGATTTGGGAAGCGGCGACGATAGCAAGCAAACCAAAGCCGACCAAATCTGTTTTCCATCCAGGCTTGATAAGGGTGAGTGCGGCCACCAGCAGAATGCCCCGTTCCCAAAGTGTTGCTCCCTTCAACAACCATCCTTGCACCGATGCTGCCAGCGCCATCGTCCCGAAAAGACCTGTGATGATTGCAAGGGTAATTTCCGTCGCACTTCCCACAAGGACCATGGCGGGTCCATAAACAAACATGTAAGGGATGAGAAATCCGGCGATGGCAAATCTCATTCCCTGCCATCCCACATCCCATGTCTTTGCATTGGCAATGGCGGCCGCCGCAAACGAGGCTAAAGCCACGGGGGGCGTCAGCGCGGAAAGACAGGCGAAGTAAAAGATGAAGAGGTGAGCGGCAATGGCGGGGACTTTAAGCTGGATTAGGGCAGGAGCCAATACAGAGGCTGAAATGGCGTAAGCGGCTGTTGTGGGCATTCCCATGCCGAGAATGATCGCAATGATCATCGTGAAGATTAGAGCAATCAGCAGGCTTCCCCCGGAATAGTTAATGATGATCATCGCAAATTTCATCCCCAGTCCGGTTTGAGTCAGGATGCCGACAATAATCCCTGCGGCGGCGCAGGTGGCCGCAATCTCAATAGATCCTCTTGCGCCCTTAGCAAGGGTTTGAATCACGGCCCTAAAGCCAAGCCGGCTTTCCTTCCTCACCCAACTCACAATGATGAGGGAGATAATGGCAAACATCGCGGACCGGTAAGGGGAATACATCAACACCATTAGAGAAACGAGCAGCACAACGATGGGAACGAGGAGGTATCCTTTTTCCGCCATGATCCTTCTGAAGACAGGCATTTCCTCACGGCTCATTCCTCTCAGTCCTGCTGAGGCGGAGTAGAAATCAATCATCCAGTAAGCGGCAGTATAATACATCAGGGCGGGGATCACCGCTGCAAGAGCCACCCTTGAATATGGAATCCCCAATATTTCAGCCATGAGGAAGGCTCCTGCTCCCATAACCGGTGGGACGATCTGTCCCCCGGTGGAGTTCATGGCCTCCACTGCGCCTGCGATAGGAGGTTTAAAACCACTCGCTTTCATCAACGGAATGTTAAAAACACCATCCACAACCACATTGGCTACGGATGAGCCAGAAGCGGTTCCAATAATCGCGCTGGAGATGATAGAGACCTTTGCTGGTCCTCCCCTCAGGCGGCCTGCGGCACAGCGGGCAAAGTCAACAAAGAACTTCCCTGCTCCTGATGCTTCAACAAACGCCCCAAAAAGGACGAAGAGGAAGATGTAGTGGGCGGAGGCCAGAATCGGAAGGCTCAAAATTCCATCCAGGCTGAAGAGATAGGTGATCATCCTGGGCCAGGAATATCCCTTATGGTAGAAAAGGCCGGGCATATAATTGCCAAAGTATCCATACAGGATGAAAAGGGCCGACAAGATTGCCAATGGCCAACCGGTGGCCCTCCTTGACATCTCCCAGACAGCGATGACAAATAATGCCGAAAAGAAGAAATCCCATGTGTTCGGGACGACGCCGACCCGAAAAATCCACTCATCGAATTCGATAAAAATGTATGCCGCAGGTGCGATGATGAGCAGGATGAATAGATAATCGATCCAATGAATATGATCTTTCGGGCTCTTCTTCCAACCCGGGACCAGGGCGAAGACCAAGACGCCTGCAAAAACGACATGCATGGTTCGAAAATACCAGGGGTCGATGGCGCGGATGGTCAATACATAGATATGGAAAAGGCTCATGACAAGTCCGATCACAAAGACTACCTTGAAAAGGATCCCTGTCAATTCCCTTCCACCCGAGACCTCGATATCTTTGATATGCATCTCTTCGAGTTTTTTCTCGACCTCTTTGATGTCGACAACCTTTTCCTCTACCATCTTTCTTTCCCCTTCTCCCGCTTCCCCTCACGGGATTAAAAGGTTTTTTAAAAAAATGCGGATGGCCATGGAAGCCATGGTCCATCCGCTCACCCTCATTATTTAAAACATATTGATGTCACCCATCGTTTTTATTGAGGGATCAATTTATCCGGAATCTTGATGCCCTTTTCTTTATAATACCTTATTGCTCCTGGATGGAGGGGGGTGGGACTAAAAATGATGGGCTCTGGTTTTGTTTCTTTTGCCGATGCATGAGTAGCAATAAGGATGTCTACGTTTTCAAAGGTCTTCTTGACCACCTCGTAAACAAAATCACCGGGAACATCTTTATGGGCGATCATAAAGTTCCAGACCGTAATGGTCTCCACATCGTAATCCTTGTTGCTTTTATAGTATCCCTTTGGAATCACTCCGGGAGCAAAGAGGGGATATTTGGCGATGAACTTTTCGGCATCGGCCTTTGGAACACCGATGACGTTGACGTCATGGGTCGTCTCGACTTCATTAATCAGTCCCCATGGAAGTCCTACGGATTGTCCATTGGCATCGAGCATTCCGTCCTTGAGCTGGGAATTGAGATCGGATGACCCTGCATTGGTAATTCGGCCAGGTTTGACCCCGGCGGCCTCAAGAATTTTTGGCCAGTAAGTGGCGGGGGTTCCCCCAACAGGACCGACCCCGATGCTTTTACCGTTAAGGTCCTGGATCGTTTTAATCCCGGTTTTTTTCAGGGCGTACATCTGAAAATAGGTGGCATACATGGGGAAGATCACTCGGGTGTTTTGATGTTTCTTCCCTTTGGCCCAGCCCTCACCGGTCCATCCTTCCCAGACGGGAGCCGCGGTCACTCCCCCGAAATCGAGTTGTTTGGCATCCACCAACTGGGTGTTATGGACCGGCCCCCCGGTTGTCTCAACATTTGCAGGAACCCCCATCTTATCGTGGAGAAGTTTTGCGAATCCCCCCATCCATACGAAATAGACCCCGCCTACAGGCGCGGCTCCGATAGTGACGGACTTTGGCCAGCCGGGTTTTACCTGGGCTTCGCACAAACCGAGAGAAAGGGTGATGCTAAAAGCAATTATACTACTAATAATAAATAACCGTTTCATCTCTAAACCTCCTTTTTTGGATTTTCTGACCTACATTATCTATCATTTAGTTTCTTTATTGTCAATAAAAATCCTTAACCCTTGCGCCGGGTGAAAAACACAGTGAAAAACATCGGGTTGACAGAAGGCCTAATATTAAGTAATGTTCCATGATGGCTACGTCAATCACAAAACATGAAAATACTCCAGGGGCTTGGGTTAAGGTGACGAAACGCCTGCCCACCGGAAGGCAGGGGTTTCGGTTATCGGTTAAGATAACGTGCAAAGCATTAAGAGACGATAAACGTAACCTTTTATTAACGATACGGGCCCTGAACCTAAAATGGTACGGGACGGGCATCCTTACCGTTAACGTTGAACGAGACCTGTTTTCTAAGTAAAGTCATTATACTTGCTGATGAAGATCTATATCAGAATAAAAAACTTCATTTCAAGGCATCTCTCCCCACCAAGAATCTTTATCCTCAGTTTTGGCGGGGCCATCCTCATCGGAGCTGTTTTCCTCTGGCTTCCGTTTTCGGCTTCAAAGGGGCATCTGCGTTTCATCGACGCGCTCTTCACGTCTGCCTCAGCCGTCTGCGTCACAGGCCTTGTGGTGATTGATAATGGGAAAGATCTCTCCCTGTTGGGTCAGGTGATCACCATCTTTCTCTTTCAGATCGGTGGATTGGGCATTCTCACCTTTTCGACCGTCTTCTTTGTTTTAATGGGACGGGGGATTTCGTTCAAGGGGAGGGAGATCCTCCAGTCCACCTTTCTCCACACCCGTAGAAGAGATTTTTTTGTTATTCTGAAGTCGGTTTTTTTCTATATGCTCATCTTCGAATCAATTGGAACCCTTCTCTTATTCATTCGGTTCTCAAGGGATTTCCCTGCGGGGACGGCCCTCTATCAGGCGATCTACCACGCCATTTCCGCCTTCAACAATTGCGGGTTTTCGCTCTTTTCGGATAGCCTGATGAATTACCAGGGAGACCTGCTGGTCAATCTCACGGTGATGGGATTGCTTGTCATCGGAGGGATCGGCTTCATCGTCCAGTATGAAGTCTTCTCAAAATGGAAGGGAGTTCAAAAAAGACTCTCCGTTCATAGCAGGATGGTGCTTATCACCACTGCTGTGCTCATCTTGGCCGGCGCCTTTTTCTTTTATTTCTTTGAGCGGAATCATCTTCTCAAGGATGCGCCCCTCCTGAACACGATCCTGGCTTCGTTATTTCAGTCGGTGACGCCGAGGACCTGCGGGTTCAATACGGTGGATATCAGACTCCTGACCAATGCCACCCTTCTACTTCTGATCGTTCTGATGTTCATCGGAGCTTCCCCGGGCTCGACCGGCGGAGGAATCAAGACAACGAGCACGGCCCTGCTTCTCCTGATGATCTGGAACCGGCTAAGAGGAAATGAGGAGGTCAATATCTATTCCCGGACGATTCCAAGGGAGGTCGTCAGCCGCACCCTCTCCATCATCTTTGCTTCCGCCTTTTCGATCTCAATCATCACATCGATTCTGCTGGTCGCCGGAGGCGGGAATCTTTCCCCCCTGGAAAGCCGTCACTTCTTTGTGGAGTATCTCTTTGAAGCGGTCTCCGCGTTCGGGACAGTTGGACTGTCGATGGGAATCACTCCCAAGTTGAATGATATTCAAAAATGTGCAATCATTCTGATGATGTTTGTGGGAAGGGTAGGGCCTTTGACGCTCGCCTTCTCACTATCAAGAATCAAAAGCGGCAGGGGGTTGACCTACGCTGAAGAGGGGGTCATGGTGGGGTAATCTTAAGATTTCGGATTTCGGAATGCGGATTGCGGAATGCGGATTGCGGAATGTTAGATAACCTTCTAAAAAGGAGGATATTCGATGAAACGGGTCGTTGTGATTGGCTTGGGGATTTTTGGTTTTAATATTGCCAGAGACCTCTTTGAGAACGGATTCGAAGTGGTGGCCATAGATAAGGACAAAGAGGTGGTTCAGAAGATAAGGGATTACTCCACGAAAGCCATTTTAGCCGATGGGACGGACAAAGAGGTGATGGAATCGATCGGCATCCAGGAGGATGATGTGGTCATCGTCTCCTTTGGAGAGGACCTCGCCGCCGCCACCCTGCTCACGCTTCACCTCAGAGAGATAAAGGTGAAACGGATTATCGTCAAAGCTCCGGATGAGGATCATAAGCATGTCCTGGAAAGGGTAGGGGCTACGGAGGTAATCATCCCGGAAAAGGAGATGGCGGATAAGGTAGCCAGAAGCTTGATTTCACCGAATGTCCTCGATTATATTCCCCTGTCGGAAGATTATACGATCTGCGAGCTCGTCCCTCCCTCCGGTTTCATGGGAAAAGCAATCGGAGAACTCCATCTAAGAAGCCAATACCATATCGAAGTGATTGCTGTGAGGGAGGTGCTTCCCGATAGGATCAGAATGGTGCCCCGCGCCGATTTTGTGATTAAGGATAGCGATATTCTGGTCGTCATCGGCAAAGAAGAGGATATCCAGAAGATAAGATAGGGAGATAGGGAGATGGGGAGATAGGGGGACAGGAAATCTATGAAGATTGCGATCATCGGAGCCGGAGAAGTAGGATTCTATCTGGCCCAGAGGCTCTCTCTTGAGAAACATGATCTGGTCATTATTGATAATGATCCGGGGAAATGCGCTCATGCCCAGGAGGCTCTCGATGTCTCGGTGATTGAAGGAAGCGCATCGAGCCAGAGCGTTCTGAAAGAAGCAGGCCTGGAATCAACCGATATGCTGATTGCGGCATCGGGCGTGGATGAGATCAATCTGATCGCCTGTATGATCGCTTCGAAGATGGGAGTGAAACGGAAGATTGCCAGGGTGAGAAATCCGGATTATTATGAAACCTCGTCCATTCTTAAGCCTGAAGATCTCGGAGTGGACCTTTTCATTCATCCTGAAGAGGAGGTGATCGAGGAGATCACCCGGCTCCTCATGCGGGCCTCGGCCTCGGAAGTCATCGAGTTTGAAAACGGCAAGATTTTGGTGGTGGGGTTGAAACTGGATGCCCAATGCCCAAACTTAAATAAACCGCTAAAAGAGATCGGAAAGGAAGAAGAACGGGAAAACCTTAGGGTTGTGGCCATGCTGAAGGGCGAGAAGACGATCATTCCAACCGGGGAGGACTATTTCAGCAAAAACGACCAGATCTTTGTGGTTGCCAAACGGGAAAGCCTTCCCCATGTCCTATCTCTGGCCGGGAAAACAGACCAGAAGCTTGATAAGATCATGATCCTGGGCGGAGGCAAGATCGGAAGAGGGCTGGCGGCAAAATTAGAGGAGCGAATCGAAGTCACCCTGGTCGAATCAAACAAAGAAAAATCGGTAAAAATCGCCTCCCAACTGAAACGGGCAGCGGTCTATCAGGCGGATGGAACAGAGATCGATACTCTTGCGAGAGAAGGCCTCCTCAATATGGACGCCTTCATCGCTGTGACCGGGGATGATGAGGATAATATCCTGTCCTGTTTGTTAGCCAAACATCTCGGAATCCATAAGACCATTGCGCTGGTCAATAAACCCACGTATCTTCCGCTCCTGCCAGTCATCGGAATCGACTCGACCGTCAATGTCCGCCTCTCCACCGCAACCGCCATCTTGCGATTTATCAGAAGAGGCGCGATCCTTTCCGCTGCCGCCTTTCATGGAATTGATGCGGAGGCCATCGAATTTGAGGTCATGAAGTCAAATAAAATAACGGGGAAGCCCCTCAAAGACCTCGGATTACCAAAAGGGTCTCTGATTGCGGCTGTGGTTCGAAAGGAAGAGGCCTTTATCCCCCACGGAAGGAGTTCCCTGGAGCCTGGCGATAAAGTGATCGTTTTTGCTTTGCCCAAAGCGATTGCTTCCATCGAAAAGAGATTTTCATAAACCTAAGTTGAGCGATCCTTTGGGCCAAAATGAAGAAAGAGATTGAGCTGAAACCCATCCAAAGCAAATCGGGTATTCACTCAGTAAGTAAAGTAGAAACAAGTCATTCCTGTGAAAACAGGAATCCAGATTCATTTTATTGTTTAGTTCCCTACTTTCGCAGGGAAGGCGTCTGGATTCCCGCTTGCGCGGGAATGACAATCTTAAGGGAACCTCTAATAATTCCAAATTCGTCACTCCTGCGAAAGTAGGAGTCCAGTTATTTCAAGAAGTTCTGGATTCCGGCTTTCGCCGGAATGACATTTTTAGAGGTAGCCTTAAATGCTTCAATCGTAAAATCGCTCGATTTAGAATAAATCAAGAGACAACATTGAAACTTTCCAATATCATTTACACCCTGTCCAGTCTTTGGCTGCTCCTCAGCGGGTTCTTTGTCCTGCCATTAGGATTCTCATTCTATTACCGGGATGGACTTCACTACATTTATATCTTTCAGATGATCGGGATGGGCCTCCTGAGCCTGATCTTTCGGTTTCTCATAAAAAGGCCGAACGAGCTCAGCATCAGAGAAGCCTTCCTGGCCGTTTCGCTGACGTGGGTCACTTTTTCCTTCTTCGGGGCTCTCCCTTTTATCGTCTCGGGCTATATTCCAAATCTGACCGATGCTTTTTTTGAGACGATGTCAGGGTTTACCACCACCGGAGCCACCATTCTGACCGATATTGAAGCTCTTCCAAAGAGCTTACTCCTCTGGCGGAGCATGACACAATGGTTAGGGGGAATGGGAGTGATCGCTCTGGCCGTGGCTGTTCTTCCGTTTCTTGGTATCGGAGGCGTTCAGCTCTTCAAGGCCGAGGTTCCAGGTCCGATCAAGGACAGGATCTCTCCACGCATCAGTGAAACCGCTAAAATTCTCTGGGGTGTCTACCTTCTGTTCACGATCGCTGAAATCCTTCTTCTGATGTTGGGCGGCCTTTCTCTCTTTGATTCGGTCTGTGTCGCCTTTGGCACTCTGGCCACCGGCGGATTCGCTCCCACCAATGCGAGCATTGCAGCCTTTCCTTCTCCTTTCATCCATTACGTCGTCATTGTTTTTATGTTTATCGCCGGGGTCAATTTTTCCCTGCACTACTGGGCGCTCAGGGGGAGATTAAATCTATACCTTTCCAATCCGGAATTTCGGTTCTTTCTTGGCATAACCGCATTTGCCACAGGATTGATCATGGCGGCGCGCCTAATGAGGGGAGAAGCCTTCTCAGAGGAATTTTTCAGAAGCACGCTCTTTCAAACGATCTCGATTGTGACGACCACCGGTTTTGTCACCCATGACTACGAACAATGGCCTTTTGTGACCCAGATCATCCTTGTTGCCTTGATGCTCTTTGGAGGCTGCACCAGTTCGACTGGAGGAGGAATCAAGAATGTGAGGATCCTGGTCGCCTTCAAATTCATGGGGTCCGAATTAAAAAAGTTGTTTCATCCTCACGGAATCTTTCCCATCAGGATGGGCGACAGGGCTGTTCCGGAACGTCTGGTGTCAAATATCATCGGATTCGTTGCTTTATATATCCTGATCTTCTTTTTGGGTGTGATGGCCATGGCAGGGGTCGGACTCGACATCGATACGTCCATTGGCGCGGTGGCGGCCACACTCGGCAATGTAGGTCCCGGAATTGGCGGGGTGGGCCCTGTGGAAAATTATTTCCATCTCCCGGCCATGGGGAAATGGATTCTCTCTTTTCTGATGATGATCGGTCGTCTTGAAATTTTTACCGTCCTGGTGATCTTCACCCGACCGTTCTGGCATTAAATGTCCCCCTATCCCCCCATCTCCCCATCACCGATTCTCGCCAGGGGTCTTTTGACGTGTCCTTCCGGAGACGACGAGGGTGATTTCCCCTTTCCGTTTTTTTCCGCCAATCTGATTCCTGATCTCGCTCACCTTTCCCCTTAAGACCTCTTCATACATCTTGGTTAATTCCCGGGTGAGAACGATCTCCCTGTCTCCCAGAGTTTCGAACATGTCCTTGAGGCTTTCTGAAAGGCGATGGGGGGATTCATAGAAGATGAGAGTCTCCCTGACCTCCTCCAATTGTTTCAACAGGTCCCTTCTTTTTTTCGATTTATGGGGGAGAAAGCCTTTGAAAAGAAAGGCATCGGTGGGAAGGCCGGAGACGCTGAGGGCGGTAAGAACTGCGGATGGCCCCGGAATGGGGATGACCGAAATCTCATTTTCAATGGCCAGCCGGATGAGACGGTATCCCGGGTCAGAGATGCCAGGCGTCCCTGCATCGGAGACCAAGGCGATCCGATCGCCCTGATTCAATCTGGAGAGGATGAGCTCCCTTTTCTTCATTTCATTTCCTTCGAAATAACTGGTCAGCGGGGCTTGGATGCCAAAGTGTCTGAGAAGGAGAAGGGTGTGGCGGGTATCCTCCGCCGCAATCAGATCCACTTCCTTTAATATCCGGAGTGCCCTTAGGGTGATGTCCTCGAGATTCCCTATGGGAGTGGAGACAATATAGAGGGTTCCCTTTTTCATGTCGGATGGAAAAGAAACCATAACCTGTTCAATATCACTTCTTAAGGGATGGATCAAGAGTTTTAAAAGGGGTTGTGTTAGCGAAGTAGAAATGTTCCCCTAACTGCTTATGTTAAAATGTCCCGATGGAAACGGAGAAGATGCTCATGGAGCAGAGGGAATTAAAGAGGTGGCATTTAATGGAGCTGGTAGAGGCAAAGAAGATCACCTTGGGGGTTACAGAACAGCAGGGGGGCGCAACATTTGAAACTACCCGTTACTATTAGAGATGATGCTGCAGCTGCACGTTTAGAAATTTCATAACAAAGGGATATGTTGAATGTTGAGACCTGATAATCATATAAAAGGCACCCCCGGAGCATACCAAGAGAATGGATCTCATGATATGCTTGGGTAAGAAACCCAATCCAACCCAGGAGGTGCCTTATGAGACAATTATACGTGGCTTCAGATCTGCATGGCAACAACAAT
>VGSS01000032.1 GCA_016874935.1 Deltaproteobacteria bacterium | reverse complement strand
TCAGATCGAAGATGTCATTAATTCAACGCAAGGGGTCGGAGAGGGCTGGCAGATCGTGATTGATCGACCCAAGGACAGTCTGGACAAGCTTACTGTTCATGCAGAAGTCCAGCCTGACATCTGGCAGAATAAGGGTCGGCTAAAGGCGATTGAGGAAAAGATAGGCCAAGGTGTTTATGGACGTCTGGGAATGAGTATTGAGGTCGTTTTGCATCAACCCGGATCATTGCCTCGTTACGAAGGGAAGGCAAAACGGGTGCTTGATCAAAGGGAATTTGAAGGTGGACATTGATCGAAAACTATGAAACTCGAAGCACGAAATCCGGGCGAAGCGTCCAGCAGGACCAATTCGAAACAATGTCAAATGTTCAAATTTATAAATGTTCCAAACAAGTGAAAGTTTGAGAAATTTGAACGTTTTGAACATTCGGATTTGTCCTTCGACAAGCTCAGGATGGTGAGCAAAGTCGAACCATTTCGGATTTCGATATTCAGATTTCGGATTTTTTCCCATTACCAAAATCTACTTGGCTCTTGCTATGGCGAGGTAGGCGTTTAATGAATCAATATCGAAGGGGTAACCTATGAAGGCTTCAGAGGAGATTAAATACGATCGATATTTGAAAGGGGAAAAGCTTCCTCATTTTAAAACCCTTTCTGGAATTGAAATGAAGGAATTTTATACACGTGAAGATTCCCCTAATGACTCACCGGATCCAGGAGTTTTCCCTTTTACCCGGGGAATTCATCCTGACATGTACCGGTCACGACTATGGACCCGGAGACAGCAGAGTGGATTTGGAACGCCGGAGGAGAGTAACGAAAGAATCCATTTGCTTTTAAATAAAGGAATGACAGGGCTCAATATTGATTTTGATGTCGTGACCAAATTAGGTCTCGATCCTGATCACCCTCTGGCAGAGGGGAATGTAGGCCTCGTCGGGACATCAGTGGCGACTCTGGAGGATATGGAGACCCTTTTCCATGAAATTCCCCTCAATAAGGTGAGCACGACTCTGATTGTAAATCCTCCCTATTCAGCCGTCATACTGGCGATGTATCTTCTTGTGGCCAGAAAGCAAAACGTGGAGGTTTCAGGTCTTATCGGGACGATCATGAACTGCGCGATCAGCCAGCTCGTAGGCCCGACCTACCAATCCGGAACACATTTTTTCCCCATGGATTCAGCCATTAAGATCGCATGTGATGTGATGGAATATTGCATCAAGCATATCCCCCGATGGAACGTCCTCAACATCAACGCTTACAATATGAGAGAGACCGGGATCAATGCGGCTCAGGAGGTCGCCTTCTCATTCTCTCTGGTATCCGAATATATTCGCCATCTTCTGGCACGAGGGATGGATATTGATCAGTTTGGACCCCGAATCGCCTTTTTTACGAGCGCCCATATCGACTTTTTGGAAGAGATTGCCAAGCTTCGGGCGATGCGTCGGATTTGGGCTCATCTCATGAAGAATACCTTCCATGCCAAAAATGAAAGGAGTTGTTGGTTCCGAACAGCCATTCAGACCTCATCATTGCCCCTCACTGCCCAGCAGCCATTGAATAATATCGTGCGGGCCGCCCTTCAGACTCTCGCTGCCGTCCTTGGAGGGAGTCAGTCGATCCATACCACCTCTTATGATGAGGCGTATGCCCTCCCCACGGAGGAATCCCACATCCTTTCCATTCGAACTCAACAGGTCATTGCCTATGAGACAGGGGTTTGTCGGAGCGCCGACCCTCTTGGAGGGTCTTATGCCATCGAAAAACTGACGGATGAAATTGAGGAGCGTGCCCTGGCTCTGATGGAGGAGATCGAAGAGAGGGGGGGCTTCCTCGAATGCTTTAAATCTCAATGGATTGAAAGACAGATCAATGAGGCACGGTATGAATATGCGCGCCAATTGGAGGCGGGGGAGCAAATACAGGTAGGGGTTAATATGGAGCGGGATGAGGACGAAGAAGTCAAGATCAATATCTTCCGCCAGGCCTCTGACATGCAGGAGAAACGGATTCGATATTTAAGGAAATACAAAGAGTCAAGAAACGGAAACCGGGTTAAGCGAGTCTTAGAAAATCTTTACCATCAGGTGAAGAAAAACCCCAACAGGAACTTTTTCCAGACGATCCTCGAAACCGTAGATCAAAGGGCCACTTTAGGAGAGATCAGTGGCACCCTCCGTGAAGCCTATGATTTTACGGTTCGCTCCGACTGAACTTCCTTCTGCCCCTAAATTCTTTTGGCCACCAGGGTAATAGGTCAGAGGGCACTGTCCTGCGAATCACCTGCGGTATTTTCCTCCCTGTTGCTTCAGCTTCGATTCCGAAGAAGAGGACGGCTTCCTTAAAATATTTCTTCGTTCGAAATCGTTTTGGCACCACTTCCCTCTGAGTAGAATACCTTAAATTCGATTGGGCCATCAATATCAGGATGGCCATCTCTTTTGCCCCTTTTGGATATGAGAAAGGATTGAGAAGGTGGCGGACAGCCCACCGGATCGTTTGTGTGCGGTAAAGAGATTGCTCTCTCTTTCCAAGGAAGGGATGCTCGGAAGAGACCGCCCGAATGAAGGGAGAAACGAAACAGGCAAGGAGAATCGATTCAGGAATGAGTCTGCCTGCCTTCATCAGTTGGTCTATGAGGCCAAAAAGGGAGAGAAAGAGTTGCCGGTTCTTTTTCCCCGAAATTGCATCGTCCCCCAAAGCCCTCCTGAGGTCGGGAAAGAGTGAGAAGATCAGTCCGGTTTCGATCATCAGCCGGAGGGAAGATGTTGCGGCGCCTTCTTTCAATTCTCTTATGAATTCATCCCGAACACGAGAGGGAGAACATTTTCTTATCTCTTCCCGGTGGCTCAGAATGGCCTGATAGGTCTTTTCTTCAATATGAAACCCGGTGCGAGCGGCATGGCGGATGACCCGGATCATGCGGACAGGGTCTTGTTTAAATTTTTCATCCGGATCGCCGATGGTCCGGATGATCTTCCTATCCAGATCCGCCTTCCCGCTTACATAGTCAATGATCGTGAAATCCGCAATATTATATAAGAGGCCATTGATCGTGATGTCTCGGCGCAGGGCATCCTCCTGAGGAGTCCCAAAGCTGTCAGTTTTGAGAATCTGCCCGTCATCGGTCAGAGTTTCTTCAAATTCAGAGTGGCTCCTGAAAGTGGAGACCTCAACGACCTTTCCCCCTCTAAAGAAGACATGAACCAGCCTGAACCGTCGGCCTATGATCCGACTGTTTTTAAAAAGGGCATGGATCTCATGGGGGTGAGCATTCGTGGCGACATCAAAGTCTTTGGGAGTTTTTCCCAGCAGAAGATCCCGGACGCTTCCTCCAACAAGACAGGATAAAAAGCCGTGCCGGTGGAGGCGGTAGAGAACCTTCAGGGCTTCTTCGTCAATCATGGACCTTGAAATAGGGTGTTTTGACCTCGGGATGACGACAGGCATCTTAGTCTAAGGGGGATCTGGAATGATTCAGTTCCTTTGGCTCTTTGATATAACGCTATTTTTCGAAGGAGTCAAAATTATCTTGACAAAAAATAAGGATAGGGAAACAATATAAAAAGGAGTCCGACATGAAGATGCAAGAGATCAGGGCGAGGGCAAAGGCCCTCGGCATCAAAAATACTTTTGGATTAAAAAAAGAAGAGTTGATCCGGAGAGTTCAGAAGGCCGAAGGCAATTTTGATTGTTTCGGAACAGCAAACGAATATTGTGACCAATTCCAATGCTGTTTCAGAGACGATTGCTTTCGCTTTGTCAAGGATTGATTCTCAAGGATAACGCAGGGGTGACGCCGTGGCAGCGGCAGGACCCGCTGAACAGGAGGCGGTAGTCAGCCCGCACTTTCATTGATTGAGAATCTCATCCCTTACCACTCCCCTGAGATGGGGGAAGGGGTCCTTCATATGGGGAAGCTGCATGGCCTCGATGAACTCCTTCTGGAAATCAGGTTCAATGGTCAGCTCCATATAGTCGACTTTTTTCGATATTTCATCGGCTTCCAGTCTTTTATCCCTGTTTAAAAGAGCCATTCTGGCGCCCTCACCCGCGGCATTGCCAACGGCGCAAACATTTTTTAACTCACAGTCAGGAAACAGTCCTAAGATCATTGCTTTCTCAGGATCGATGTAACTTCCAAAGGCCCCTGCCAGAATCACCTTGTCGAGTCTCTCAACCCCCAATTTTTTCATCATTAATCTGGCCCCGGCATAGAGAGCTCCTTTGGCCAGCTGGACATTTCTTACATCCTGCTGAGTGATCGTAATCTCTTTGCCGATGGAGGTCTCCTCTTTCCGGGCGATTACAAATTCGGGTTTTCCATCAGAGAGAATCAGACGGGAAGAGGGGAGCTCTTTTTTAAATCGGCCGCTTTTATCAATCACTCCATTCCGGTATAATTCGGCGATCGCATCGATGATCCCCGAACCGCAGATCCCCCTTGCGTCGCCCTTTCCTGAATTTGATTTCCAACCCTCATCTCCGATGACTTTAAAATCGACCTCCAGAGTATCGGCATCGATTTTTACCCGCTCGATGGCTCCCGGAGCGGCCCTCATTCCAAATCGGATATGGGCTCCCTCGAAAGCAGGACCGGTAGCACAGGAAGCCGAGAGGAGTCGATTCCTATTTCCCATCACAAGTTCGCCATTGGTTCCAACATCGATGATGAGAACCATCGCATCCTGGTTATAAGGCTCTTCAGCGATGAGGACCCCCACATTATCCGCTCCCACAAAACCAGCCTCAACAGGAAGTATGAAGACATTGGCAGAGGGATGAACCCTGAGGCCCAAATCCCTTGCCTTCAAGTTGATGAGTTGATGCAGGGCGGGAGGGAAGGGGGATACTCCCAAATATCGGGGATCCATCCCAAGAAGAAGATGGTGCATGACCGTATTTCCAACGGCGGTCAGTTCGAGGATGTCGTCCGGAGAGAGGCGGGCATCCTCAACAGCGGTTTTGATTAAATGGTTCAATCCATCAATGATCGATCGATGCAACAATTGGAGGCCGTCCGGATGGGTGATGGTGTAGTTGATCCTCGACATCACATCCTCACCATAGGTGGCCTGAGGATTGATCATCGATTGGGTTGCAATTACCTCCCCATTCCCGAGATTGCAGAGATAACCCGCCACCGTAGTTGTTCCGACGTCGATGGCAATCCCGTAAATTTCCTTTACATGACCGGGTCTGATATCAAGAATCTCCCTGTCCATCCATACGACCGCCGTAACTTTCCAATTCCCCTCCCTAAGGGCGCGGGAAAGCTTCAGGAGGGCGGGATAGTCAATATCAAGATGGGGAAGATGGTAGTCTTGAGAGAGAGCCTTTTTAAGGCGATCGCAATCACTTCGGAGATCATGAAAGGAAGGAGGGGTCAATTCTATATAGTAAGAAATAAGGGCTGGTTTAAGTTCGATCTGCTTTCCTGCTATCTCCTTTCTTACAACGTGTTTTTGGATCAAACTTCCTTCGGGCACAAAGATCAAAACATTTCCTCGAATCCGGGCGGAACAAGAAAGCCGATACCCTTCCAACCTTTCTGATTCCGATATGAATTTACCTTCCTCGTCCGTGAAAGGGGAGAGTTCTCCTTCCAGTAGCTTGACCTTACATTTTCCACAGGTCTTTTCACCTCCACAGAGGGATTCAATCTGCACTCCTAACTCCCGAGAGGCTTCGAGGATCGTTTTTTCCTCATGTATCTCGCCTCTTTTGCCAGAGGGTTGGAAGGTCACTTCAAATTTTTTCATCTCTCATTGTTCCGGGTGGGGTGATTCCGTATGGAAGATTGGGTATAAGGGTATATAGAAGATTTGAGTGAGGAAATCAAACTAAAATCTTCTTTTCTCGGTAGGCTTTAAGATATTCGAGGCAGTAAGGGTCTTGATTCGCAAGAATCTTGCCGGCATAAATCGATGACATGAGGGCCTGGTCCCTGACATCAACGAGGAGGGCGTCGAGGCCGGTGGCAATGGCCATCGTCAAGAAAGTCCGGTTGATCAATTTCCTTGCAGGAAGCCCCATGCTCACATTGCTCACCCCGCAGGTGACGTGGGATTGAGAAAAATTTGACCGGATTGTTTTGATCGTCTCCAGAGCCACAAGGGCGGCGTCAGGTTCCACAGCTACGGAGAGGACGAGAATGTCAAAAAAAATGTAATCAGAAGGGATACCAGCTTGCACCAAATTTTTGTAAAGCTTTTTGGCTATCCCCACCCTCTCTTCAATCGTTTTTGGAATCCCCTGGTCGTCCATCAGGAGGACGACGGTTTTACATTTCTTCTCGGTGACGAGTGGAAAGAGTTGATCCCATTTTTCTTTTTCACCGGATATGGAATTGAGGATGGGCGGCTCCGAATGGCGATAGACCGAGAGGGCGGCCTTGAGGGCATCGGGGTTGGCGCTATCGATCATCAGCGGAATCGGGACTTCTTTTTGAACGATTTTCACCAACCAACAGAGATCCTCAACCTCATTCCCACCCGCCACACCTGCATTGATATCCAGGAAATTGGCTCCGCATTCATACTGGATTTTTGCCAGTTTCCTCAAAAAAGGCTCATCCCGATTCAGAATGGCTTCGCCCACTCCGGGAATTGTCCCGTTAATTGATTCGCCAATAAGAATCATACCTGTCCTAAGTGGGGCAATTAAGAGATTAATGATCTTACGACATCCACGGCAGAGGCCGCATCCGGGGCATATCCATCCGCCCCGATCTCTTTTGCAAATTTTTCGGTAACCGGCGCCCCTCCGACAACGATCTTTATCTTATTCCGCAATCCCGCTTTTTCAATAGTCTGAATGACGTTTTTCATCTCCATAATCGTCGTCGTCAGAAGGGCTGATAATCCGATGGCCTGAAGCTGATGCACATGAACGGCCTCTATAAATTTGTCGGCTGGCACATCAATCCCCAAATCAAATACTTCGAATCCTCCACCCTCGAGCATCATAAGCACCAGGTTTTTCCCGATGTCATGGAGATCTCCCTTCACCGTGCCGATGGCCACCTTGCCGGCCATGACCCCGGTGGATCTGGAGAGAATTGGTTTCAGGACAGCCAGGCCTGCATGCATGGCCCGCGCTGCAATGAGAACCTCAGGGATATAGACTTCTCCGTTTCGGAATCGGACTCCAATCCGTTCCATGGCAGCGATGAGCCCACTTTTTAAGATGGTTTCCACAGGTTCCCCCGAATCCAGAGCCTCCTGAGTCAGTTTTTTGGTCTCTTCCATCTTGCCTTGGGACAGCATGGTATAGAACCTTTCCACATCAACCATTCTCTATTCCTCCTTCAATATTGCTTCAATAAATCACCGTTCGCCCTGAGCCTGTCGAAGGGTAAACGGTGATTTGTGTAAAAGCCTATTAACGGTATACACCGGCTTTTTGATTATATTGACACATCTCGATTAGGGCTTCCAATTGAACGCCTTCGTGGGCAGACCCTGCAATAGAGAGCATAAACCCGCCTCCCTCCATCCCTTCTCTCAAACACCGGTCTACCTCTTTCCGGACCAGGGATAGGTCGGACTGGCAGAGAATCTGATTTCCATCCATATTTCCCAAAAGGACGAGGTCTTTTCCAAATTCCTTTTTGATCTCTTCCATGTTCATCCCGGCACCCGGCTCCAGGCCATGGATTCCTTTGATGCCCGCCTCCACAGCCATGGGAATATAGTCCCGTATATACCCTTCTGAATGCCAGAAGACAGGAACGGATATGGAGTCCACAATTCTGCGGTAGTAAGGGAAAGCCATCTCTCTGAAATCGGAGGGAGAAACGTATCCATGGTCTTTGAAACCCATATCATCACCCATGATGACGAAGTCCACGCCCATTTCCACGGCATACTTTGAGGTCTCGATAAACCACTCGGTCTTTAACTCAACGCTTTCCTGGATGAGCGCCCTTTTATCGAAGAGGGCATAGCAGAATTCAACGAGACCAAAAGCCTCAATGCTCAAACCGAGTGGGCCAGAATGAGAGAAGAGGGCAAAGGCATGATCGGAATAGTCCTTTTTCCAGTCATCCATCTGCTGGCGATTGTAACGTTGGTCAAGACTTAGTGGAGGTGAATATTTCTTGAGATCTTCCCGGGTGGCTACAGCGCCTCCCACATATCTGCCATGCTCCCATTTTCTGCCGAACTCATCGATTCCATTCCACCCGGCGTAAATAGCGCCGCCGAAGGATTCCTCTGGGGGAGGTGGATGGGGGGAATATCCCAGGCCTGTGGGCGTATCTCCGCACCATGACCGGCGGGCGATGACGAACACATCCACACCGAGCTGATTCCAAGCCTTTATCATGTCCCCCTGGGCAATGGTGCGAACAAACTTGGCCTCGATGGAATTGAAAAAAAGAGGAACCCTATCCGGTTCCTTGTGTTGTATCGTTGTGAGAACCCTTTCTCTTGAGTTCATAGAAGTTCTCCTTTTATCTGCCCTACTATTCATCCCTCACTTAAGGTGAAGAGTTTCCGCCGAAAGATTTCAGGTTAACCTTCCCAGTCCTTTTCACCTCGCCCCCTCATCTTCGCAAATCAATAATTGTCTGTTTAAATTTTATCTTTGCAGACGAGAGGGGTAACGTTAGCCCATCCTATTCCTAATAGGTGATAAAACTCGGCAAAATTGTAGCAATCTTGGGGAAAATCATCAGTATGATCGTAACGAGAATCAATGCTACCAGGAAGGGGAATATCCCTTTAAAGATGGACTCAAGGGGTACGTTAGGAGCAATTCCTTTAATGACAAATACGTTGACACCGACTGGCGGTGTGATCACGCCCATCTCTGCAAGGAGAACGATCATAACTCCAAACCAGATCGGATCAAAACCAAGCTTTATCACTAATGGATAAAAGATAGGGATGGTCAGCACTATGAGCGCCATGGAATCCATGAAAAAGCCGCCGATAAAGTAGATGAAGAGGACGATTGTAATAATGGCCATCGGGTGTATGGGGAGTCCCCCGAGCCATTCCGCCAACTCGAGAGGTATTCTCGATACTGCCATGAATTTCCCGAAGATGATTGCTCCGGCGATAATGAATATCACCATACAAGACGTTCGTAGTCCTTCTTTACCAGCGTCAAAAAATGACTTCCAGCTTAACTGTTTTCGCGCCAAACCAATAAGTAAAGCTCCTCCGGCTCCGATGGCTCCGGCCTGAGTGGGGCTGAACCATCCTAAAAAGAGACCTCCAATGGCTAAAAAGAAAAGGATGAGCGTTTCGGTCACCAGCGTAATTGCTCGCAGTTTCTCTTTCCGTGCCATTGGGGGACCGGGGGGGCCGATATGAGGCTTGCGCCAACATAGAAAGACAACGGTTGCGGCAAAAAAGATGGTCAGGAGGATTCCTGGTAATACTCCGGAAATGAAAAGCTTGCCTATGGATTGCTCGGTCATGATGCCATAGACTATAAAAACAGTGCTCGGCGGGATAAGGATGCCAAGTGTGCCGGCAGCCGCAACCGTGCCGGTGGCGAGCGTGTCATCATATTTGTATTTCTTCATCTCCGGAAGCGCGATCTGGCCCATCGTTGCGGCCGTGGCTGTGCTCGATCCACAAATAGCGCCAAAGCCTGCACAGGCAAAGACCGTGGCTATGGTCAGGCCTCCCCGAAGGTGGCCAACCCAGGTATAGGCAGCCCTATAGAGCCTTTCGCTGATTCCAGAAGCAAAGGCAAAAGTCCCCATCAGGATGAACATGGGGATCACACTCAATGGGTAAGATGAGAAGGTGTCGAAGATATCACGGCTCAAAACGGCAAGAGCCGCATCAAAGGTTGTCAGATAAGCAAAACCAGCTAATCCAACCACAGCCATGGCGAAGGAAACCGGCAATCTGAGAAGAAAGAGAACGATGAGAAGGCCGATACCGATGATGCCTATGACGACAGGGTTCATTTCTGTGCAATCCTCCCTAATGATTTAAGAAATTCCACCAGGAATATCAGGCAGACGGGAATACTGGCAAAGGCAATGCCATAAGCAAAGGGATAATATGGGATACGGACTGTTGCGCTCGTTTCGCCATACATTTGAAATGAATAACCGAGCACGCAAAGCTGCCAGACAATCAGACTGAAGAGGCCGAGCCCAATAAGAAAAACAAGGCTATTGATCACGGACTGAAGGCGCTTTGGCAGACGATTGATAAAAAAATCTACTCGTATATGCCTGCCAAGAATCAGCGCCATGCTCGCTGCAAAAGCAATGGCTACAATCTGGCATAGCATCACGATGTCAAGGGCGCCGAAAAGACGCCATTGAAAAACCTTGGCTCCCACAACATCAATACAGGTAATGACCATCATCACCAGCATCGCCATGAGCCCTATCCATTCACACAGACTGCTCAACTGGCGATTAAACTTTTCAAATTTATCTAACACGGAGATTTCCTCCTCAATGAGACTGCGATCATAATTAGCCGTTCTCCCTGAGGCTCTCGAAGGGCGAATCCTGCGTAGCGCATGAATCAGGATCGAAGTAAGAACGGATTTGCGTCACGGTCTCAAGGGTGGTGGGGCAGGGATAGCCCCTTGCCTCCACCACCGGGTTGTCATATGAAATGGCAAGTCATCCAAAAACCTCAGCCTTAACTTCCTCGTTCGAACACTTCCTTCTTCCAAAAGGTTGGAAAAGTCTTTCCATAGGGAGATGGTTATCTCCTCGGTCTTAACTCGGGAGGCCCGGCTGCTGAAGAAATACGAAGCGCTATCTGTTTTTTGGTCCAGAAATCAATGCGATCCCTGATGAATTTAATCCAGCCTCGCACCTCTGCTTCCGTGAAACCCGCCCCAACCATCTTTTTTACGTAAGCCTCAATGACCGGGTCAACAGCGGCTCGCCACCTTGCCGCCTCCTCCGTGGAAAGCTCAGAAAATTCTACACCCTTTTCCACCCCAAAGTCTCTGCCGACAAAATCTACGGCATTCCACATGGCAATGTATTGTTCCTTGTATTCCCCAACAAGGCCATCAAAGATAGGTTTGATGTCTGCCGGTAATTTGGCATAGCTGTCCTTGTTCATGATCAGATAAAATGGAAAGGGATTGGTGATTTGCCAGACAGATATTGTATATTTTACGACTTCGGCAAATCGGAACGTTCGAAGGGTTTCAAAGTTTGACGCCTCGCCATCGAGCACCCCTTTCGAGATCGCATCATAAACTTCAGGCATTGGCGTAGGAGCAGGGGTTCCGCCCAAAGCCTTAATCACGTCGCCAGCAACTCCGGGCGCTCTTATGGTTAACCCTCTGAGATCTTCCAGCCTGCGAATGGGTTTCTTCGATGTAGCAATGGCGCTGGGGGGAGACGTGTTCATCCAGAGCACTTTGACCGCATCAAATTCCTTTGGTCGAACTTGTTTGTAAAAATCATTCATCACCTGACCGCTTACCCATGCGCTGGGATAACCAAGAGGCAGCCCGATGGCTTCCATCACCGGCATGCGGCCTGTGGTGTAATAAACATGGGAATAGCCTATATCCCCCACCCCCCTTGACACAGCATCGAACGTCCCCACAGGTGCAAACAAAGAACCACCAGCAAAGAAGTCAACCTTCACCTGGCCGCCTGTCCGCCTTTCTAATTCACGGCAGAATTCTTCTAACAATGTGGATTGGCTTGCTGGCGCAGGAAAGTAAGTGGCCACCTTTAGCCTAACTGCCTGTGCATGAGCCATTCCCGAGAACAAGATAGATGCCAAAAATCCCACGCAAACAGCCACTCCCAGAACTACCCCCAATACTCTCTTCTGTTTCATTTGTAAATCCTCCTTTCTTAATGAATGGTTAAAGAGTGGATTAACGACCTATCTTCCCCGCCAACATTCCTTTGCCCTGATTGAGATCTTCCCTCTCTGCTCCGAGTTTGATAGAAACCTTTCTGGTAAAACTTACTAACCCTCGCTCCATATTCGAGCGTTCTGCATAGTGAACGTTATCTAAAATTTGTGGAGGGATTTTAACGAACCCTGCTTTTATTGTCAAGAAAAATCGTAAAGTCGAATTGCCTCACATTAAATGTTACCCAATGAGTTAGAGAAAAGGTATCGTTGACTCATGATTCATGTTACCGACAATCTCACCACCGAAGGGGGGATTGCCATGAGTCCACGAGCCAGAATGGAATATCTCGAAACCATTTACTTAAGATACAAAAGAGCCTCAAGGAAGAAAAAGACTCCATTCCCGCAAACATCTCCTCATCATTCCAAGAATCCACGACTGTATTACTCTATTTTAGGATCCACCGAAGCCTATCGGGTTCAATCTTCAGAAAATCCGGGGACATACTACCTGACACCCGGATGGATTGAAAAAGGGCAACCCCCTCTTTCCAAGTTCAGATCCTATGCCCAGTCATATGATGAGGAGACAGCCAAGTGGGTTCTCCATGAAGAGATGAAACATTATATTCGTATTGCTCTCATTGATACTGGCGTTTACCCCATGGAACTTTATCGTTCAGTGGCCAAGGAAAATGCCGAATTTCTTGGGGTCGTCTTTGAGGAACTCCAAGGGTCCCCTCAGTTATTTAGAGAATTGATCTGTGGCCCCCGGGAGAGAAACTTCCTTATATTAGAAAGGGGGCAATCCGTGCAGGAGGAGATGTTTCTTGACTTTTAATCTTCTTCATCGGGGTTTGAGGGAAAGCCGAGGGATAGGGGAAGACTGTAATAACAATGTCAATTCAATTTCGTGACCTAATCATTTATAGAAATAGAAATATGCCAGAAAAAAGACTATTAAACTATGAGACTATAGGGTTATGCGACTTCAATGGTCTTTGGGGAGTTCGCAGAGCTCGATGAGCACGCCGCTTGAGGATTTGGGGTGGATGAAGGCGACCTTTGTGTTGTGGGCTCCGGGCCTGGGTTTCTGATCAATCAGGGTGGCTCCCTTATCAAGGTAAGCTTTGACCTCTGCCTCTACATCCTCCACTTCAAAACAGATGTGATGGATTCCCTGTCCTTTCGTTTCCAGGAATTTCACCAGCGGGGAATCCGGCTCGGCTGGTTGAACCAGCTCGATGTTCGACTCCCCGATTTTAAAGAAACCCACTTTCGTCTTCTGAGCTGTTACCACTTCGACCCCTGAAAGGGTGAGGCCCATCACCTCCTGATAGAACTTAGCGGCCTCTTCAAGATTGTTCACGGCAATGGCAATGTGATTGATCTTTTTGAGCATCCTTTGACCCTCCTCATTAGAAAAATTCAGAGGTTATCAGAATATCAGGTGATCAGGTAGCGGATATCAGGACATCAGGGCATCAGGTGATAAAATTTCTTAGCTTCTATTTTCCTAGTATCCTGATACCCTGGTATCCTGCTTCCTGATTCCCTGGTAACCTGATTCCTTTTAAACTTTCACATTCTCCCGGATATATTTAATGATGTCTTCGGTAGAGGCGCCAGGTTGAAAGATCTCCCGGACACCGGCTTTTTTTAGCCCAGGGATATCATCAACCGGAATGATTCCGCCTCCGAAGACGAGGATATCTTCGGCACCTTTGTCTTTAAGAATCTGGACCACCTTCGGGAAGAGGTTGTTGTGGGCACCGGAAAGACTGGAGAGACCCACGATATCGACACTCTCCTGAATCGCGGCATTAGCGATCTGATCAGGGGTCTGTCGTATTCCGGTATAGATCACTTCCATCCCGGCATCTCTCAATGCCCGGGCAATCACTTTTGCACCACGGTCATGTCCGTCTAACCCGGGTTTGGCAACCAACACTCTTATTTTTCGAGGCATACTCTCCTCCCTTCCGAATTCGGATTTCGGAATTCGGAATGCGGAGTTTAAAACTAAATTTTATTCCGCATTCCGCAATCTGCAATCCGCATTTGGATTATCTTTCTCTGTATTCTCCAAACACATCTCTCAGTGTATCCGATATTTCACCCAGGGTGGCATAACCCTTGACCGCTTCTAAAATGGGTGGAATCACATTGTCCGTTCCCTGGGCTGCTTTTTTAAGAACAGCCAGGTCATCTTTCACTTTCGCATGGTCTCTTTCTTTTTTGACCCTTGCCAGTTTCTCTTTCTGATATTGTTCCACCTCTGGTTTGATACGAAGGATATCTCTGAGGGGTTCCTCTTCAACCTGGAACTGGTTCAATCCAACAACGATCCTCTTTTTGGTTTCAATTTCCTTCTGATATTGGTAAGCGCTTTCACCAATTTCACCCTGGATATAGCCCGATTCGATGGCTTTGATGGCTCCTCCCATGGCCTCAATCTTTTCGATATAGTCAACGGCCTTCTTCTCTATCTCATTGGTGAGGGCCTCCACAGCATATGACCCACATAGCGGATCGATCATGTCCGCGACCCCACTTTCATAGGCGATCAGTTGTTGGGTTCTTAAGGCTATCCTGACAGAATCTTCCGTGGGCAGGGCATAAGCTTCATCTCTTGAATTGGTATGGAGCGATTGTGTTCCACCCAACACTGCTGCCAAAGCCTGGAAAGCAACCCTCACGACATTGTTGTCAGGTTGCTGAGCCGTCAGCGAACAACCAGCGGTCTGGGTATGGAACCGTAGCATGCACGAATCGTCTCTTTTGGCCTTAAATCGTTCCTTCATGATTTTTGACCAGAGCCTTCGGGCCGCCCTGAATTTTGCAACCTCTTCGATGAAGGTATTGTGGCAGCAAAAGAAGAAAGCGAGTCTGGAGGCAAAGGAGTCCACGTCCAGGCCTGCCCGGATGGCCGCCTCCACATAGGCAATGCCATCTGCAAGGGTGAAGGCCACTTCCTGGACAGCCGTGCAACCTGCCTCGCGCATATGGTAGCCGCTGATGCTGATCGTATTCCATCGCTGGACATGGTCTTTGCAGAAGGCAAATAGGTCGGTCACGATTCGCATCGATTCGAGAGGGGGAAAGATGTAGGTTCCCCTTGCTGCGTACTCCTTCAAAATATCGTTCTGGATGGTCCCTTGAAGGATCTCGGATTTTACACCCTGTTTCTCAGCCACAGCGATATACATTGCCAGAAGGATGGCGGCCGTCGAATTGATCGTCATCGAAGTGGAAACCTTATCCAAGGGGATTCCATCAAAAAGAATCTCCATGTCTTTTAAGGTATCAATTGCCACACCAACCTTTCCAACCTCGCCATCTGATAAAGGATGGTCGGAATCGTACCCAATCTGCGTGGGAAGATCGAAGGCAACACTCAAACCGGTTTGTCCATGTTCCAGAAGATATTTGTATCGTTTATTCGTCTCTTCAGGCGTGGCGAATCCTGCATACTGACGCATGGTCCAGAGACGTCCTCGATACATAGTGGGTTGAACTCCTCGTGTGAATGGGAATTCTCCCGGGAACCCCAGATCCTTACAATAATCCAGGTCAGTCATGTCGAGAGGAGTGAAGAGCCGCTTGAGTTCAATATGGGATGTTGTTTTAAAAGAAGGTTCCCTTTCTGGAGATTTGGAGAGGACTTTATTCAAAGTCGTCTTTTCCCATCGCTCCATTTCTTCACGAATATTTTTAGACATAAATCACCTCATAAAAAAAGGGGACAGGCTACTTTTTTAAGGGCTTATTTTACACTTGAAAAGTATATTGTTGACATATATGGTTTTTTTTCTTTTAAAAAGTAGCCTGTCCCCTTTTTTTATCATAGCGGTATATTCCCGTGTTTTCGCCAGGGGTTGGTATCGACTTTCGTCTTCAAGATGTCCAGGGCCTGGATGATTTTGGGACGGGTTTCCTCAGGCTCAATGATCTCATCTACATACCCCAGCTCTGCCGCCTTATAAGGGCTGGCAAATTTCTCCTGGTATTCAGCGACCAGTTGTTGGCGCGTCTCCTTGAGGTCTTTCGCCTCTTTGATCTCATTTCGGAAGATAATATTGACCGCTCCTTCGGCGCCCATGACGGCAATTTCAGCTGTGGGATAGCAGTAGTTGATGTCTCCACGTATGTGTTTGGAGGACATCACATCATACGCTCCACCATAGCCCTTGCGGGTGATGATCGTAATCTTGGGAACAGTGGCTTCACAGAAGGCATAAAGAAGCTTTGCTCCGTGACGTATGATGCCCCTTGCCTCCATATCAATTCCTGGAAGAAACCCGGGGACATCGACAAAGGTGATCAGAGGGATGTTGAAACAATCGCAGAAGCGGACGAACCGGCCGGCTTTCACGGAAGAATCAGGGTCGAGCGATCCCGCCAGCCAGTTGGGTTGGTTGGCAATAATGCCCGCGGGCATTCCATTGAAGCGGGCGAAGCCGACGACGATATTCTTTGCCCAATCCTTCTGGACTTCAAGGAAATATCCATGATCGACCACTCCAAGGATGATCTTTTTCATATCGTAAGCTTTTTTGGAATCCTCCGGGATGACGGTTTTTAAGGATTCGTCCATCCGGTTGGGGTCGTCCGAACAAGGGATCACAGGTGGTTTCTCCCGGTTATTTTGAGGAAAGAAGGCAAGGAGTTCTTTGATGAGGCGAATGGTTTCCTCATCATTCTCTCCTGCGAAATGGGCCACTCCACTCTTTTCCATATGGACCTTTGATCCGCCCAAGAGATCGGAAGTGATGGGCCTTCCGTCCGGGGTCTCTGTTTTGCCTATGGCCGCCTTGATCACATCAGGGCCGGTGATATGCAGGTAGCTTGTGCCTTTGGTCATGAGGATGAAGTCGGTAATAGCGGGAGAGTAGACCGCACCTCCGGCGCAGGGTCCCATGATTGCCGATATCTGAGGGATGACACCGGAAGCGAGGGTATTTCTTAAAAAGATATAAGCATAACCTGCCAGGCTCTCCACGCCCTCCTGGATGCGAGCGCCACCGGAGTCATTGAGCCCGATGACAGGCGCGCCGGTTTTCATGGCATGATCCATCACCTTGCAGATCTTCTCTGCGAAGGCCATTCCCAGGGCTCCGCCAAAAACCGTAAAATCCTGAGAGAAGACATAGACGAGACGGCCGTTCACTTTCCCGTAACCCGTGACCACCCCATCCCCCCAGAACTTCTTGTTTTCCATTCCGAAATCATGACAGCGATGGGTGACAAACCTATCCAGTTCCACAAAAGTTCCAGGATCGAAGAGAAGGTCAATTCGCTCACGGGCGGTCAGTTTTCCGTCCTTATGCTGTTTATCTATTCTTTCTTGCCCCCCTCCCAGTTGGGTTTCAGCCCTTCTCTTTTCCAGTTCTTTTCGAATGGCTTCGATGGATCTCATAAATGGGTTCCCCCCCTTTAAAAATCAATGCAAATTGCAAAATTAGCATTGAAAATTGCAAATTCTCCGATGTTTCTATCTTTTCCTTATTGCTAACTTTTCATTTTTCAATTTGCACTTTTCAATGATCCTTGAGTTCTTCCGCTATTATCTTTTCCGCCAAAGAATAGGGATCGGTCCGTCGTTTCGTCAGATCATCGAGGATACTTTCCCATCCTCCGTCTTTCTCAATCTTTTGGATAAAACGGGACATAACCTCTGTCTCAAGGACTTCGAGAAAAGTGGCCTTTGCCCTTTCCCTCCACTTCCTTTCCAGGGTTTGGCCCTGTTCCAATACCTGTTTGTGGCGGTAAATGCCATAGACCAGTTCGAAAATTCCTTTTCCCAGGATGGCTTCGGTTTTAAAGATGGGAGGTTCCCAGCCGTCTTCTCTCTTCCGACCCATTTCGAGAACCATCCGAAGATCCCGTTCCACCTTCTCCGCCCCATCCCGTTGACATTTATTGACGACAAACAGATCTCCGATCTCGATAATCCCCGCTTTGATAGCCTGAATGTCATCTCCCATACCGGGGACGAGAACGACGATGGAGGTATGGGCGGTATTGACAATCTCCACCTCGTCCTGGCCGACGCCAACGGTCTCGACGATAATAATATCTTTGCCCATTGCGTCCATCACATTGACGATATCCTGAGTGGAGCGGGAAAGTCCTCCGAGGTTGCCACGCGTTGCAAGAGAACGGATAAAGACGCCTTCGTCTGTGGCATGGCGCTGCATCCGTATCCGGTCGCCCAGGATGGCTCCTCCGGTAAAGGGGCTGGTAGGATCAACCGCCACGATTCCGACGCTCTTTCCTTCCTTACGGAAGATATCGACCATCTTATCGACGATGGTGGATTTGCCTGAACCCGGAGGGCCCGTGATCCCGACAATATAGGCTTTTCCTGTGTTGGGATAAAGTTCCTTTAAGGCATCCATGGCAGTGGGGATCCGATCATCAATATCCCTCATCAGCCGGGAAGCCGCACGAATATCACCATCAAGGATACGCTTGGCTAAACTCATAGCGGGAATAAGGTAACAAATAAAATTGGAAGAAGCAACCGATAAAAATGAGGAGAGTTAAGAGTGAAGAATTTAGAATTAAGAGTTTAGAATTGAAATTCATAACCGATAACTCATTATAATTCATAACTCATAACTCTCAACTCATCATTCATTATTCTACAGGGCTCTGCCGGGGACGCCGATGTGTCTTGCAATTACGATTCGTTGAACTTCGGAAGTCCCTTCGCCGATGTCGAGAAGTTTCTGGTTTCGGTAATGGCGCTCGATGGCATACTCCTTCATCAGACCATATCCTCCATGAAGCTGAACGCCCTGGTAAGCGACCCGATGATACATCTCAGAGCAGTACATCTTTGCCATCGCCGATTCTTTACCGAAGGGACGGTGCTGCTCACACAACCAGCAAGCTTTATAAAGCAGCAGCCTTGCCAACTCAATCTCAGTGGCCATATCCGCCAGTTTAAAAGCATTGACCTGAAACGTGGCGATCGGTCTTCCGAATTGCTCCCGTTCGCTCGCATATTTGAGCGCCAATTCAAAAGCGCCCTGAGCGCCACCCAAACCCATGGCGGCGATGCTGAGCCTTCCTCCATCGAGGGTGGCGAGCATTTGATGGAACCCATCTCCCTGCCGTCCAAGAAGATTCTCCTTGGGGACTTTACAGTCCGTGAAGTAGAGTTCGCCGGTATTGGATGCCCTCCAAACCATCTTCCCATGCATGGCCTTCGTTGTGAAACCGGGCGTGCCGTTCGGGACGAGGATACAAGAGATTTCAGTCCGGCCGTCTGCTCTTTTTCCCGTGACCGCTTGAACCACACAGACTCTGCTCATATCAGTGGTGGAATTGGTGATGAAGATTTTGGACCCGTTGATCACCCAATGGTCTCCTTCCAAAACTGCGTTTGTTTTGGAGGCTCCCGCATCCGAGCCCGCATTCGGTTCGGTCAAGCCAAAGGAGGAGAGGGCCTTTCCCGCACAGAGCTCAGGAAGCCATTTCTGTTTCTGCTCCTCATTCCCGTAATAATAGATGGGAGAGATGCCAAGTGAGTTTCCAGCCGCGAGGGTTGCCGCCTGGGAGCCATCAATTCGTGCAATCTCTTCCACGGAAATGATATAACCGACATAACCCACATTGCTCCCGCCATATTCTTCAGGGACAAAGGGGCCGAACAGTCCGAGTTCACCCATTCGCTTTGTCAAATGGTAGGAAAATTCTTCTTTATCATCGAGTTCCTGGGCAACAGGAGCGATCTCCTTCTCGGCAAAGTTACGGACCATCTTTCGGAGCATTTGTTGTTCTTCGTTGAGATCAAAGTCGAGTGGCATAAAAACCTCCAAAGGGGTCGAGGAGGCAAGGGTTCAAGGTGTCAGGTTAAAGCCTTTCCTTGAACCCTCGAACCCTGGAATCCTTGGACCCTATTTTACGGGTTTAAAATATTTAATATCCAGAATGTTTCCTTCGCGGTCTTTTTTGGCTTTAAAAACCGCTTCCACAGGCATTCCGATAGAGACCTTCTCAAAATCAACTTCTCCGAGCCAGTGAACCAGCCCACCATCGGTTCCATCAATTCGGATGACGGCAACGATGGACGGGTCTTTTTTCTTTACACCATCAAAGGTTTCATAACATTGGGTGAAAGTGTGGACAGTTCCTTTCGTCCCCACTTCTACATAGCTTTCTTCCAATCGCGCGAAACATTTCTCACAATAGGTCCTTGGTGGGACATAGGTGATTTTACACACGTCACATCTTGCGCCGAAAAGCTTGCCAGCGATGATCTCTCTGAAAAACTTTTCGCCTGCTCTTCCCACGGTATAGATATAGTTCATCGGGATCTGACCTTCCCAATAGCCAACGTCTGTTGTCTTCTGAAATCTTTCAATCAATGCCATAGTCTCACCTCCTAAATTAGGAAATCCGAAATCCGAATATCGAAATCCGAAATGGTTCGACTTTGCTCACCATCCTGATCTTGTCGAAGGACAAATCCCAATTTTCAAAGACCCAATGTCCTAACCCTTTTTTGTTTTGATCATTTGAATTTTGGTCATTTGAGATTGTTTCGAATTTCGTGCTTCGAGATTCGAATTTTTTCTTTATTTGATTGGTTTAAAATATTTAATATCCGTAATCGATCCGGTTCTTTCCTCTGGCGGCTTCCACACGGCCTTCACCTTCATTCCACGATGGATCTTCCAGGGATCCACCTCGCCGAGATGGTGAAGAATTCCCATTCCTTTTGAGGCGCCATCAATCTCAATAATGGATAGGGTGATGGGCCGAGCGCCTCCTTTAATGTCAAGACGAGCGGCCTTCCAGTCCACATGCCCTATGATCCAGGTATTGACAATGCCTGTATCCTGAACGTAAACCCATTCGCCTGTCGGAACCCAGCAAAGTTCGCAGAACATTCTGGGCGGAATCAGTATACGATGACATTTATCACATTTCTTGGCGATGATCTTTCCATTCTTAAGTTCAGCGAGATACCGTCCGATCGCAGGGCCATTATCCCAGGCATATTTCAATTTTGGTTCCCACCTCGCAGAAAGAACCTTGCCTTCTAATATCTCCTCTGCACTCAGTTTCGTTGCAGTTCCTTCTACCATTTTTTCTGTTATTTCCATAGATTCACCTCCTCCTTACTTTCTCAATACCACGACGGTTCCGACCTGCATCAGGTCTCCCCAGGCATTCGCCACGCCGCAGGTTGGATTTCCCGGGACCTGTCGTTTTCCTGCAGCTCCTTTTAATTGCAAGTAAACCTCCATGATCTTCATCAAACCTGCAGCGGCAATAGGGTTTCCAACTCCCAGAAGTCCGCCTGAAGGAGAGGTTGGAAGGTTTCCATCTCTATTAAAGTGACCGTTTACCAGCATCTCAACCGATTTTCCCCGGGGAGCAAGCATTAGTCCTTCAATGTGATGGAGTTCTTTATAAGTGAAAGGATCATAAGGTTCTGCTACATGGATCTCTTTATGGGGTTCCTTGATGCCCGCCATTTTGTATGCCTGCCGGGCTGCCACTTCGAGATAATCCGGATAGTAGAGATCCCGGGTACACCAGTAAGCTGTATCCAGGCTCCAACCGCAGCCATCAATCCAAATCGGTTTCTCGGTGATCCGGCGGGCCACATGTTCAGCCGCCAATACAATGCATGCCGCACCGTCGCTCGTGGGGCTGATATCGAGGCGATTCACGGGCCAGGCCATGATCTCCGAGTTGAGAACATCCTGAACCGTCACCTCGCCGGGTATCTGCGCAGATGGATGATCCAATGCATTCTTCTTGTTTTTTACGGCGACCAATGCTATATCCTCTTTCCTGTAACCGTGCGTGGTCATAAATCGGTTCATTTCAATTGCGAAGATATAGATCAGGGTGGGGTAGAGGGGTTGTTCTGTGGTGTGGTCGAAGATGGTTAAGAATGCACCTGCAGGATGCGGATACGCAGAAGACATTTTTTCCTCTGCCACCACCAAACAGGTGTCAAACATTCCCGATGCCACATGAAACCACCCATGGATGGGTGAGAGAACCCCGGTGCCACCACCGACGAAGTGCCTCATGTAGGGTTTTCGGTAGGCTCCTGAACCATCGGAGAGATATTCGCCTTTCATGTGAACGCCATCAAAGGCATCAGGGGCTGTTCCATTGACGACACAATCTATGTCTGAAAGCTTCATTTCACAGGAGTCGAGAGCCATCTTAGTGGCCTCATAGGCCAGTTCCTTTGGCGTCTCCTGAGTGTTTCTATAAAATTTGGTTAGACCTGCTCCAACTATGGCAACTCTTCTCATTCCTTTCACCTCCTTTAATTGCTTAGAATAACTACAGTGCCAGTCGTTGTGGGAATGCCTCTCCAACTCTGAGCCAGTCCTGTGGTTACGTTTTTAAGTTGATTTTTCCCTGCTTCACCTCTCAACTGCCGGACCACTTCGAACACTTTATGGCCTCCATTGAGTTCGTAGAGGTTTCCCACTCCGAGGCAGCCTCCGGAGGGGTTGACGGGAAATTCTCCGGTGATCTCCGTTCCTCCGATTTCAGTCAGAGGACCAGCTTCTCCTTTTCTACAGATTCTCATTGCTTCAAGATGCTGGAGTTCCTTATAAGAGAATTCGTCGTTGATCTCCGCAAAGTTGATCTCTTTTCTGGGATAACGAATTCCTGCCATTTTATAAGCCATCTCCGCTGCCATTTGCGCATAGATGGCTTGTCCCCAATTCCTTGTTTCAAGACCCGGTGTATCGGAACACCATCCAATTCCCCTGATCCAGATAGGCTTATCACAAAGAGTTTTTGCCGTCTCTTCTTCTGCGAGGACAACCACCACTGCCCCATCCGAATGAGGACTGATGTCCATCTGGGTTAATGGATAAGAGATGACTTCTGAATTGAGAACATGGTCTGTGTCAATCAGAACGCTATGACCTGCATAAGGATTATTCAAGGCATTTCTTTTATTTTTCACAACAACCTTTGCACATTGTTCCCGTGTCGTTCCGGTTTCATACAAAAATCTGGCCATCTCCAATCCTGCGACAGCATGGGGGCTTTCTTTAAGTGGCCGGTTGTAGATAGGGTCCATGGCAAAGGTCACCATCTCTGACAGGGTTAACATGTTTGACGCTTTACTCAATCCCTGCGCGACGGATATGGGACCAATGCCAGAAAGGATCATCATATACGCGGATGCCAATGAGTGAATGAAATCACCAGAGACGGTATAGATAGGCCTGAGCACTGCACCCAATTGATCCGGTGAATACTCATCAGCGATGCTATACCCTTCAAAAAAGTCCTCAGAGGTAGCAACAAAAGAATCGATATCCTTTGGTTGAACGCCAGCATCGAGATAGGCTTTCATCGCTGCCTCATAGGTCAATTCACGATAGGAGACGTCAGGCGTGGTGGCACGAAATCCTGTAGTCCCTATCCCTATAATTGCAACACGTTTTGACATACTATTATTCCCTCCTTTCTATGACTATGTACGATGAACAATGTACGATGAACAATGTACGATGAACGATGAACTAAACCCTTCACCTCCCCTCCGTTTTCAATTTCGGAATTCGGAATGTGAATTCCGGAATAGGGAATATAAATTAATAACTCCGCATTCCGCAATCCGAAATCCACATTATTTTCTCGGTTTGATGTTCTCCCTGACCCACTTGACAGCTTCTTCAATAGTCGTTCCCGGCACAAAGAGGGCCTTCACACCGCTCCCCTTCAGAGAGAGGATGTCCTCTTCGGGGATGATGCCTCCTCCAAAGACAACAATATCACTTGCCCCTTTTCCCTGGAGTAACTGGATCACCTGCGGAAAGATATAGTCGTGAGCTCCTGACAGGATAGACAACCCTATCCCATCCACATCCTCCTGAATGGCAGCGGCCACGATCTGCTCGGGCGTCTGATGAAGTCCGGTATAGATCACTTCGAATCCTGCATCGCGGAATCCCCTTGCGATGATTTTGGCCCCGCGGTCATGCCCATCCAAACCGGGTTTGGCAATCAGGATTCGTATCTTACGCTCCATGCTTTCCTCCGCTATCATATTGCGGATTTCGGAATTCGGAATTAGGGTTTTTCATTCCGCAATCCGCAATCAGCATTCCGCATTAAAAATATCCCGGATCCGTATATCTCCCATAAACCTCCCGCCACACATCACAGATCTCCTGGATCGTTGTATATTCTCGGACCGCATTGATAATGTGAGGTATGAGATTTTCACCATTTTGGGAAGCCTTACGGATCTCTCCGAGGCATTCCTTCACTTTTCCGTTGTTTCGTGTTCGTTTCACTTCCTGAAGCCTTTTTAACTGTCTCTCTTCAATTTCAGGCCTCATCCTCCAGATCGTAATGGGAGGGTGGTCGGTCACATATTTGTTGACTCCCACGGTCACCTTCTCATTGGCGTCCATCTGTCTCTGAAAACGATAAGCGGCCTCTGCAATCTCCATCTGCGGATAACCCCTCTCGATTGCCTTGACCATTCCTCCCATCTCATCGATCTTCCGGATGTAATCCCATGCCTTTTCTTCCATCTCATTGGTCAAGGCTTCTACAAAATAAGAGCCTGCAAGCGGGTCGATGGTGTTCGTGACTCCGGTTTCCTCTGCAAGGATCTGCTGTGTCCGAAGAGCAATGGTGACTGCTTCCTCGGTTGGAATGGCATAGGTCTCATCGAGAGAATTAGTGTGGAGCGATTGGGTTCCCCCCAGCACCGCGGCGAGCGCCTCGTAAGCCGTGCGAACCACATTGTTGAAAGGTTGCTGGGCGGTTAAAGAACACCCTGCGGTCTGAGTATGAAAACGGAGCATCCAGGAGCGGGGCTTCTTCGCCATGAAACGCTCCTTCATGACATTCGCCCAGATTCTTCTGGCAGCTCGATATTTTGCAATCTCCTCGAAGAAGTCGATATGGGAGTCGAAAAAAAAGGAGAGCCTCGGAGCAAAGTCGTCCACATCGAGGCCTCTCTCCATGGCGGCATCCACATAAGCGATCCCGTCGGCCAGAGTAAAGGCAAGCTCCTGAACAGCGGTCGCCCCTGCCTCACGGATGTGGTAACCGCTGATGCTGATCGTATTCCATCGGGGGACCTCTTTTGTGCAATATTCGATGGTGTCCACGATGATCCGGAGGGAAGGCCTGGGGGGGAGCATGAAGGTCTTCTGAGCGATGAATTCCTTCAGCATGTCGTTCTGGATCGTTCCCCCGATCTCTTTTTTGCTTACCCCCTGCTTTTCCGCCATCACAATATACATCGCCAGCAGGATCGAAGCGGGCGGATTGATCGTCATGGAGGTGGTGACTTTGTCAAGAGGGATCCCTTCAAAGAGAATTTCCATATCCTTCAAGGTATCCACGGCCACGCCGCATTTCCCGATTTCACCTCTGGCGTTTGGAGAATCGCTGTCATAGCCCATCAGGGTAGGGTAGTGGAAGGCGATCGAGAGGCCGGTCTCCCCATGATTTAAGAGATAATGAAATCGTTTATTCGTTTCTTCCGGACCCCCCAGGCCGGAGAACATTCGCATGGTCCAGAGGCGGCCCCGGTACATGGATGGCTGAACTCCCCGGGTGAAGGGGAAAACCCCCGGGAAACCAACCTCCCTGGAGTAATCCAGACCCTTTATATCTTCGGGAGTGTAAAGACCTTTGATCTCCAGATCGGAGACCGTGGTAAAGCGGGGCAGACGTTCAGGGGTTTCGGAGAGCATTTTTGAAAGGTCTCCCCCCCATTTCTTCTTCTCTTCCTGGACCTTTTTGAGTTGATCCTCTTTGAACATTCACCCCACCCCCTTCCAAAAAGAATCAATTAACAATGCAAATCTATTAGTGCAAAATTAGCATTCCGAAGCATTTTTTGATTGCTGACTTTTTCCCGCAAAACACGGGACTCATTTTACACTTAGCAGTGATGTTTATATTTCGATCCCTTTCCGGGAATTGATCTTTTTCGTATAGTAGTGTTTCCTTTCCACCATTTCAGTCACCAGATCGGCTCTTTCCAAGATCTCCGGCCTGGCATCCCTGCCAGTGAGAATGAGTTCTACGGTCTCCGGTTTCGAACCAAGGAGTTGGAGCAGTTCGGACAGCGAAATCAATCCATAGTCAACAGCCACATTGATCTCATCAAGAATCACCATGTCGTAATGTCCGCTAACGATCGCCTCTTTTGCCAGGGCAAATCCTTTTTGAGCCCATTCGATGTCTACAGGATCCGGATTGGCTTTAGAAACGAAGGTCTCCCTGCCCATCTGCCGGATCGTCAGGTAGGGTGAGAGTTTTTTAGCAGATTCCAACTCGCCGTATTGGATATTTCCCTTCATAAACTGAATGATCAGGATCTTAAACCCGTGGCCTGCTGCCCTGAAAGCCAATCCGAGAGCCGCGGTGGTTTTCCCTTTGCCATTTCCCGTGTAGACCTGGATGAGACCTTTTTCCATTGCGGGTTTCGGATTTCGGAATTTAAAATCCTTTTTCTTTAGGTTTTACCTCGAACCTCAAGCCTCCGGCCTCAAACGGCTTGAATCAACAGACTTCACGGAGCTGGGCGATGATCTGTTCGGTCTTAAAATGTCTCAGGGTAATGGCGCTTGAGGGGCAGGTGGCGTTACAGGCGCCGCAGCCCTTACAGAGCGCTTCGTTGACCGTCATCACCTTCCGGTAAGGATCCATTTTTAATGCCCGGTATTCACAGACCTGCTCACAGAGTCCGCAACCCGCGCACATGAGCATATCGACCCAGGCAGTGATGGGTTCAATCCTCACCCTTCCTGCGAACAAGGGGATGGTCGCCCGGGAGGC
>VGSS01000031.1 GCA_016874935.1 Deltaproteobacteria bacterium | reverse complement strand
GGGGCCATCTCTCTCAAAGAGGAGGCGAAATGAAGAGGGTCATCACAGGAAATCAGGCTGTGGCCTATGGGGTCATCTTGAGCCGTGTGGATGTGGTCTCCGCCTATCCCATCACACCCCAGACCACGATTGTGGAGGAGCTTTCGGAGCTGATTGCAAGCGGCCGGTTGAAAACGAAATTTCTAAAGGTCGAGTCAGAACATTCCGCCATGGCCGCCCTCATCGGAGCTTCGACCGGAGGAGTGAGGACGTTTACAGCCACCTCCTCTCATGGATTAGCCTATATGCATGAGATGCTCCACTGGGCCTCGGGCGCAAGGCTTCCCATCGTCCTGGTCAATGTCAATCGAGCCCTTGGCGCACCTTGGAACATATGGGGCGATCAGAGCGATTCCGTTTCTCAGCGGGATACAGGATGGATTCAACTCTATTGCGAAAATAACCAGGAAGTCCTTGATACCATTCTTCAGGCCTATCTGATCGCTGAAACGGTGAGACTTCCTGTGATGGTCATCCTCGATGCCTTTGTCCTTTCCCACACCGCTGAGGCTGTTGAAATCCCGAGCATCGAGGAGGTGGATGGTTTCTTGCCGCCCTTCTGTGCGAATTATGCCATTGATACTCAGGAACCCAGGGCTTATTCCCAGATTACCACCCCTGACTATTTTTTAGAATTTCGTTACAAGATCCAGAAAGCCATGGAGCAGGTTACAGAGGTTGCCAGGAAAGTGGATGATGAATTCAAAACCCGGTTTGGCCGGGGATATGGCTCGATTGAGAGGTATGGAAAAGAAGAGGCAGAGGTTTTGCTGATGACGTCTGGAACTGTAACCAGTACTTCGAGAATTGTAATCAAGAAGTTAATGGAGAAAGGGCTAAGTGTCGCCGGAGTCAAGATCAAACGATTCAGGCCCTTTCCATCTGATGAAATTTACAATGCCATTCAGGGAGCAAAGAAGATCGCTGTGATTGACCGGAATCTTTCTGCTGGGGTGGGTGGTGTCTTTGCTCAGGAATTGAGGGCCTCTTTGTATCATCGAGAGGAAAGACCAATGGTTTACGGATTCATCTCCGGTTTGGGAGGGAGGGATATCACTCCGGAACTGATCGAAGAAGCGATTCGATATACGGCGGAACATGACCAGCCCGAAGGAGATATTGTGTGGCTGGGACTAAAGAAATAAAGGGTAACAGGATACCAGGAAATCAGGGGGCAGGATACCAGCGTATCAGGATATCAGGAAAACAGAAATTTTTGGTCTGATGTCCGGATATCCTGATATCCACCACCTGATAATCTGATATTCTGATAACCTTCAAATTTTGTTCCGTGCTTCGGATTTTAGAGATCAAAAAAGAGGTTTAGATGGATAAGATAAAAATCCCTATTGAGGAAAACCTCGGTCATGGTCATCTGGCCTGTGCCGGATGTGGGGCTGCGATTGCCATGAGGCTAACTCTTAAAGCCCTTGGAGAAAAAACCGTCATGGTCTTTCCTGCCTCTTGCTGGTCGATTGTCCCGGGATTCTGGCCTTATTCCAGTTACCGGATCACGGCTGTCCATGCCGGGTTTGTGACAGGGGCTGCGACTGCTTCCGGGGTCAGGGCCGCCCTGGATGTCCGAGGGGACGATGAAACCCTGGTGGCGGTATGGGCTGGAGATGGCGGGACTTTTGATATTGGACTACAGGCTCTCTCCGGCGCGGCAGAGAGAAATGAAGATATCCTCTATATCTGCAACGACAACGAAGGCTATATGAACACAGGGACACAGCGAAGTTCAGCCACACCGCTTCTGGCCTGGACGACTACGACACCAACCACGCAGCCCAAAGAGAATCCTAAAAAAGATATCATGGCGATCATGGCCGATCATCATATTCCCTATGCGGCCACAGCAACGATCGCCTATCCGGAGGACCTCATTCGAAAATTGGAGAAGGCGAAGGGAATCCGGGGAACCCGATTCATCCACCTCTTCTCTCCCTGCCCGCCGGGATGGAAGATGGCTTCCGAGCAGAGCGTCAAAATTTCGAGGCTTGCCGTCCGCTCAAGGATCTTTCCACTTTATGAGATCGAGAATGGAAGGGATTATACGATTCAAGAGGAACAACGTGTCGTTCCTGTCAGGGAATATTTAAAACTCCAGGGCCGTTTCAGCCACCTCACCGAAAAGGATATCGAGATCACGCAAGCAAATGTGGATGACGCCTGGGAACGCCTCCTCAGAAAATCCCGCTGTTTTATTTAAATATCTTAAGTGCGTCCCCATCGAGTCCCCGCTGAATTTGCACAAAGAAAAAGCCCGATAGAGTTTCCTCCATCGGGCTGTGAGTTGGATAACCGCGTCGTGCCAATAGCCTTGGAAATATTCGTTAATGAATATCCAGTCTAAAAGATCGAATCCGGGTCGTAATACTTTGCAACATTGTCCTTATTAATCACCCTTACTGGAAACGGCGTGTCCGTGTCTACGGTTGCACCGGCGAGGATGGCCATCATCCGCTGGAATCCCATCCGTCCAATTGTGTTTGCGTCATTGTGACCCGTCCCAGCGTAGTTACTGCCTATCATAATCTGCCTTAAAGCCTCCTTCTGACCGTCGAAACCGAACACGAGAATTTCTTTAGAGCGGCCGGCATCTCGAATAGCCTTCATCGCTCCCAGGCCCATGGAGTCATTTTCGCAAAATACAGCGTCAATCTTTTTGTGCTTGGCCAGCATATCCTCCATGACCTTAAATCCTCCATCCTCGGTCCAGCCGCCAAAAGCAGGGGCAATAATCGTTTGGATTTGGGTACCCTTTACTTTCGAAAGCACGCCATCCCGGCGGGCATTTCCGGTACTGTTATCCTCCGGGCCACCGCGCATCATGAGTAAAACACCCTTGCCCTCTAACCGCTTGACAATATAGTCCCCTACTCCGGTAGCGGTGGCAAAATTGTCAGCGCCGATCCATGAAGTGTAGGGATCTCCCCTCAGCTTCCGGTTGAGCAGCATCACCGGTATGCCGGCCTTTTTAATGGCCGCCATGGGGCCAGGCAGGGATTCAAGCGGGCTGATATTCATGATAAACCCGTCTACACGTTTGGCGATCAGATCTTCAATGTCGGCAGTCACCTTGGCCACATCCCCTCTACCATCCGCCACGAATAACTTGACATTCTTGAATTGAGGCGCTTCTGCTTCTATCGCTCTGACCATGGAGATAAAGTAGGGAGACCTCATTTGAAGGGTGACAACGCCTATTTTGATCTCTTTTGCCTGCGCCTGCGCGGCGCCGGCGATTCCCAATAGTAAGACTAAAAAGATACTTAGGGCCATGATGTGTTTCATCTTCTTTGCCTCCTCTCTCTTATAGTGTTAATAGGGTTTCCAATCGTTTATACTCCAAATCCAATACATTCTTCTGTGTGTAATCACCCCCTTCCTTGTTGATGACCATCGGGAACCGACCAACTCAGCGCAGATGCTTGGGCTATCTTTCCTTCCTGCGGGCTAAAACGGCAAGAAGGATCACGGCGCCCTTGATGATTTCCTGATAGTAGCTCTGTACGCCGTGCAGGTTCAAAAGATTGTTGATCATCCCCAGGGTAAGCGCTCTGCAAAATGTGCCAATAGCCCCTCCGCCGCCTCCCCCCAGAATCGCTCCGCCGATCACGCATGCCGCGATGGCATCCAGTTCGTAGGCAATGCCCAGACTGGGCTGCGCAATCCCCAGACGGGATACGAGGATGGTCCCGGCAAGGGCTGAGAACAGGCCAGATAAGACGTATGCCAAGATGATGGTGCGTTGCACGTTAATGCCTGCCAACCACACTGCTTCCTTATTGCCTCCGATGGCGACCGTCGCTCGTCCGGTGGGCGTTCGGTTGAGGAAAAACCAAATCAACGCGAAGCAGACCAGCATGATGATCATCGTAACGGGTAGCGGCCCTACGGAGCTGGCCCCTAAGATGCGGAAATCAGGATGCTTTGAGACGAGCGGGGTTTCAGTATAGACGAAGACGAACCCACGCACTATACCCATGGTCGCCAGGGTGACAATGAATGGCTGTAGCTTAAAGCGTGCAACGACAACGCCGTTGACCAATCCCGCCACAGCTCCAAAGAACAACGCTATGAGGATTGCTGGGCCAATGCCAACTTTGTCCGACATCCCTGCGGAGAGGACCCCTCCCAGGGCTACAATCGATCCAACGGATAGATCAATGCCCCCTGTCAAGATCACGATCAGCATGCCCAGGCTGATCAGGCCATTGGATACAATCTGGCGAGATAGGTTCTTGATGTTCGCCTCAGTGAAAAATACCTCCGTGGCCAATGTGCCAATACCTATTGCCACCACAAAGGCGCCAATAAAAGCGTAGTCTACCCATCGCCCATGCGCGGCCCCACCGGGGAACCACCTCTTTTGAAGGTAAGAAAAATAAGCGCGCCCCCCCTTCTCCTTAGTCGTTGAGATATCCGTTGACATGTTTACCCTGTTAGAAAGCCCCGGAGCTCTGCTGCGGGGAAAAAGATAAGATTCCTTTCGGAGCTTATACGGGGTTTAAGGCCCCGTGTAAGCCGTCCCGTTAGAAAGTCGAAGACTTTCTAACGGGGTTTACTCACCTCTCGATTTTTCGATGACCCCGGCTGCACAGGCAAGCAGGTTCTGTTCAGTGGCTTCGTGCCTTAAGAATTCGCCCGCCAGCCGACCTTCGCGCATAACCAGAGCCCTATCGCTCATACCCAGGATCTCCGGCATTTCTGAGGATATTAAGAGGATGCCCATCCCACTGTCCGCCAGATCCTTGATGATGTTGTAGATCTCTTGCTTGGTGGCAACGTCCACGCCTCGGGTAGGTTCATCCAGGATGAGCAGCTTGGCTTGGGCGAGAAGCCACTTGGCCAACACGACCTTTTGCTGATTGCCTCCGCTGAGCGTCTGGACCAGCCTATCAATCTCAGGCGGGCGAATACGCAGTTCTTGCACCTTAGACCGGACCAGTGAGTTCTGCCGGCGGCGGTTCAAAATACTCAAGCGGCTCATCAACTGAAAGTTGGCAAGACTGACGTTGTCGCGTATCGAGAGAAACAGCACCAGACCATCCCGTATGCGATCCTCAGTCAACATGGCAATGCCCGCTTTCAAAGCGTCATGCGGCGATTTGGGACGAACCACCCGCCCGTTCAGACGGATATCACCTGAGGTGGGCTGGTCGGCGCCAAAGATACAACGTGCGACCTCTGTACGACCGCTTCCTATCAGTCCGTATAGGCCGACGATTTCCCCTTGCGCCACGGAGAAAGAGATGTTTTCAAAAGAACCCTTCAGACTCAAGTCCTTTAATGTCAGGATTTCGGCCCCAGCCCTGACAGGTCGATGCGGGAAGATCTCGTCGAGCGTTCGGCCGATCATCATCTTGATCAGGGATCCCTTGTCAATTTCCTGAGGACGCACCGTGCCCATAAGAATGCCATCCTTGAGCACCGTGACCCGGTCGGCGATCTCAAAGACCTCATCCAGCCGGTGGGAGATATAGAGGATCAATACAGATTTCTTCTTGAGATCTCTAATCAAGGCAAACAGGCGCTTCAACTCCTCCTGTGAAAGAACAGCCGAGGGCTCATCCATAATCAGGACCTGCGGCTTGACGGCTACTGCTTTGGCGATCTCCACCATCTGCTGTTGGGATGCGCTCAGCCTGGAGACTACCTTCCGCACATTAATTCCTCTAAAGCCGATCTCCTCAAGGATCTTCTGCGCCCGGCAATGCGCCTCTGGCCAGTTGATCCACCATTTCAGCTTACGTTTAGGCATATCGCCTAACAGGATGTTCTCAGTGACTGTCAGGTGGGGCACCAGACTGACATGCTGGTGCACCATTCGAATTCCGAGCCTCTGGCCGATCAGCGGGCTTCCGATCTCCCTCGGTTTTCCGTTTAGCAGGATCTGGCCTGTGTCCGCCTGGACCGCGCCGGTTAGGATTTTGACCAGCGTGCTCTTGCCAGCCCCATTCTCCCCGACAATAGCGTGCACTTCGCCGCTTCCGGCTGAAAAATCTACCTTGCGCAAGGCTTGTGTGCCGTCATAGCTCTTTGTGATGCCTTGCATCATTAAAAATTCTTTTGTTTCCATTCGATTGTTCAGAAAATAAACCTCAAATCCCCCCCCGCCCCCCTTTACCAAAGGGGGGTAATGGGGGGTTAAAAATTTTCATGGTTCGAGGGCGATGCTCCATAAAGGATTACCCGGTCATCGGCCTGTTTTATTAAAAACAGACAGGGCGTTGTAGATAATGACCGTTTTCTGCTCAGTCATTTCAAGAAGCGTGTCGTGGATACTCTCTCTGCCGTGTCCACTCATTTTTACGCCGCCGAAGGGCAGGTTTTCCATCCTTACGGCGCTGGACCAATTTATGATCACTCCGCCCACATCGAGCCGATAGGCCATATCGAGGGCCGTGTTAATGTTGTTCGTGAACACCGATGATTGAAGACCGTAGGGGGTATTGTTAGCAAGTTCTACAACTTCGTCCATAGTGCGAAACGGGATTACCGGGACCACCGGGCCGAAGGTCTCCTCTTTCATCATCTTCGCTTCTGGAGGAACCGTATCCAATACCGTGGGTTCAATGAAAGCGCCCCTCCGTCCTCCGCCCGCCTGTATCCTGGCCCCAAGGCTGACTGCGTCCCGGATGTCGTTTTCAACATCCTTAGCGGCGCTTTCGGTTATAAGCGGTCCCACATCCGTCCGTTCGTCCAGAGGATCTCCCACAATCAATTTTTTTGCTTTTTCCGACAGGATTTTTACATACTTGTCATGGACCGCTTCAGCTACAAATACTCTTTTCACCGCGCAGCAAATTTGCCCGTTTCCTCTGGCCAGTCTCCCAAGAATTACAGCCTCTGCTGATTCGTCCAGATCCGCGTCAGCACATATAATAGTCGCATCGCTTCCTCCAAGTTCCAGATGGACTTTTTTGAGTGTATCCGCTGCTAATCGGGAAATCCGCTGCCCCACCGGGGTGCTTCCAGTCAAGGAAATTAGATCGATTCCCTCCACCCTGGCAAGATACTCACCGACCACCTGGCCTGTTCCGGTTACCACCTGATGCGCCGCCCGGGGAACGCCGGCCTCTTCGAGGATTTCAGCAATGTGTAAAAGAGTTAAAGGACAATCACTCGGCGGCTTCACTATCACCGCGTTTCCCGCAGCCAACGCCGCCGCAGCCTTGTGAGCGTAGAGTTCCACCGGATAGTTAAAGGGAACTATGGCGGCCACAACTCCGACAGGTCTTCGGATGGTAAAGGCAAAATGGCGCTCCATTCCGGGAACCATATCGAGGGACATACTTTTACCGAAGATCCGTTTCGCTTCTTCTCCAAACCCGCGAAATATCCTGATCGACGCCGCAAGTTCTTCACGGGTTTGCCGAATGGGTTTCCCATTTTCCCTGGCAAGGAGCGAAGAGAGCTCTTCCCGTCTTTTTTCCATAACATCGGCGCACCGAAACAGCACGGCGGCCCGTTCGTGGGCGGGCAACTCCGCCATTCTTATCTTTGCATACTGGGCAGCCTTAACGGCTTTTTTAAGATCGGATTCCGTTGCCACAGGAACTGTGTCGATCACACTATTGTCGGCGGAGTTTACGACCTTACGCACACCCCTGTCGGATGAGTCAACCCATGTACTGTCAATTAACATTTTCATATTTACCCCCCCCGGGTTCGAAATGGGTAGCGTGAGTATAGCTCACTTTTCAGGCATAGAGTGCTTTCTTTGCTTCTGCCACGCAAAATCAGAAAATCTATATTTGTAATCATAATTCATTTTTAATTTATTAGTATATTATTTAATAATTGTCAACAAATATTTTAACACGACTGAAACAAACAATAGCGCCGTTTCTTGTTTGCCGACTCTATTTTTTTCTATTGACAGGCGCTTTTAAATGGGGGAAACTTATTTCTAAAATAAGGGGTGAGAGAAAAACAGACAGGACACCTTAATCGGGTTTTAAAAAGCTCTAAAAATGATTAGACAAATGGCCAAATGTTTGTTACAAATTTAATAATATATCGAAATTCAATACAGATATAGAAACAAAGATAGATTTTTGAAACAAAAAGGAAATTTTTATTGTGAATAAATGGAACGGTGTCAGTGCAACGGCGTTAAAAGCGCTCCACACGCTTGAGATCGTGGCGGATTCTCCAGCGTCGGTCTCAGTGCAGGAAGTGGCCAATAGGCTCGTATCGGACAAAGCCACGGCGTACCGCATGCTTGTCACCCTGCTGAAGTCGGGGTTTGTGGTGCGGGACGAGGTGTCCAAACGCTACAGCTTGAGCTACAAGGTGGTTTCCCTCAGCCGAAACCTCTTGGCGGAGAATGAGGTTTCGAAGTTAATCCAGCAGGAGATGCGGGAGCTCTCCTTGGCTACACAGGAGACAATACATTACTCGGTGCTTGACGGGCACAAGACGGTTCTTGTACAGCGGGTTAAAGGCATCCATCTGGTAAATGTGGATTTCCAAATCGGAGACCGTTCGCCGCTCCACTGTACAGCCATAGGGAAAGTGATTCTGGCATTTCAGGATGTGCGCCTCATCGAGGAAGTAATCGCTGCCAGCCTTCCGAAGATGGCATCTAAGACCATCACCGAGGCGGAGGCGTTGCGACAGGAGCTGCGAAAAATCAGGTCCCAGGGCTATGCCATCGACGACCACGAGTATTCTGACACCATGCGGTGCATCGCGGCACCGGTTTTCGAAGGTAACGGCCATATCAGCAGCGGTATCAGCATTTCCGGTCCCGAGTCCCGTTTTTCTTGCGAAAAGCTTGACGAGCTCAGCGGACCGATACTGAATGCCTCGCGAAACCTCTCCCGCCAATTGGGTGGCATACCCTGGCACGAGTGATAACCCTTATAAGGGTCTGTAGCATACAATTCATATGGAGCTGTCATACTGGCTCCCTAACCTCTGGTGAGTATTTCTTGACACCTGGGAACGCCTCCTGAGAAAAGCCCGCTGCTGAGTCTTATTGTAGTGCGTCATAAATCCTTTCCCTTTGTTTGTCATTCCGGGCTTGACTAAGCTTGACCCGTACTTGATACGGGGGAATCCAGTATTTTTGAGCTGGATTCCTGCTGGAGTTTATTCCGATCGAAATCGGGGCAGGAATGACGATTATCAATCACTGGATGAAAATGTCATTCCGGTGGAAACGGGAATCCAGAAGGTTTTATTTTTAAAATAGTATTAAGAATCGCTCAATTTAGGTATCATATTTTACAAATGAGGGAAGATTATGGAAAAGATAATTAGTGCAACGGAAGCAATCAGGAGATTTTCTGAGATCTTGAACGATATAAAATATAGAGGAGAAAGCTATACAATTGTAAGGAGAGGAAAGAAAGTGGCTTTCATCTGTCCGGTTGGAGTTCCTTGATTGTGCCTTTCAGGTCAAATTCTGACTTTCACATTTTGTATTCCTTATTAAACGTTAAATCATCTGGAAGAAGAGGACGAGGGTGAAGCCGATCAGGAGGATTGTGGTCGTCCAGGCAATGGTGTTGAAGATAGGCCCGTTCGTGTGAGCCATCATCAACTTTTTGTCATTGATGAGCAATAAGATGAAGATGAGGATAAATGGGAGGACCACGCCATTGATCACCTGCGAGAAATACATGATCGGGATGAGCGGGAGATCAGGGTAGAGGATGATCCCCGCTCCCAAAAAGATGATCAGGGAATAGATCCCATAGAACTGTGGGGCTTCCACAAACTTCTTGTCAATCCCTACCTCCCAGCCCAGACCTTCGCAGATGAGATAGGTTGTGGAAAGAGGGAGGATCGAGGCCGCAAAGAGGGAGGCATTGACCAGTCCAAAGGCAAAGAGGTAAGTGCAATATTTTCCTGCCAGGGGTTCAAGGGAAAGGGCGGCATCCTTAGCTGTTTCGATTTGAATCCCATGTTTAAAGAGGGTCTCAGCGCAGACAAGGATGATGAAGAAGGCGACGATGTGGACAACGATCGATCCCATGACCACATCGAACCGGGCAAATTTATACTCTTCGACCTTGATGCCTTTCTCTACAATCGAAGCCTGCAGATAGAATTGCATCCAGGGAGCGATCGTGGTTCCCACCAGACCGATCACCATGGTCATCTCCGAAGGCTGGAGGCTTAATTGAGGACTTAAAAATTGTTCGACCACATGGTTCCAATCCGGCTTCACGATGATGCCTGTGATGATGTAAGAGATGTAAAAGACGCAGGCGACCAGAAAGGCTTTCTCCACCGACTTATAGGTCCCCTTGACAACCATCCACCAGACGAGAAACGCGCTCAGGGGGACGGAGACGAATTTGTCGACCCCAAAGATTTCCATTCCTGCGGCCACGCCTGCAAAGTTGGAGATGGCATTGCCCATGTTGGTTAGAAACATGGCGATCATTAAATAGAAGGTGATCTTAGCGCCAAATTTTTCGCGGATCAGGTCTGAAAGTCCTTTTCCGGTCACGACTCCCATCCGGGCGCACATCTCCTGGATCACGATCAGGACGATCATGATGGGAATCAAAGACCAGATGAGTTTGAGCCCGAATTGTGCGCCGGCCAGGGAATAGGTGGTGATGCCACCGGCGTCGTTATCCACATTGGAGGTGATGATGCCCGGCCCCATCAGAATGAAGAAGAGACCGACCGTCCTCCATAGGGACCGTTTTGAATTGGAAATCCATTGGGTGTAATCGGCCATGGTTGTTCCGTCAAAACTTATGAAAAATTTCAATCACCAAATTCCAAACACCAGATAAATTCCTATATTTGTAACAATTTAGTTGTTTGAAATCATCTTATAAAATCCCTCCCGACCTCCCTTTGTCAAAAAGGCTGTGTCGCAATTACTATTTTGTTACCCTGAATTTATTTCAGGGTCTCGTAACTATTTGATTCTATTAGATGCCGAAACAAGTTCGGCATGACAATTTTTACCATTTCCCCTATTGCGACACAGTCTCAAAGGGAGGAGAAATCTCTCCCCCTTTTGACTCGCCGCGCATGCGCTGGCGCAGCGGGCAAAGGGGGATTAAGGGGGATTAAATCAGTTTTTTCAAAGCGCTAAAATGTTACCAATATTTCAATAACCAACCATCAAAAAAATCATTGGAATTTGGATATTGGTTATTATTTGATTATTGGAATTTGGTTATTGGAGCTTTAAATTATCCTGCATCAGGGGCAAGTACATCCAGGACGCTTCGAAAACTGATCACGCCTCTCAAACGGTTTTCGTCGTCCAAGACAGGCAAGGCTCTGAATCCATACTTGGCGAAGGCATCCACCACCTCATTCTGATCCTCATCCAGTTTGACGCTCACCACCCTCGGAGTCTGGATTTCGGAGAGGGGCTGCTGGGAATGGGCCGTGAGGAGGTCTCGAATGCTGATCACTCCCTGAAGCGTTTCTTCTTCATCCACCACATAGATGTAATCGATGATATCCAGATTCGGAGCCTCCGACTTTAACCGCGAAATCGCGGCCTCCACCGTGATATCCTGTGTCAGGCTGAGATAAGCTGTGGTCATCAAGCCTCCGGCGGACTCGTCAGGATGGACAAGTAGCTCTCTCACGTCTTCGGCCCTCTCCTGTTCCATCCCTTCAAGGATTTCTTCAGCCCTCTCTTCCGGAAGATCGCCCAGAAGATCGGCCGCATCGCTGGGCGACATCTCCTCCACGATATCCGATGCCTTTTCCAGGGGAATGGTTTCGATCAGGGCCTTCTGAATCTTCGGATCGATCTCCTCGAGGGTCTCTGCCGCGGTCTCGGGATCCAGGGCATGGAAGATGGCGGAGCGTTCTCGACCGCTCAAGTCTTCGATGATATCCGCCAAATCCGCAGGATGAAGGTGAGAAAGTTTCTTCTGAGAGACACTGAGGTGGAGCAGGTCCGAGCCGGAGAGGAGTTGAACATATTTCCAGGAGATGAATTGGTTGGGAAGCTTATAGGAGAAGAGCCACTCGAGGACTCGATCGGTCGGCCTCTCCCATCCGGCCCTCCTCATCAATCCCCGGAACCCCACATCAACATGAACCAGCCTCAACCGGGACTCCACCCTTAGGAAGTGGAGGTCATTGACCCTTACCACCTTTGCCCCGTAGGTATCAACAATCTGTTTGTCCATCACCTCGTCTCGAAGCAGGACCACGTCCTTTGTGGCAAGGAAGTTCGTGAGATCGAGAAGATCTTCTTCGGAAAGAGTGATCCGGGGTTCGACCTGAAGCATCTTCTCCCAGGGGAGAAAAAACTTTTCTCTCCCTTTTGCCTGAATCACCACCCCGAGGATCATCGGATAGGGCTCTATCCTCTCGGCCACCAGATCAGCGACCCTGCCTGCTCTCTTCCCGGAGGGGGAATAGACCTTCCGGTTCAAGAAATCACTAAAGAAGTAAAATTGTCTGAGGTTCTGATCCATCGACTTGCGGTATCAAAGATTAGCCTTCAATCACCAAATTCCAATCCCGCCAAGGCGGGACCAAATAAATCCCAATGACCAATTTTGAAATAACCAAAACATCCTTCACCCTTCGTGGGCGAAAGGGTTAGAATTTTGGTTATTGAGTCATTGGTTATTATTTGGTTATTGGTGCTTGATGTTTGGTGATTAAGGCCTTACCAAACCCTTTTATAACGATTTGAGTCGAGGGTGTCAAACGAAAAGTGTGAGAGCCCTGAAAAACCACTTCAGGGCTCTCTGATTCCGCAGATTTCAAAAAGATGATTACACAGATTTATTTTATTCGTTAATCCCTTTCTAATCTGTGTAATCGGTTCCTAATTGGTGGAATCAGAGATTTCTGGCTTTTTCAGAAATCTCAGGGTTTTTACCTCTCCTTCTTCCATCTCATGCAGGGTCTTTTTCGCCCGATCGAGCAGGTCGCCTTCGAGGTCTCCGGGAGAATGAGTCATAATGAGGAGACACTTGAGTTTTGAGAAGTCCTCGTTCTCCAAAATTCGTTGAAAAACTTTCTCCAACTCCACCGGATTCACCTCCCTCAAATGGGTTAGCAATCCATGAAGTTCATCCTGAGCATACCGCTCGATGATGTCGTGCTCCCGTAATCTGAACCGGGAATAGACCTCATCTATGAGGCTGGGTTTCCCTCTGAGGCAGAAGAGGGTGAGATGCCGGGCTTTCTCCTGAAGGACCTTCCGCCTCTCCTCGACCCCTAGATCCGAAGGGTCTTCATAATCCAGCTCATTCAGAATCCGCAGATTTCTGACGAAGGTGACTTGATTGTCTTTGGAGTGAAACCACTGGCAGGGAAATCCCCTCTGTTCCTCTCTGGAGATATCTTCCTTCTTCTTCATCATGGCTTGCTTTTGAAGCAGGATATATTCAAACTTGGAGTATAGGTTTTTGGCGAGAAATCCGAATTCCATGATCGATTTATCGCGCAGGGAATCCCGGCGATAATACTGTCTGTATTTTCCCTGGAGGAGTTGCTGGATGGCTTTGATCTCAGCCAGTCGGTCCCGAATCTCTTTGTAGAGCTCGCGGATATCGACGATGATATCTTGAGGAGTATGTTTTTCAGGAGTGACCACCAGACAGAGCCCCTTAAAATCCTCCACCATCTCCTTCAAATGGCTGTAGTTGTGCTGGATGGTTTTTTCCAGACTTTCAGCATATCTCTGCATCGGGTCTTTTGGCATGGGTTGGCTCCAGAGTTATTCTACTACAAACTCCGTGTTTCTCCAATATGGAGAGAATAATCTTTGGGTTGAGTCCTGTAGGGAACGGTTTCAAACCGTTCCCTACACCTCCTTAGAGGAGCCCTTCTCCAGAGAGGCCCAAACGGAGTCGGATGGGTTCATCCGCAGGAGGCATGGCCAATTCATTTAACTCTTCCAAGCTTACCCATCGGAGATCGTGACATCCGATGGGTTTCAGACCCCCCTTTTTTATGCGGCAGTGATAGGTGAGGAGAAGGATCGGATATTCGGGATAGGTATGAAAGACGACTTCAAGGATTTTTCCCACCTCCACATCGACATCGAGTTCCTCTTTCAGCTCCCTTCGCAGGGCCTCCCTGGGGTCTTCACCCTCTTTGACCTTTCCTCCTGGAAATTCCCAGAGGAGGCCGTGTGGTGCCCCTTCCATTCTCTGGGCCACGAGAACTTTCTTTTTTTCAATGATCACCCCTGCGGTGACAAGGATGGTTTTCAACTCATCCCTCTATGCGATTGCGGCCTGCTCTCTTGGCGCGATAGAGAGCATGGTCCGCCTCAAGGATGGGCCTCAGGAGATGGATTTGCGATTTGCAATTAAAGTTCATACCATTTCCTGCACCCTTTTTTCCATTTCTTTCAAGAATTTTGGATCATAGGGGTTCGTTTCTTTTAGTGAGGGATCCAATGGGTTCTCTGGGTTGAAATTCTGCAGGATCAACCTTCGGCCAGCCCTTAATTGTTCGCCCAGGGCTTGGATCTCTTCCTCACTGTGGAGTTGAGGAACAACGGTCATCCGGAATTGATACTCCACTTTTCCTCGCTTCAAAATTTCGATTGATTTCGATATGAGGGCGAGGTCGATGGAAAGACCGGTTGATCGCCGATAGCTAAAGGAATCCAAGGGTGCTTTCACATCCATGGCAATGAAATCTACCTGTCTTTTATCGATTAGTTTTTCAAGCATCTCCGGGTTAGAACCATTGGTGTCGAGTTTGACCGGGAATCCCCTCTCTTTTATTTGACGGATCAAAAGAGGAAAATCGGCGTGCAGGGTCGGTTCTCCGCCGGTGAGGCAGACTCCATCGACCCAACCCTTAAAGGAGTGGAGATGCCGGAGAATTTGTTTCAGGGATATCGAAGCAAACTGCCCGGGATGAAAGACCAGGGGATGGTTATGACAGTATGGACAGCGGAAGTTGCAGCCGGGGAGGAAAAGGACAGAGCAGATTTTCCCCGGCCAGTCCAGAAAGGAAGTTTCTAAAAATCCCTTGATCTCGATCATGGCTTCTATTCATAAAAGAAAGTATGTGGGTGGATCGTGAGAGTGACATAAAATCCTGACTGGCGCCAGTCACGATCACCCCCATCAGTTACTTCTGAACAGGTGTTGCTTCACCTCCTGAAGGGTTGGGACCACGCCTCTCCAGCTGGCCACTTCTCTCTCCTTTTCATCCTCAATGATGAAGGAAGGGGTGGAAAGGATGCTGTAGAAAGAGGCTTCTGCCAGGCCATCGATCGTGTCCAAGTCGTAGTTGAAAACCGGCACACCCTCCCTCTTCAACTCCATTCCAATCTCTTTGGCGGCAGGACATTTAGGGCATTTCGCTTTAACAAAGATTTTGATCATTTCCATGTTTTCTCCTTTATTATTGATGAACTCGTAAAAAGTTGTCATTCCCGTGAAAACGCCTGCCTGCCGGTAGGCAGGAGAATCCAGAGAATTCTAAATAGACGAAAAAACTGGATTCCTGCTTGCGCAGGAATGACATAAAATCATCTTTTCAGAATTTAGAAAATAAGGGTTTCATTTTCATGATTCGTGTCATTTAAAAATTATCCGGCCTTTAGAACGGTTTCTCCCTCCTGGGCTTCGATGTAAGCCTGATTCCGGTAGCGGTTGTGGAGCTCACCTATCTTCCCCTTGTTCCAACTGGAGAGCTTGGTAAAGTAGCCGGTGATCCGGGTGATGCCATCCACCTCCGTCGATCCGCAGTATTGGCAGGAGGACCGGAGTCCCCGGCTGGTTCGATTGCAGGCATTACAGGTGGTGAACTCCGGTGAGAAGGCAATCTGGTCATTTTGAGTCTGTTTGAAAGTCTTGATCACAAAATTGGCCAGAGACTCTCTTGAGGGTTTTGCCTCGCCCAGCCAGATATGGGTCAATGCGCCTGCCTCGATCAGGGGATGAAAGAGTCCCTCCTGCCTCACCCGTTCAATCGGATTGAGCACGGCGGAGTTGTTCAGATAGGTCGAATTCGTATAATAGACTTCCCCTTTCGAGATGTTCCCTTTGACGATGTCGCCCGATCGGGGCGAATGAAATCGGAGGTCCAGTTTGGCAAAACGGTAGGCGGTCGATTCAGCGGGTGTCTGTTCGAGGACGAAGTGTATTCCATGGCGTCCACTCAACTTATCGACTAGCAGTTTCATGTGGGCGATCACCTTCAATCCGAATTTAAAGGCCTGCCTCGACTGATGCATCTCCTGACCTGTATGAACCTGGACGAGTTCATTGAGTCCTACCATGCCGATGAGGAAGCTGGCGCGATGCATTCGCAGATAAGGAGAGCCGTCCCGGTTCATGGCTAAGAGGGCGAGAGGGCCTCGTTCGCCTATGGAGAGGAGCTTTTCAATGAAGGATTTCTTCTCCAGATGGGCCTTGACCGTAACCTCTATGAACTCCGTCAGTTTGGAGAAGAGCCGGGTGTCATCTCCTTTGGCCAGGTAGGCAATCCTCGGAAGATTAAGCGTGACATTCTGGAGGGCGCAGTATCGCATCTTCCAGGGTTCCTTTGCATCCTCGAGGTCTGTCTGATCGAGTTTGAAGCTGAGGCGGCAGCATTCGGAGATTTTAGCTGTCTCCCCGCGGTCGAAAACAAAATAGGTGTTGCCCTTTTCAGAAGCAACCTCACAGATGTGATGGAGAAAGTCCATGTGACCGGGGGTCTGAAAGAACTTCTCCGTGATATGGACGAGTGGTTTTGGAAAGAAGAAAGGCCTTCCGGACCCATCCCCTTCCATGAAGACATTAAAGAGGGCCCATGCAAAGCGCTGCGATTCTTTCATATAGTCGCTGTAATTCTTTCCGGTCTTCTCGCCGCCCGGTCCGATGGCAGGGACATTTTCGAAGTGTTTGGGAATCTCCCAGTAGAGATTGAGGTCGGTGAAGATCGCCTGACCACCGCGGGCGACCGCCTGCTGAGAGAATTCGAAGATCATCATCTGGGCCAATTGTTCCAGTTCCCGATCGGACATGCCCTCCAGATAGGGAGCAAAGAAGAGATTGACAGCGTCCCAGCCAATGGCTCCGGCAAAGTTGCTCTGAAGGCCTGCGGCAAACTTCACCATATGGGCCAGGAGCACTTCCGGATGTTTGGCAGGTTTGGCCATGGCAATGGAGTTGGGAAGGCTCAGACCGAACCGCTTGATATATTCGAGGGATTGTCCGCTGCAGTAAGGCCGATCCACAAAACCAAGATCATGGAGATGAATATCCCCGCGCATATGGGCATCTGCAGTCTCCTGTGAGAAGACGGAGAGAAGGGCGTACTCTTTTTTGATCCTCTCCGCAAGGGTGAGATTGGTGGCCTCCGGGCCGTGAGGGACATTGGCATTCTCCTTATTAGGGTGGAGGATGAGCTGGTCCACATCGTAAAGGGGCATACCCAGACGGGTGTGCATCTTGCGGGCCTGTTCCAGTCCCCTTTCAACCAATTTCGTGTCGACCAATTCACGGACCAGAGGCGCGGTGATCATTTTGATCCTGGAGGTGACAATTAAATCTTCCACCTCCTGGGCGATCTCTTTTGCCGTATCGACATCAATATAAGTCTCCCTGATGAGGGCATCGACGATCCTCTGGCGGTTCCAATCATTCATCGACTCTTCAGAGGTGCGAACGAAGAGGGCCATATCCGTTGTTTCAAGCTCTTCTTTCAAATCTTTTCGTTCCTCTTTCATCTCAATGACACTTGCCATTTTCTGATCACCTGTGTTGTGGAATTTGACGAAGTTAGGGTAGCTGATAGGCTATATTTAGTGTGACTCTTATTCACTACAACAACATCTTGTTATTTGTCAAGAGAAAACTCGACTTGTGAAAAAAAACATTTGTTTTGGTAAAATTTTATATTCTTATCTCCGAACTACCCGCCCCGATTTTATCGGGGCGAACTCTGAACTCCGAACAATATTCACTTTTTATCAGAGTTGTTCTTCTTGAAAGGTTTCAGAGGGGTATCGAGGAGGCGTTTGAAGATTCCGAATAACCCCTCGCCCATGGTTTTAAATGGAATGGCTTCGATCTTGGGATCGTTAATATCTCCTTTCACTTCGTAGACATAGGAGAGGAAAGCCTTGTCCTTTCCCGTGAGGATATATCCCGCGATGGGAATGTTGCTCAGCACCATATCGACCGTGACCAATGGGTGGACTCCTATCTTCGTATCGATCAGGTTCTTGCCAAGGTCGACTTTTCCAACAATGGTGATCCGCATGGCATCGCTATCGACCAGAAAGTCCTCTGTGAAAGCAACCCCCTCTTGGACTTGAACGTTTGCCGAAATCCGCTGATAGGGAAGTCCTTTAGTCTTGAGATCAGGGAGTCTTCCTTTAAATAATTGTGAGATATTGAGGACCGAAAAGATCTTGGCCAGGATGCTCTCTCTTTCGATCACTCCATTCTCTAATTCGAGCCTTAACCCTCCCTGGAGAGACTCCTTCATTTCCTGGAAGTTCTCTCCTTCTCCTCTGAGTTGCACCTGATCGATATAAACTCTCCCTGTCGCCAGCATCTTCTCCTCATCCTCTTTCTTGAGAAGAGTCCGGAGAAAGGGTGCGGCCTCCATATGGGAGAGACGGGGCTTCATCTCAAACCGAATGCCTTTTTCTGAAGGCTGTAGCCAGGCTTCGCCCCAGAGATCCCCTCCATTGGCTTTCAATTGAAAGGGATGGATGATTAATTTTCCCTCCGCCGTCTTCATCTCGAACTTTAAGTCCTTGAAATCGAGATTTCGATATCTTCCTTTTTCGACATCGACCTTACCTTCGATTGCCCAGAGGGAAAGCCACTGCCTGATCTTCTCAAAAGAGGCAGGCGTTGTTTTTTCTCGCTGGGGGAAGAAGGCGTCAAGGTCAAGGTACGCAGAAGAGAGATGAAGCGAGAGTCGCCCGACGGTCCCTGCCCTTGTTTCCCTGGATCCTATTTGAGAACGGGGGTAGATCCCGGAGAGGATCAACAAAGAATCTCCTAACTTTCCTTTCAATCCATCCCATCGCATCTGTTGGGGAGAAAAAAGAATCCTGCCTTCGATCTGGGAAAGAGGAACGGGTATCTTTCCGTGCCGTAGAGAGACCCCCCTCAACAGGATCTCCCCATCTTTGATGACGTTGATCCCCTGTTCCATTCTTCCGGACCAGTTTAAACGAATTTCCGCCCCCCCTGCGAGGTCATGAACCTCGTCCGCCTGAGTTCGCATTGAATCCGGAAAGAGGGGTAATTGGAGCAGGGCATGAATATTTTTCAGATCGATCGAACCGGATGTGGAGAGATTCAACTCACCCTGCTTCACGGTTCCGTCAAGGACGAGCGATGAGTTTAGCGACTGAACCTTCAGCTTTGAAAAAACGGCCCCGAGGTTTGAAACGGAGAGAGATCCGTCCCGAAAGAGGAGCGGGGGGGAAACCCCTTTGAAAAGGAAGGACGCATCCCTGGGAATGAAGTCCAACTCATAAGAAAGGGGTTGGAGGGGTGTTGCCTTTCTCCCTTTGAACGAAAGCTGGCCTGCTCCCGATAAGCTTTTAATATCTTCCGTCTTCAAACGTGTCTCTTTAGGAAAAAGAGTAGATTGGGAGAGGACAAGAAGGTTTTTCAGATCGACCTTTCCTTTGGCTGTGAATTCAGAAGCTCCTCCTCTCTTTAATGAACCGCTCATCAGAAGAGAGGAATCACCGAATTCCACTTTGGCTCCGGACCACTGAAAGTTCTCGTTGGATAAATCCAGCTTTCCTTCTCCGATCGAGACCGGAAAGGGAATCTGAGAATGGGTCAGATGAACTTTTGACAGAAGATAGCTTCCCTGGTGCTGAAAACGGAGGGGGGATTTCAATTTTCCTTTGACCGATATCTGATAGGACGCCTTGCCAGACAGGGAGGTGATGGGTCCTAAAATACGGGTTGTCTCCGCATCATCGGCAAAAACTTCGGTCTTGAGCAAGGAGGAGAGATCTGCCATATCGAATCGGCCCTGACCCTTAATCTCGAGGGTGGGGACTTGAAGAAGCTCGTAAAAGATGCCGCTGGCCCGATCGATGCTCGACTGGAAGATTCTTGCTTCCACTTCTTTCAAATGGAGATGGCCCTGCTTGAAAAGGAGGTGTCCTTTCAGTTCTTCCAGGGCGGGAAGGTTCCAGGGGAGTTTCAACCGGGTGTTGTTGACCTTCATCTCCACGGTCAGGACATGGGCATTGTAGAGTTCGTCACAGTGATCAATTTCCGGAATCTTTCCCGAGAGTTTGACAGAGAGGATCTGCACGGGACCGCTTCCCTCCGCCCGAAAAAGGGCATCGGAAACACTCGGGGTGATAATCCGGAAGGGGATAAACCTCCTTCCATCAGCAAGGTCAAAGGAGCCGCTCGATGCTTCTGCATCCAGGCCCATTCCTTTGGTCCCAATTCCATAAATCTTGCCTTTTCCCCTGACTTTAATCTCGGGCAGTTCGATCGAAAACTTGGGGACCTCGAACGTCTGCCGGTCATATGTGACCTGCAGGTCGAGGTTGATCCATTTGGGGGTGAAGAGGTAGGCAAAAACTTTTGGGTGATCATAGGTCACCTCTTTCAACTGGATCTTGGCAGAGGCATTAAAAGGTCCTGAGAGGTCTCCCTGATACTTGCCTTTCAGATCGAGGATTCCTGCAACCCTATTCATGGGAACCAGGGGTTTGAGATAAGGCCAGAAATGAAAGACCTCGATCTCTTTAACCTCCACCTCGGCTTTCACCTTTCCTTTTGAAAGGTCCATCCTTTCGGGGATGCCTTCGATCGTTCCGGAGATGGAGAATCTTCCTTCTCTTTTCGAATGTAGGATCTTGCCGCTCACCTGAAAAGGAAAGGGGTTGCCGAATGAGATCTTTGAAAGACGCAGCTCGAGGGCCTTGATCTCTGTCAGGAGAGGGTCGCCGCCAAAGGATTCGTCTGAAAAGAGGAACTCTCCGGATCGTATGGATAGCGTGCCGCCGAAGAGGGTAGAGAGAGTTTCGATCATCTTTTCCTGGGAGGATTTTAAAGCCTCTCCGTTTAATGGGGTGTCGAAAAAATTGAATCTTCCGTTTCTGTCCCGTGAGAAACGGCTGACAGGCTTCTCAAGCGTGACCCGCTTCCATTTCACCTCCCTCCTGAGCAGAGGAAGAGTCTTTGCCGTTAAAATCAATCTCTTGGAATGGAGGAGGTCAATAGATTGGGAAAGGTCCTTGATCCGGAAGTCTTCAAAAGCAATTCCTATTCCTCCCCAGAAGCCGATTTTTGCTTTTCCAAAAGTGACTTCCCTTCCGAGCTGAGAGGTGAGTGTTTTTTGAACGGCGTTACGGTAAAGATTGGGATCAAAAAGATAATGGATGGTCCAGAACAGGAGGATTCCCACGACGACAACAGGAACCAGGGACCACAGAAGGAATTTTTTGCTGTGACGACTCATTGTTTTTACTTTTTGAAAGGGTTCGAGGATTCGAGGGTTCGTGGGTTCAAGTGTTATTAAAATATTTTTTACTTGACACCTTAAACCCTATCCCTCTTGAACCCTTTATGTTATTTTAATGGCGTGTGCCAGGGTCAATACATCGACCCGCTCTGCGCCTGCTTTCAACAAGACCTTCGAACATTCGTTGACGGTTGCGCCGGTTGTGTAAACATCATCGACCAGAAGGATCGTTTTTCCTTTGAGCGCTTCATCTCTTTGAATATGGAACGAGCCTTTCACGCCCTTTTCCCTCTTTCGACCGCTCAGATGGACCTGTGGGAGGGTGGATATCCTCTTCTGAAGCAGTCTCTTTGAGTAGGGGATACGAGTTCTTTGGCTTAACTCCTTTGCGAGAAGGAGGGCCTGGTTAAACCCCCGATCCCTTAACCGCTTTGAGTGAAGCGGAACAGGGATGAGGAGGTCGAAAGAGCCAGGACCCCAATAATGGCAGAATCCTTCGGCCAATTTCTCTCCGAAGAAGGAGGTGAGGTAGCTCTTTTCTTCGTATTTCCATCGATGGATCGCTTCCCTGAGAGGCCCTTCGTAATATCCCACAGCCCTTGCCATTGTAAAATATTTTCTTCTGGTCAGACAAGCGCCGCAGGGATGGTTCTCTATCTCCCTGGAGAGAAAAGGCGCTCCGCAGAGGGTGCACAGCGGCGGCTCAATCCACCGGATCTTCGAGAGACAATCCGGGCAGATCCCTTTCTGGCCTTCTTCTAAAAATCTTTCACAACAGTGGCATTGGGAAGGCAATAAAAACTGGAGGACTCTTTCAATCAGGGCACGCATTCATTCTAATCTTGGATGTCTTCTTCACCTCACCGTTGCGTAATAATTACATAAAAAGGGAGGTGGGTGTGCTGGAGAATCTTTACAGCGGCTCCTTTAAACGTTTGACCACTTTGTTTCCAAGCAAAATACAAAAGCCACCTCAGGTGACATCGGCTGTTACCCATAAAAGATAAAATAATCCGCAATTGTAAAGGTTTGTAAGCACACTTACCTCCCTTTTTATGCACGTTAAGGTTTATCTTTCTTCGAGGGAGAAGAAGGCCTTATTGGAAAAGGGACGAGGGGGAGGAAGCGGGGAGATGATTTTTTCAACCTCTTTGATCGTATAGGTGGACCACCGGTGGCATTGAGGGCAGTAGGCAACCCACTCCTTCGATTCCCTTTCGCAGACATTGCAGAAAAAGGGGAGGTAAGATGTCCCGCTCAATTCGAAGGTCTTCTCAAACTCCTGGGCGGCCCGGCTGAAGTCTTTCTTGTGGAGGTAGATCTCCGCGAAAAGCCTGTGAAGGGCGGGGAAGTCCTTCTGTCTTAAACTGATCGTATTGATCTCCTCAAGGGCTTCGTCCAGCATCTCCAGCCTTAAACAGAGCTTGGCATAGAAGAAGGCGAGCATCCAGTTGTCCGGATTGTCGCTCATGGTCCTCTGATAGATGCGGAGCAGGGTGCCCGGATCCTCCCTGTTGAGATAGAGCTCTTCCAATCGGAGGATGAAGATGATCGATTTGAACCGCCTGAAGCTCTTTCCCCAGACCTTTCCTGCGGAAGCCCATTTTCCTGTCCGGAGATAGATGTCGCCCAGCAAGACAAACCCGGGTTCAAAGGTCTTCTCCTCCCGGACGATCTCTTTGGCAACCTTCAGAGCGTCTTCAAGATATTCTTCGCCCCGGGTTAGAAGATCCATGGCATGTTCATATTTTAAACCCAGATAGAAGAGGTTTTCTTCCTCTTCTGTCTGTTTTCCCTTGGCCAGCTTTAAAATCGACTTCTGGACCCGGATTGCCTCCTCCCATCTCCGACTGTTCCGATAGATCTCCCTCAAACTTTTCAATGCCTTGAGATTGGCCTCATCGAGACCGATGGCGCGCTTTAAGGTTCGGATGGCTTCATCGAGACGCTTCGTTCGTTGATAGATTTCTGCCTGTCGGAGGGGAATCTCGACATTCTTGTTATCGATCCACCGCGCTCTCTCCAGCCAGTTGAGAGCCTCTTCATCATTGCCTTCTTTGACCGAGATCTCCGAGAGTTTTAAATAGAGATCCTTTTGGAAAGGATCTTTCTTCAGGACCTCAGTAAAGTGTGCTTTGGCTCTGGCCACATCCCCCCGGAGGAAATCCTCCATCCCTTTGTTCAGCTCCTCCTTAATGGATTGGTCCTTCTTTCTTTTCCTCGATTGTCGATAGCCTTCGATGGCGCGCTTGGCATCCCTCACCAGGGTGCTGATAAAAACGAGCAAGACACCCAACAAAAAAGAGGTGATCATGAGGGTGGAGAGATCGGTGGGGATGATCTTTCCAAAAAAGCGGAATTGGACATCTAAGGGATTGGTCAGAGAAAGCCAGCAGAAGATGGAAATCAGGCCCAGAATGATAATAAAAAGCAGTTTCACCAGCATCCTTTAGAGTCTCCCCTTTTCCATCTTTGACAGACAGGCCACACAGTACTTTGCCACCGGTCGGACCTCAAGCCTTTTCAGACTGATAGGCTCGCCGCACTCATCGCAGATTCCATAGTCGCCGCCCCCTATGCGATCGAGTGCTTCATCCACCTCCTGGAGTCTCATCCGTTCATTCTCGTTGAGGTTGAGCAGGATCTGTTTGTTATAGATATTGGCCGCCTCATCTCCTATGTCCTGGATCCCATCCTGTCCCATCTCCTGGGAAGATGCATAGGTCTGTTTGACCTCTCCCACGATCTGTTCCCTCTCCTTGAGAAGGATTTTTTTGAAGTGGGACAGGGTCTTTTTATCAATCTTATCTGCCTTATCTACCTTTTTCTTCGTCTCCTTTTTTAAGGGAATCGCCTTTTTTTTCTTATCGATCCCTTTCTCTAACCTCTTTTTGATGGGATTGATCTTTTTTTTCAATTTTTTCGAAACCACCCGTTTTTTAGACAATCTGCGCTCCCAATTGAGGCTCGATGCGAACCGCATCGTCCCATATTCCTTCTAAGTCATAGAACTTTCTGATCGGCTCCAGAAAGATATGAACCACCACATCGTTATAATCCATCAGAATCCATTTTCCATGGATTGCCCCCTCCTGGCCGAGGGGTCGGATTCCCTTCTTTTCAAGGGTCTCCTCAATCGATCTGGCAATGGCCTGGACCTGACGATCCGATTTTCCGGTACAGATGAGGAAATAATCCGTCACAGAGGAGATTCCCCTCATCTCGAGAAGAACCGGGTCCAAAGCCTTCTTTTCAATCGCCGCCTTAAGGCAGAGAAGCGATTTTGTCTTTGAGTCGGTAGTCATATCCTCCGGTGAAAATGATTTTAGGTTTGACATTATACCAGAAAAAATGAGGATGACAATAGAAAAATGAAAAAAAATGAAAAAATTTTTACCCGCTCATCCCCTCTTCCGGTAAAGCCCATGTTTATGGATATAGGTCTCTGTCTCGGGAGGGATGAGATACTTCACCGAATCTCCCCTTTCGATCAACTCCCGGACTTTCGTCGAGGAGATGTCGAGGAAAGAGATCTCTTTGAAATAGAGATGGTATCCCGAGAGATGAACCCATGCCTTTGTTTCGAGATCATATTGAAAGGCAGGGGTCAGAGAGCCGGGAAGCTGAGTGGCGACAGGGGTTTTTTGGAATCCTGGCCGGGCCATCACGATGAAATGGCAGAAGGTGAAGAGGTTTTGAAAATCCTTCCAGGTCTCTATCTCCACAAAGGCATCTCCCCCCAGGATAAAGAAGAAGGCGTCGGCGCACCCCTCGCGAAAATGGCGGAGAGTGTCGATCGAATAGGATTTCCCGGGCCTTGAGATCTCGATGTCAGAGATGGAGAAGTATGGATTGGAGGCAATGGCCAGTCTCACCATCTCCAACCGGTGCTTCGCATCGATGATCTCCTCCACGGACTTATGAGGAGGGATGGCTGACGGGATGAAGATGGTTTCATCCAGGTGAAAGGCCTCCCGAATCTCCTCCACTCCCCTGAGATGCCCGAGGTGGATGGGATTAAAAGTCCCTCCGAAGAGCCCAATCTTTTTCTTTGATGCCACAGCTTTCTTTTCTATCTCTGCTCTCCTCCCATCACCAGTTTTTTATTTCCACATTTCTGGAATAATGGAATGATGGAATAATGATGAATTCGTAAAAAGTCGTCACTCCGGTCCTGCGGCAGGAACCGGAGTCCAGGGAATTTATAACTATCCGAAAAGACTGGATTCCGGCTTTCTCCGGAATGACAGAAAGGTGTATTTTCAAACTTTTTACGAGACCATCAATAATGAGTTAGAAATTACGCAACCATACAATCTTCTTGTATTGGTTTTTCCATTTTTCCAATATTCCAGTATTCCAACATTCCCTTGATTTCTATGTTCGGATCTGCCCTTCCCCATAGACGATAAATTTGGTCGTTGTCAACTCCTCCAGGCCCATGGGTCCGAAAGCATGCAGTTTGGAGGTGCTGATCCCCATCTCCGCGCCCAGACCCAGCTCAAACCCGTCATTGAATCTTGTCGAGGCATTGACCAGGACGCAGGAGGATCCCACCTCCCTCAGAAAGCGCTGGGCGTTCTGATAATCGGAGGTGAGTATCGACTCCGTGTGGAGCGACCCATAGGCGGCAATATGCTTCATTGCCTCCTCAATTCCCTTGACCATCCGAATGGAGAGGATGAGGTCTAAATACTCCTCATACCAGTCCTCTTCCTTCGCCTCTTTGATTCCGGAGAGAATCTTCCGGGTCTCGGGGCATCCCCGCAGTTCCACGCCCTCTTTTCGAAGGGCCTCTGCGATCTTCGGAAGAAAACCGGCCGCTATCCTCTCATGGACAAGGAGCGTCTCCATGGCATTGCATACCCCGGGCCGCTGGACTTTGGCATTGAGGCAGATCCGCAGGGCCATCTCCTGATCCGTGGTCTCATCGACGAAGATGTGGCAGACCCCCTTATAATGTTTGATGACCGGGATCTTTGAATGGGTCGTCACAAAGCGGATCAAGGCTTCTCCTCCCCTGGGAATGATCAGATCGATCTCCTCTTCGAGCTGGAGCATCTCCTGGATGGCTTCCCTTTCTGTTCGGGAAAAGATCTGGACCGCCTCCCCCGGAATCCCGGCCTTGCCCAAACCTTTTTGAAGGATACGGACGATGGCCTGATTGGAGTAAAAAGCCTCTGACCCTCCCCGGAGGATAATCGCATTGCCGGATTTGAGACAAAGGCCCGCGGCATCAGCGGTCACATTCGGTCTCGATTCATAGATGATTCCGATGACACCGATGGGAATCCTCATCCTTCCAACAGTCAATCCATTCGGCCTTCTCCACATCTTTACAATCTCTCCCACGGGATCGGAGAGATGGGCCACTTCCCGGAGGCCCTTGGCCATTGCCTGGATCACCGCAGGGGTCATTCGCAACCGGTCCATCATCGCACAAGAGAGGAGTGCCTGCTCCCCTGCAGACAGGTCTTTTTTGTTCTCTTCGATCAGGAAACCCTGGTTCTTTTCCAGATCATCCGCCATTTCAAATAAGGCATTATTCTTCGTATCGGTGGAAAGCCTGGCCAGCAGGCAGGAAACCTCCCTGGCCCGTTTTGCCATCCCTTTCACTTCAGACTTCAGATCCATCAGTTCTGTCATAAGACCACCAGGTCATCCCTGTGGATGATCTCATCCGAATACTTATAGCCCAGGGCTCTTTCGATCTCACTGGTCCGGCGGCCCTTAATCTTCTCAAGTTCTTTAAGGCTGTAGTTGACCAGCCCTCTAGCAAACTCCTTTCCCCGAGGCCCAATACAGGAGACCGAATCTCCCCGGTCAAAAGAGCCCCTCACCTCCAGCACACCCGAGGGAAGAAGACTCTTGCCTTTCTGGACGATCGCTTTCTTGGCTCCCT